>JARKSE010000055.1 GCA_029974315.1 Paludibacteraceae bacterium | reverse complement strand
ATGTTGATGCGTTTTGCACCAGCTTCATCAGCCGATTTTACAATATTGATGCTCAAATGATCGAGTTCTAGTAATTTTTTGTAGTAACCAATCGCTTTGGATGAACCGTAAATCACGGGTATGCAAAGTTCCAGCATACGTGGATCGGCTAAGGTTTTTAAAATTACTTCGTAACCAATTCCATTGATGTCACCTTGCGTGATACCAATTTTGAGTAGTTTTTCCATACTATCGTTGTTTTGTAATGCGTTAATTGTTCAGAGCTTTTGTCTGTTTCCAAAGTAAAAATCCGTTTCCGGCTTGTAAGAAACCAAATGCTAAATAGATATTTGATAAAAAGTTAAAGCCGAAAATAAGATATTCTACTAAAATCCAAAGCATTAAAATGATGCCATTTGCCAAACCTGCCAAAGCTCCCCAATGGTGTTTTTTTGCGAGTAAAATGAACGCGATGGTATTAGTTACTCCATTTACAAGTAATAAGACGATGCCAGACCAAATGAAATCTTGGAAAAAAACATCTGCCAATGGTAACTGTTGTAATAACGGTAACAATGGCTCCATGCCCCATTTTACACCAGTTGGGTCAATAAACATCATGGCAGCTCCCCAATAGGCTCCTAAGCCTATAAAAGCGCTCCAAAAGAGTTGCCATTTACGTAAATGTTTCATGTGTGAATCGATTTATTTTTTCGGTGTAATCACCACTTCGTTTACTTCTTGTGGCATTTTGAAGGAATAAACCATAGCTTCCACTTGTCGGATTAAATTGCGTTTGTCGCGTCCTGGTGCAAATACAAATCCTTCGATGGTGATTAAGCGATTGTTAATTTCGTCAAGGCGTGTGTGGCTCACAAAAGGGCCACCCATCACTTCGCCATTTTTCATTTCCCACAAACCATGAATTTCAGCACAATAAGTGTCGTTCATCCAAATTTCTTTGAAAACGGGAGGCTCAAAGGTATAAGCAGTGCCCATATATGAACCTGTCATAGAACCTGGTATGTGTGCTTGCAACATCGAATCGCGTTTGGCAAGTAAGGCTTTTTCAGTTAACTGTTTTTTATCCGTGTATGGATAGCTATAAATTAGCACGTCTTGGCGTGCAACTGCGCTACCATTCGACATCCATAGAAAATCTTGAGCTTCGTTATATTTGTTTAAACTCGTTGGCACAGCTATCTGTCCACCAAATTTAGTGTACACTTTGTTGAGCGCTGTATTATTGATGTTGCTTTTGAAATAGTCTATTTGACGCGCCCGTTCAGCTTCTACTAAATAATTGCTAATTTCATTCCCTTTTGAGGCTAAAATAGAAGCTAGATTTTGCGCCGTGTTCGACGTGATGAGCACAATAGCTTGCGAATTGGCCCATCTGTTTTTTACAAATTTAATAGTGGCTTTCGTGTATTGTGTAGAATCAATTTCCACCATGACAATGTTACGTGTGGGGCGGAGTAGATTGTCAAATTCTTTTTGTGGCACGCGTGAAATAGAGAACATTGGTTCTGCTTGCGGAATACAGGGCATATCAGCAGCTAATACATCGAAGAGTGCTTTACCTCCTTCTGAACGCCAATCTTTTTCATCGATAACAACAAGCACTTCGAATGCTGCTCCTGTAGCATTTGGTAATAATACACTGCTGTTACCACAACTACTTAATGCCAGTGCTACAACCATCAAAGGTAAAAATATTTTTTTCATACTCATTTATATTTTTAGAGTTAAGAGAATTTTGTTTTTATTCTGCGTTTTTGGAACTCAACAAGCCA
>JARKSE010000040.1 GCA_029974315.1 Paludibacteraceae bacterium | reverse complement strand
TTGGAATTACGCAAACAGAATTGCACCAATAGCAAAAGAAGCCAAAGAAGCGTTTATAACAGGAATTGAAGAAAGAATTGGCGATAAAGCACTTACACTTGAAGATTATCAAAAAGCAAGAGAAGTGTTTGTTCGTAACTACAATCCAACGCCACAAGAACTACAAGAGTTTGATAATTTTTATATAAACGAAATCAATAAAATTCAAGAAGAAAAGTTTTTGGAAAGTTTTGATATTAAACCAAACTCAAATCGTTATACTATTGCAACCATTGACCCAGATCGTGGCGCTACTGGCATAAACCCAACAAACACTGACCCGTTTGAAATGTTTAGCACGAAAAATAAAGTAACCGATCCTAACTTTATAAGAGAAAACCAAGAAAAAATGCGAATGATTAAAGCAAATCCACAAGCGTTTGAGGGTAAAATTGTTAAATTCAAAAAAGGAGTGCCAGGCAGAGAAACTGTTTTAACGTTTGTAATTCATAATGGCGAATTAATTGAAATAAAAGATAAAAACAAAGAGAGTGAAGAATTTAATATAAAGTAGGTGGCTAAATGGCTGAAAGCATTTATGATATTTATAATAAAGCAATAAAAGAGCAACAACAACTAGCGACACCAACAGCACCTCTTTCTGTTTTAGATGAAATACAAGCATACAGAAATCAACTTGCAAGCATTAGACAAGCCGAAGAACAAAAGAAAGTGCAACAAATGGGTTTTTTAAACCGAAGCCTACAAAGTGTTGGCGACGTTCTAGGAACACTTGGTAAAGGTGTTGCAAAAGGTGTTGAAGGTATAGCAGATGCAGGGCGCTTGTTAAGAGCAAACATTACAGATGTTGACGATATTAGAGCAAACATGGAAAGAAAAATTGCATACGACACAACAGAAAATAGCGAATACACTCAATGGCTTAACAGAAATACACAAGGTAGTTACTTAAACGACACGTGGCTTGAAGGTGCAATACAAAGCGTCGGAGAAATGTTGCCGAGTGTTGCTTTAAATGCGATACCCGTTGCAGGGCAAGCATTATCGACTGCAAGTTTTGTTACAAGTGCAATGGGTAGAGGCGCAGAGCAAGCACTACAAGAAGGTGCAACGCTTGAGCAAGCAACTAAGTATGGCGTTGTCAG
>JARKSE010000036.1 GCA_029974315.1 Paludibacteraceae bacterium | reverse complement strand
AACGCCAAACTCTACGACGACAATATTCAGGATTGTATTGTGTACGAAGAAACGCTCAAAGATATGGTTAAATTACTTAATTTGTTACCTGAATCGCAGCGCTCAATTGTAAAAATGCGCTTTTACCAAGATTTGAGCTTTAAAGAAATAGCTGAAATTCAAAACATTAGTATCAACACTGCCTTAGGACGTATGCGCTATGCTATTTTGAATCTGCGTAAGTTGGCAGCCGATAAACAACTACTATCAGAATTTGAACATATCATTGCCTCATAAAATTATAATAATGACACAATAAACAGGATATTACAACCGTTATTATAGACAAATAACTTAATTATATATTTGCCTATGATAAAAGATTTTACGCCTGATCAAAAACAAAAAAAAGACAAAATTACCACACCACTCCAACCTAAGGAGAGCACAATTCAAACTATTTTAGCCTTTGCTGCGGCTTATCAAGTTGAACAATTGGTAAATGGTGAAATGCTGCAATTTATTATTAATTAAATCATTACATAAGAGGTTCTCCGAATGGTAGAACCTCTTATTTTGTTTCATGAGTTATATTTTTGACAATCGCATTTTTTTAGTACATTTGCCAACAAATAACTACCTAAAATAGATGAAAACTATGAAAAAAATGATTGCTCCATCACTGCTTTCAGCCAATTTTGGAAATTTGGAACATGATATCAACATAATCAACCAAAGTGATGCTGATTGGCTCCATATTGACGTTATGGATGGTGTTTTTGTGCCTAACATTTCTTTTGGTTTTCCTGTTTTAAAATATGTGAGCAAACTAAGCCAAAAACCGCTCGACGTACATTTGATGATCGTAGAGCCTGACAAATTTATCGACGAAGTAAAAGCGACAGGCGCTATTATGATGAACGTCCACTACGAAGCTTGTACACATCTTCACAGAACTATACAGCGCATTCACACAGCTGGTATGCAAGCAGGCGTTACGCTCAACCCGCACACACCAGTAGAATTACTTGAAGACATTATTTGCGATGTGGACATGGTGTTACTCATGTCTGTTAATCCGGGTTTTGGTGGTCAGAAATTCATTACCAATACCTATCATAAAATAGAACGTTTACGCGAACTAATCACACGCCGTGGTTCTCAAGCACTTATACAGGTAGATGGTGGCGTTACTACTGAAAACAGCAAGCAACTCTTTGCTGCGGGAGCCGATTGTTTAGTGGCAGGTAGTTCTGTATTCGGTTCTACTGACATGATTGCCACTATTAAAGCACTAAAACAATAATTAGAATCTAACTCAAAACTCACAAAAAGACCTTGATATTTACCAAAATAAAAAACTATGTCTATTCAAATAAAAGAAGTCACCTCTAAGAAAGAGTTAAAAACATTTGTACGCTTTGCTACAAAGTTATATGAGGATAATCCCTACTTTTGTCCTCCATTGGAGTTTGATGAACTAAACACTTTTAATCCTAAAAAGAATCCCACACTCGAATTATGCGAATACATCTGCTATTTAGCTTATAAAGATGGTCAAGTTGTAGGACGTATTGCCGGTATAATCAACCGAACTGCTAATGAAAAATGGCAACAAAAACGCCTTCGTTTTGGCTGGTTTGATTTTATTAACGATAAATCTGTCTCACGAGCACTGTTAGAAACTGTTCAAGCATGGGGCAAATCAAAAGGCATGACCGAAATGAATGGTCCTGTTGGTTTTACTGATTTCGATCATCAGGGGCTACTTATCCGAGGATATGATTACAATTCGCCAATGGCCAGCTTATATAATGCGCCATACTACCCCGAACATTTCGAGGCGTTTGGACTAAAAAAAGAGATTGATTGGATTGAATTTCGTGTGATTATTCCAAATGCTGTACCAGAACGTTTGGACCGTGTAGCACGCATAGTATTAGACCGCTATAAACTTAAAATCGAAAAGATTAAATCACAAAAAGAGCTTGTAACACGTTTCCCAAATTATGAATATCTTGATGTAATTGACGAAGCATATCAACCACTCTACAACTATCAACCGCTCACAAAAAAACAGAAGAAATACTATAGCGATATGTATTTCCCACTCATAAACTACGATTTTATAACTCTGGTTACTAATGAACAAGGAGAATTGGTTGGTGTTGCAGTTGGTATGCCTGACATATCGCCAGCACTAAGAAAAAGCAAAGGAAAACTTTTCCCATTCGGGTGGTATCATATTCTAAAAGCGCTAAAAGCAAAAAAAATGAAAGCATTTGATTTGTTGCTTATTGCTGTTCGCCCAGATTATCAAAACAAGGGAGTTAATTCGCTCTTCTTTTACGACCAAACAAAATATTTTATCCAATACGGCATAGAATACTCTGAAACAACAGCCATTTTAGAAACAAATTCTAAAAATCAAGCAAACTGGGAACATTTTGAAACCATACAACATAAACAGCGACGTGCTTATATTAAACCTATTGAATAGTGAATAGTGGCGCTGTAAACGCATAGTAAATTACACAAAATAGGAATCAAATTTGATTCCTATTTTACTTTATATACAGTCGCTTATTTACCTGTAATTATGCGCTTTATCTCGTTCAACTTATTTAAAGCTTCAATTGGTGTTAAGTTATTTAAATCAGCATTTTTTATTTCGTCACGTATTTGTACCAATACCGGATCGTCCAACTGAAAAAAACTCAACTGCATGCCCTCACGTTGGGATACCTGCTCTAAATTTTTACCAGCCACTACCGATTGTCGGTTATCAGTTTCGAGTTGTGCCAAAATTTCATCGGCACGATTGACTACAGACTTCGGCATACCAGCCATTTTAGCCACATGAATACCAAAACTATGTTGACTACCACCCCGAACTAATTTACGCAGAAAAATTACCTTTTTCTCCAACTCTTTTACAGACACATTATAGTTTTTGATACGAGAATACGATTTCTCCATCTCATTCAGCTCATGATAATGTGTTGCAAAGAGAGTTTTTGGCTGACAATTAGGACGTTCATGAATATACTCTACAATAGCCCATGCTATAGAAATACCATCGTAAGTACTTGTTCCACGCCCCAATTCGTCGAATAAAATCAAACTGCGATGTGAAATATTATTCAAAATACTGGCGGCTTCGTTCATTTCTACCATAAACGTAGATTCTCCCAACGAAATATTATCACTTGCACCTACACGTGTAAAAATTTTATCAACAACACCAATCATCGCACTATCAGCAGGTACATAACAGCCCATTTGTGCCATCAATACAATAAGTGCTGTTTGGCGTAATAACGCTGACTTACCAGACATATTAGGTCCGGTAATGATGATAATCTGTTGTTTTTCAGAATCTAGATAAACATCATTAGGCACGTAACTTTCACCTATGGGCAACTGCTTTTCAATAACTGGATGACGACCTTGTTTGATATCAATCACATCGTCGTCGATAACAACAGGACACTGATATTTATTCTCTTCTGACACGCGCGTAAACGACAATAAACAATCCAATTGTGCCAAAATACTGCAATTCAATTGAATGGCTGGAATGTATTCCATAATAGCCATTACTAAGTCGCCAAATAGCTTTGTCTCTATTGCGAATATACGGTCTTCGGCTCCTAATATCTTTTCTTCGTATACCTTAAGTTCTTGTGTAATATAACGTTCCGCGTTTACAAGGGTTTGCTTCCGTATCCATGTCTCAGGTACCTTATCTTTGTGTGAATTACGTACTTCTATATAGTAACCAAACACATTATTGTAGCTAATTTTGAGACTTGGAATACCCGTTTGTTCACTTTCGCGTTGCTGAATATGTAATAAATAATCTTTACCCGAATAAGCAATACGACGCAGTTCATCCAACTCTTCATTCACGCCTTCAGCAATTACATTACCACGATTCAACAACATAGGTGGATTATCGGATAATTGACGAGCGATACGATCACGAATGATAGCACAAGCGTTCAACTGTTCCCCAAAACGTTGTAATACCAAATTATCAGCTTCAGAACAACTCTTCTTAATGGGTTCGATAGCGGACAAGGCAATACGCAACTGCCCTACTTCACGAGGCGTAATACGCCCTACAGCGACTTTCGACAGCAAGCGTTCCAAATCGCCAATAGTAGCCAACCAATCACTCAACACCAGTTTTTGATCGGGATATTTAAAGAAATGCGAAACCACGCTTAAACGATCGTTTATAGGCTCCACGTCTTTGAGCGGAAAAGCCAACCAGCGCCGTAGCAAACGACTCCCCATTGGCGTAATGGTTTTATCTAGAACAGAATATAGCGTTCGCGCATTTTCATTGTGAGAATCAAAAAGTTCTAAATTGCGTACCGTAAACTTATCGAGCCACACGTAGCGCTCAGATTCAATACGCGCCAAATTCGTAATGTGACTTACTTGCGTATGATGCGTTAAATCGAGGTAATATAAAATAGCACCTGAAGCTACAATACCTAAGCTTAAGTTATCAACACCAAAACCTTTAAGGTTTTGCACTTCAAAGTGTTTGAGTAATCGGTCATTAGCAGCCTCTAAAGTAAACACCCAATCGTCCTGCTCTTGTGTGTGAAATTTGGTACCAAAAGTCGACTCAAACTCTTTACGTTTGCCATATTCATAAAGTACTTCTTTGGGCGCAAAACTATTTAAGAGCTTTTCTACATAATCTAACGTTCCTTCTGCCACTAAAAATTCGCCTGTAGAAATATCGAGGAACGAAATTCCTGCTTGTGTTTTAGCCAAATAAACTGCAGCTAAAAAGTTATTTTCTTTGACATCAAGAATAGTATCATTGGTAGAAACACCCGGCGTAACC
>JARKSE010000027.1 GCA_029974315.1 Paludibacteraceae bacterium | reverse complement strand
GCGCATTAAACATGGAACATCGCCTTTTTGTCCCGATAAAAATCATATTCACCATTTGTTGTTGCGTATAGGATTGAAACACAAACAAGTAACCTGTGTTTTGATGACAGTAACCATAGGTTTCACTTTGTTAGGTATCGCTTGTCGTAATTGGTCGTCTATCTGGTTAATGGTTTTGACTTGCGTAATAGGTTTTATACTAATATTCATATTATGGCGTTTGGTTGATAAGGCTAATAATGAATCTTCAAATAAAAATCAAATTAATAATTAAATCATATGAAAACGAAACGTAAAATTGCCGTTATCGGCTTAGGATATGTGGGATTGCCGCTTGCTCGTCTTTTTTCTACAAAGCATCCGACAATTGGATACGATTTGAATAAAAAACGTGTTGATGAATTGATGTCGGGACATGATTCGACGTTGGAAGTGGAGGATGAGCTTTTGCAACAAGCTATTGCCAACGGTTTTCGTTGTACTGCTAACATTGAAGATATTAAAGATTGTGATTTCTATGTAGTGGCAGTACCTACGCCTGTAGATGAAAACAATCGTCCTGATTTGCGCCCATTGTTGAAAGCTAGCGAAGCGATTGGTGAAGTTATTTCCAAAGGCGATATTGTGGTGTACGAATCGACCGTTTACCCCGGTATGACGGAGGAGGAATGTATACCTGTTTTAGAACGAGTTTCGGGTTTGAAGTTCAATGTTGATTTCTTTGCCGGCTATTCTCCTGAACGTATCAATCCGGGTGACAAACTTCACACGGTAGAAAAAATTCGCAAAGTAACTTCCGGTTCAACTCCCGAAATAGCCGATATTGTCGATGCTGTTTACAATTCTGTTTTAGTGAACGGTACACACAAAGCATCGTCAATTAAAGTGGCTGAAGCTTCTAAAATTATAGAAAATTCACAGCGTGATGTCAATATCGCTTTTATGAACGAGTTGGCTAAAATTTTTAACGCAATGGACATTGATACTAACGATGTTATCGAAGCAGCTTCGTCGAAATGGAATTTTATTAAACTTACTCCGGGTTTAGTGGGTGGTCACTGTATCAGTGTCGATCCGTATTATTTGATTCAAAAAGCGCAAGTTTACGGCGTCTTACCTCGTGTGATGACCAGCGCACGTCGTTTGAACGACGGTATGGGAGCTTATGTGGCAAATCAGACCATCAAATACATGAACAAGACGGGAAAAATGGTAAAAGATTCCAAAATTTTAATTCTCGGCATTACGTTCAAGGAAAATTGCCCCGATATTCGTAACACAAAAGTTGTGGACATTTATCATACTTTGATGGAATACACCAACAATATCACGGTTTATGATCCTTGGGCAAATGTGGATGCCGTAAAACATGAGTACCATATTGATGCTGTCAATGAACTTCCTGATGAACAATATGATGCTCTGATATTGGCGGTAGCGCACGACAAATTCAAAACGTTTGATTTTGCAAAATTTAAAGCACAAGGTACTGTCATTTTTGATGTTAAGAATTTTGTTGATCGCGATTTGGTTGACGGAAGACTTTAAAAAAATATCAACCCCAAAACCCTTTTGCAAAAAACTCGTATGGAGCGTGCAGAAGGAACGGTTGATAAGATTGATGTTGACATATACTGAAAAATGACAGATACAAAATCCAAAACTATCGCTCGTAATACGCTGTTACTGTATATGAGAATGTTGCTTGTAATGGCAATTACCTTATATACGGTGCGTCTCGTATTGGATGCGTTAGGCATGGTAGATTACGGTTTGTATAATGTCATTGCCGGCGTTGTTACGATGATGGCTTCGGTGAATAGTGCATTATCGGCTGCCACGCAACGTTATTATTCCTATGCGCTTGGTGAAAATAACATCGGTAATTTAAACAGATTTTTTTCGGCTATTTTTAATATCTATCTCATATTTTCGCTACTTGTTTTAGTGTTGGGCGAAACCGTAGGATTGTGGTTTGTTAATACCCAACTGTCGATTCCTGCAGAACGTATGGTCGCAGTGAATTATCTCTATCAGTTTTCAATCTTCATTTTCATTGTGGGCATGATGGCTACTCCGTACTCTTCGATGATGATAGCTAAAGAAGATATGAATCTGTTTGCTATTATTAGTGTGGTAGAGTGTTTGTTGAAATTACTTGCAGTAGTAGTATTATATTGGATTCCGGTAGATAGATTAATTATGTATGGCTGTCTTTTGCTTTTGGTGCAATTGATTTCTACGGGAGGCTACGTATTGATTTTTAAACTGAAGTATAAAGAGTGTAGCTATGTGAAATTACAACACTCCGAACTTTATAAAGAGATTGTTTCGTTTTCAGGTTGGAATTTGTTTGGTTCGTTATCTAGTGTCTTGAATTTTCAAGCGAATACGATTTTGATTAATATTTTTTTCGGGCCGGTGGTAACGGCAGCTCGTGCTATCGCGTTGCAGGTCTATAATGCATTAGGTGCTTTTTACAATAGTTTTATTACAGCACTTCGTCCGGCAATGATAAAAAGTTATGCCGAAAAAGACAATAAGTATTTGATGCATTTATTTGAGTTTAGCAATAAATTTATCTATTATTCTTTATTGGTAATAGGTTTACCATTAATTTTTGAAATGGAATTTATACTGTCTGTTTGGCTGAAAGAGATATCATCGGACATGGTTATATTTACGCAATTGATAGTGGTGTTTGCCATTTTGTTAGCGTTGCACAATCCTGTTACGATTATTATGCAGGCGACTGGAAAAGTAAAGAAATATTTTCTGTATGTCGAATCGTTTACATTATTGTCAATGCCGTTTACTTATGTGGCATTTAAACTTGGTTTTCCAGCATCGTCCACGTTTGTAGTGATGATTATAGTTTTTGCATTGGCGCATCTCATTCGTCTGATAATCTTGAAATTAAATGCAGAGTGGTTTCGAATTAAAGATTATATGGTGTCGTTTGTTGTGCCGGCACTGCTAATAACAGCTTTTGCTACTGTTTGTACATTGTTGATGAGAAATTTTGTGGATAATCAGATAGCGAAATTCGTGTGTGTTGTTTTGGTGGCTATCGTTTCCATAGTAGTACCCGTGCTATGCTTTGCGTTGAACAGACAAGAAAAACAACTGCTTAAAATGTTAATACATAGGTAATGGATCATATCAAAGTATTGGATAATTTATATTTGGTAATCAATATATGCTTATATTTGATAGCCATTATTGTGTGTTACAGACGATATGGATACATGAATATTGGTGGCGCATGCCTTGTGCTGTATCTTTCTATTGCGGTTGTTTCGCTGCATTTGTACAATACATCTACATTTGAATTTGATTTCGAAAGGCTAACTTTGTTTCCGTTCCTTTATTTGTTCGGTATGTTGCTGATGGCGTTGTCTTCTTTGTTGAAATTTGACGAACGTGCTGTGACATTTGAACAGCCGACAGCCATGCGTTCATTTTATGCGCTGTGCGTGGTGGGAGTTCTTGCTACTCTATTTTATTTTATCAGTAGTCTTTCTTCACTCCAGTTAAATCTTGCAAGTTTGTTTGTAGATAGCGGAGGCGCCGATTTGTATGCTGATAGTATGGAAGATAGCGAAGATGTTGGTGTAGGAGTAGATAATTTGATGTCCATCATTAGCAATTTGTGTTCCGACGTAATGATATTGGCTTTGTTTTATGTGATGACATTCAAGTCCCCCAAAAAATGGTTAATTGTCGGTATTATAGTATCAGTAGCACTGAGTTTGATAATGTCGCTTTCGGAAGGTTTGCGTGGACAGGTTGTATTATCGTTGCTGACCATTTTATTTACCTATTATTTATTTCGTTATAGATTACCCCAAAGGGCAAAGCGCATAGCTAAAATTGTGATGATTGTTGTTGGCGTGTTGGCTATAGTACCGGTGGCTTTTATTACGTTCAGTCGCTTTGACAATCACCAATCGATGGATGTTGCCGAATCAATAGAATGGTATTATGGTCAGTCGTTTCTGAATTTTAATAATTACGGATTGGATGCTGGAGGTATTCGCTATGGCGATCGTACGGCAAATTTTTTCAAAAGTTTTCTTTTCGATGATGTTCCTCATAATTTTGTAGAACGGCGCGAAAAATATTCACACTTGAAAATTGACGATTACTATTTTTATACGTTTGTTGGCGATTTTACAATTGATTATGGACCTATTTTGGCGGTGTTGCTTTTTATAATTTTTACTGTTATTTTTGTAAAAAAAACAAGAGCAGACAACAATCGTTTACATTTTCACCAGTTGTTAATGCTCTATTTTGTGTTATGCGTGTGTGTGCAAGGCTCCTTCTATTTGTTTTCATATTCCGATGTGGGAGGAAACTTGAAGATGATATTTATGCTAATGCTCTATGTTTATTTTAAGTTGGATTATATGCGTGCTAATGGCATTCTTAAGTGGAAATAAAGACGCTCTAAATTATGAAACTAGCATTGTTTTATAAGGAATTATTAAGTTTTGCAAGGAAACAAATTAAGATATTTTTAGCATATAGCGTAGCAACAGGTGCTCTTGTTGTAGTGATAAAATAATTCGAAAAAGCTAATAAATTAAAGATATTAACAATGACCAAAGCTCGCGTAATAGCTCTTTATTTACCGCAATATCATCCGATTCCTGAAAATGATGAATGGTGGGGCAAGGGATTTACCGAATGGACGAATGTTGGAAAAGCAAAACCTCTTTTCCGTGGACATTACCAGCCTCGCGTACCGGCTGATTTGGGGTATTACGACTTGCGTTTACCGGAGGTGCGCGAAGCGCAGGCAGAATTAGCTCGTGAAGCCGGAGTGGAGGCATTTTGCTATTACCACTATTGGTTTGGTGATGGCAAACAACTGCTCGAAAGACCTTTCAATGAAGTATTGGCATCGGGTAAACCCGATTTTCCGTTTTGCTTGTGTTGGGCTAATCATTCGTGGACAAACAAAACTTGGTTGAAATCACATACGTTCGCCGAAAATAAAATGCTGATGGAGCAGCGTTATTTGGGTGAAAAAGATTATACAGAGCATTTTTATTCCGTTTTGCCAGCATTCAAAGACAAACGGTATGTTACGGTCGATGGCAAACCAATGTTTACCGTGTACGACACTTTGAATTTTGACGATTTACCTACATTTTTAACAACTTGGCGACGTTTGGCTACCGAAAATGGGCTAAAAGGTATTTATTTTGTCGGCATGGTGCCCTCAACGTTGAGTTTTACGTTGGATTCTTCGGGACAGCGCAAAACGGCGATCCCGAATTTGGAGAGCAGCGCAACCATATTCAACTATGTGCTTGGACTGGGTTTTGATGCTGTCAATTCGTTTGGAAAACGTCGTGGTGAGATGCTCTCGTCCAACAAATATCTCGATTTATTTAAGACCGGTTTGCGTCGCATGGGACTTAAAATAGGTGCAGACAAATACGATTACGCTAAAACCGTCTGTAACTTTTTTGCACCGGAAGATGCATGGGAGAATGTGTTTCCGTCCATTTTCCCGCAGTGGGACAGAACGGCGCGTATTGGAAATGTTGATGGTATTTACATTAATAGTACGCCTGAAAAATTTGAAAAGCATGTGCGTAAAGCTATCAATGTAGTCAAAAATAAACAACCTGAACACCAAATTATATTTCTGAAATCGTGGAACGAGTGGGCGGAAGGTAATTATGTGGAACCCGACATAAAATATGGGAAAGGTTACATTAATGCATTATGCAATGCAATAAAACATGGAGAAAAAAGTAATAAATAAAACCCTTAATTAGGCGAATGATATGCGTACAATATGTTTTATTTTAAGTTCTATTCAATCTATTCATAGCATCAAACGCATAGATGAATTCGTTGAACAAGGATATGATGTCAAAGTGTTTGGTTTTAATAGGGAAGATTCTCCTCAAACCAGTTATGATAGATTTGATATAGAGATAATAGGGACGTTTAGCAGTGAAATGCCTTATCATAAACGTTTGCCTTTGCTCTGGAAAGGTATTCGAAAGGCTAAATCAAAGACTCGAGGACTTAATTGTTTGTGGTATTATTTTGGTCTTGACGTTGCTTTGTTAGGACGACTTATTAATATTAGCAAGCCTTATATTTATGAAGAAGCCGATTTGACGTATACGTATATAAATAATTCGTTGTTAAAATACATTTTTCGTATCCTTGACAAAAACACTATCAAAAAATCGTTTAAAACAGTATTGACATCGGATGGTTTTGTATGGTTCTTATTTGGAAACAAACATCCTAAAAATGTATCAATTATTACAAATCGATTGCTTAAAAGCACTTTGTCTGTTCCGCATGAAACGAAGCATGTTTTGGATATGGAACATTTGGTGTTTGGATTTTTGGGTGGAGCGCGATTTGAATCCGTTTATTATTTTATAAAGACAGTAGTGAAACATTTTCCTCAACATCAAGTGGTGGTTTATGGTACAATAGATGAAAAATTTAGCGAGCGTTATGCTGTGTTGGAAAAATATGATAATTTTGCATTTTATGGACGTTTTTCAAATCCGACAGAGTTGCCAAAGATTTATGCAGGAATTGATTTGGTGATATCCACATATGACATTTGTTATGATAATGTAAAACATGCTGAACCGAATAAATTGTATGAAGCGGTCTATTTTGAAACGCCTATTATAGTTACAGAGGGCACTTTTTTGGCATCTAAAGTGGCAAAATATGGGATAGGATATGCGGTGGACGCCTTAGATGAAAAGGCTATTGTACAATTTATTGAGGGATTAACTAAAACTTCGTTAAATGAATGTATGACAAATTGCCGAAAGATTGATAAAATGCGATGCATCAACGACAATCAGACTTTTTTTGATGAATTAAAAACGTTAATGGTTAGCTTATGAAAAAAATGATGTTGGTGTTTGGTACTCGACCTGAAGCTATTAAAATGGCTCCATTGGTTAAAGAGTTTCAAAAACATCCCGATAAATTTCATTCTGTTGTATGTGTAACAGGACAGCATCGCGAGATGTTAGACCAAGTGTTACACATATTCGACATAGTACCGGATTACGACCTCAATATTATGCAACAAGGGCAAGATCTTTATGATGTAACTACGCGCGTATTGCTAGGAATGCGAGATGTATTGAAACAAGAACGTCCTGACGTGGTATTCGTACATGGCGATACGACAACCTCAACTGCGGCTGCATTGGCAGCGTTTTATCAACAAATTCCGGTGGCGCATATTGAAGCAGGATTGCGTACAAACAATATTTATAACCCGTGGCCTGAGGAGATGAATAGGCAAATAACAAGCCGTATAGCTTCTTTTCATTTTGCACCAACGGAATTAAGTCGTCGCAATTTGCTAAAAGAGAATATAGAAGCCTCCAAAATTACGGTTACGGGAAACACGGTTATAGATGCTTTGCATCGTGTTGTCGATAAAATACAGAAAGATAAGGCATTAGATAGTGTGTTAGCTGAAACCTTAAAAAACGTAGGTTATGATGTTACACGTTTGAAAAAGGACAAAAAATTAGTGCTTATCACGGGGCATCGTCGTGAAAATTTTGGCGATGGATTTCTTAATATATGCCGTGCTATCAAAGATTTGGCATCGAAGTATCCAAACGTCGATTTTGTTTATCCTATGCACCTTAATCCCAATGTACGCACACCGATTCATTCAATGTTCGGAGAGAATTTGGTAGATTTGGGCAATGTGTTTTTTATAGAGCCATTGGAATACCTTTCTTTTGTTTATTTAATGGAAAAAAGCGTCATTGTATTGACTGATAGTGGTGGCATACAAGAAGAAGCTCCCAGTTTGGGAAAACCTGTATTAGTGATGCGTAACACAACGGAAAGACCCGAAGCGTTGGAGAAAGGTACCGTGAAATTAGTTGGTACCGATTACGATAAAATTGTTAGAGAAATGTCAATTTTATTGGATGACCCGATTGCTTATACCAAAATGAGTCAAGCTATTAATCCGTATGGAGACGGAAAAGCGTGTGAGCGCATTGTTGAGCAATTTAAGTGAATAAATGTGCATTGATTCTGTTGAAAAGTAGAATAATGTTATGAAAATTTCTTTTTCACCTCCGGATATTACGGAGCAGGAAATTCAGAAAGTGGCTGAAGCGTTGCGTTCGGGTTGGATTACTACCGGTCCTCGGACGAAAGAATTTGAAAAACGTATAGCCACTTATTGTCATACTCAAATGGCGGTATGCCTCAATTCGGCTACGGCGTGTATGGAGATGGCTTTACGCTTGTTGGGTGTCGGTATTGGCGACGAAGTGATTGTTCCTGCCTATACCTATACGGCTACGGCAAGTGTGGCGTGCCATGTGGGTGCTAAACCGGTGATGGTAGATTGTGCGCCGAATGCTTTCGAAATGGATTACGCTCAGGTGGCTGCAGCCATTAATAAACGTACAAAAGTAATTATACCGGTCGATTTGGCAGGTGTCATGTGCGATTACGATGCTATTTTTAAACTTGTTGAATCGAAACGTGCTTTATTCCGTCCGAATAACGACATTCAAAAAGCATTTGGTCGTATTGTCGTGTTGTCGGATGCCGCACATGCATTCGGAGCTAGTCGCCATGGAAAAATGTGCGGTGAAGTGGCTGATTTCACAAGTTTTTCTTTTCATGCAGTAAAAAATCTAACGACAGCCGAAGGCGGAGCTTTAACGTGGCGACCGATTGTTGGTGTTGATGATGAATGGATTTACAAACAGTTGCAAACAGTTTCTTTGCATGGGCAGAGCAAGGATGCGTTGGCAAAAACACAGTTGGGAGCATGGGAATACGACATTGTGTCGCCGGCTTACAAGTGCAATATGACCGATATTATGGCGGCTATTGGGCTGATTCAATTGCAACGCTATCCGACTATTTTGGAGCGTCGTAAAGCAATTATTGAACGTTACAATGCAGCCCTTGAAAATTGCAATGTGCAGGTGTTAAACCATTTTACAGCAAACCATGTGTCGAGTGGGCACCTCTATTTAGTGCGTTTGTTGGATAAAGATGTAACGCTCAGAAATGAAGTGATTTTGAAAATGGCGAAACGTGGTATTGCTACTAATGTGCATTATAAACCGCTTCCGATGATGACGGCTTACAAGAATTTAGGTTTTGATATTGCCGACTATCCGCAGGCGTACAATCAATACTGTAATGAAATAACATTGCCATTACATACGTGTTTGACGGACGAACAAGTAGAATATGTTATTACTAATTTCGTAGATATTATTAGCGAATGATTAGGTTGTTCGACATAGTATTTTCGTTTTTGGGACTATTGTTTTTATTACCGTTGTTCCTTGTTTTGTATGTTGTTATTTGTATAGAAAGTCGTGGCGACGGTTTTTATTGCCAAACACGCGTTGGCAAGGACGATCGCGATTTTCAGTTGTTGAAATTTCGTTCCATGCGTGTCGGAGCCGATGCCGAAGGTTTGATAACTATTGGTGGAAATGATTCTCGCATTACTCGCGTGGGCTATTTTATTCGTAAATATAAGCTCGATGAATTGCCGCAGTTGATTAATGTGCTGATTGGCGATATGAGTTTGGTAGGCCCGCGTCCCGAAGTACGCAAGTACGTTGATTTATATACACCTGAACAGCGCAAGATATTGTTGTCTGTTCGTCCGGGAATAACGGACTATGCATCGATAGAATATGTCGATGAAAACGAACTTTTAGACAAAGCCGTAGATCCCGAAAAAGAATATATTGAGAAAATAATGCCGGATAAAATTCGGTACAATATGAAATATATTAATAATCAAACGGTTAGCGAGTACTTTAAAATTATATTTTTAACATTTCTGAAAATTTTTAGATAATTATGAAAATTGCGATAGTTGGAACCGGTTATGTGGGGTTAGTTTCGGGTGCCTGTTTTGCAGAAATGGGTGTTGATGTTACTTGTGTTGATATTAATGTCGCTAAAATAGAAGCATTGAAAGCAGGTGAAGTGCCGATTTACGAACCCAATTTGGAAACTTTGGTTCAGCGTAACGTAAAATCCGACAGGCTTCATTTTTCTACGGATTTGGCTTCGGTACTCAATGATATGGATGTTGTTTTTTTGGCAGTAAATACGCCTTCCGATAAAGATGGCAGTGCTGATTTGCGTTATGTACTTGAAGTGGCGCGTACAATAGGACAAAATATGACCAAATATTTGTTGGTGGTAACGAAAAGTACCGTTCCTGTTGGTACGACTGCTAAGGTTAAAGCTGTTATTTCTGAAGAATTGAAGAAACGCGGTTTGAACATAGAATTTGACGTGGCAAGCAATCCCGAATTTTTGAAAGAAGGTAATGCTATTGCTGATTTTATGAAACCTGATCGTGTGGTTGTCGGTGTGGAATCAGAACGGGCAAAAAAGATAATGACACGTTTGTACAAACCTATGCAACTGAATAATTTCCGTGTCATATATATGGATATTCCTTCGGCTGAGATGACCAAATATGCGGCTAATGCGATGTTAGCAACTCGTATCAGTTTTATGAACGATATTGCCAACTTGTGCGAACGTGTTGGTGTTGATGTCAATATGGTGCGTAAAGGTATTGGTTCTGATTCCCGTATAGGTAATCGTTTTTTATTCCCGGGTTGCGGTTATGGGGGCAGTTGTTTCCCAAAAGATGTAAAAGCATTGATCAAAACAGCCGAACAAAACGGTTACGAATTAAAAGTGCTGAAAGCGGTGGAAGAGGTGAATGAAAAACAGAAAAATATCTTGTTTGAAAAATTCGTGAATTACTATAAAGGCGATGTGAAAGGACGCAAGGTTGCTTTGTGGGGATTGGCTTTCAAACCGGAAACTGACGACATGCGCGATGCTCCGTCTTTAGTGTTGATAGATAGTTTGTTGAAAGCAGGTTGTCAAATTGCCGTTTATGACCCTATAGCGATGGATGAATGTCGGCGCAGAATAGGTGATGTGGTAACCTATTTTCAGGATATGTATGCAACAGTATTAGATGCGGATGCCATTTTTCATGTAACCGAATGGAAGGAATTTCGCATGCCCAATTGGCAAGTAATCAAACGTTTGATAAAATTAGATGCTGTGCTGATTGATGGTCGAAATGTTTTTGACAAAAATGAGTTGGAAGGTATCAATTATTTGAGGATCGGATGAAATGTCAAGGTTTATGTCAAATATAAATTTGGATAACCATTATTTTTGGAAAATACTTTGCCGACGAAAATATTGGTTGGCTGGATTGGTGTGTTTTAACATTGCTTTAACGTGTCTGATTTTGCGAACCCCTCTATTTCCTAAATTTTACGAGTCGTCAGTCGTTTTATACATCGAACGTTCAAATATCAATCCTCAAATTTTTTTCGATACGCCAGATTTGAAAACGTATGTGGTGATGAAACATGGTTTATTGATTCCATCAAAACGTGAACAATTCACAACTTTGACTTTAAAAAATTTTGACCGTCGGATTCATTTCGTATTACAACGTAATGGAAATGTACTAATTACTGTACACGATGAGTCTCCTCAAAGAGCATATGATATTACCTGCACGATTGTGGATATTATTTCCGATAAGGTGCACAAATTTTCAAAAGATTTAAAAATTATTTCAGAACCACAAATTGCGTCTATTCCTATAGCTCGGAATTATTGTAAATTCATTATATTGGTCACAGTGCTTACACTATTGTTCTCTGTAGTGTGGTTTTTTCTATACGATACATTTTGTGCAAAATCGGATTGCAAAAATAAATAATGTTACAAATTTCGATAAAAAATAAGATCGGGGTAATACTATTCATTTTGTTGTGTTTAAGCGCAATAACAGGTTATTACACTTATTTGGTATCGACCAAGTTGGCTTTCATTCGTATTTTACCTATTGCCGCTTTTTGTTTTCTGCTTTGTTTACCTAAATCTAAATACGATAGGTCTTATTGCTATACTGTTGGTTTTTTCCTTGTTTATACTGCATATACTGTTTTTCTCTCTATTTTTTATGTAGAGTTTGTAAGACTTCTTGATGTGTTGAATTATGTTTTGGGTTTTGTAATTGTATATTGTTCGCTGACACTCATCTATATAGATGCAAAAAAATACCTTCATTATTTTTTTCTGATAAGTTGCTTGGCGTCTATTGCGTTGTCGCTAATGGCTTGGTTCGAATATTTTACAAACTTTCATTTGAGCGCATCGTTTTCTTGTTTACCGGAAAATGAGAGAACAAATTTTCCGTGCGCTTTTTGGGCTAATCCAAATGATTTTGCGATAGTTTTATCTCTCTTCTTTATATATGTTTTGGCGTATAGCAAAAATTGTCGCAAGAAACGTTTGTGGTTTGTAGAGTTGTTATATATATTGTTTATATGCTGCACGTTACTTTTACTAAGATGTCGAATTGCCGAATTAGTCGTTGGCATTTTTTTGATTTTTTATTTTCGCCATTTTATTAAAGAGAATAAAATTATCTGGCTCATTTTTCTTTTGGGCGGAGCTGTCGTAATGTTTTATTTTTGGTTGTTAGGCACTGACTCCTCAACAAACTTGAGAGGAAATCTTTATTGTTATTCGTTCAAATCGCTTTTCGATTCTTATTTTTTAGGTTTTGGTGCCGGTATGGATCGCCATTATTTTATGTCTTTAAATAATTATGCTTTATTTCACGGTATTGTAAATACACATTCATTTCTTTTTGAGATGCTTATTTCATCAGGCCTTGTTGTTTTTTTACTATATGTGGCACTGTTGACGTACATAGAAAATAAAACTTTGAAAATATCAAAAAATGAGTTTGTTTTATTGCCTATTTTGTATGTGGTGTTGTTATTTGCTCCAAGTTCCAGTGTCGATTTGTGGATTCATTATATCTTTTTTTCGGTATTTGTTGGGTATATCCATTGTGGAAAGGAATTGTGTAGTACCAATTAAAAATTAACAGATGTTGTCACTCAAGCAAAAAACGGTTTCGGGCCTAAAATGGACAACGGTAGCTACTGTCAATAATACGTTGGTACAGATACTGAAATTATTTATTTTGGCACGCTTGCTCGAAAAAAGTGATTTCGGACTGATTGCCATTGTGTTAATGATATTGGGTTTTACGGAGATTTTTTCGAACTTGGGTTTATCTATTGGGTTGATTCACAAGCAAGAGGTTAGCCAAAAGCAATATTCTTCTGTTTTTTGGGTGAATTTGTCGTTGAGTATTGTTTTATATCTGTTTTTGGTAGCAATGTCGCCGTTGTTTGCCGATTTTTATGCTCAAAACGAGCTTAAAACATTGATTCCGTTAATGGGTGTTCAGTTGATTATCAACGCATTCGGGAAAATGTTCTATACTTTCAAAACGAAAAATTTGGAATTTAAGTTCCTTTCCATTGTTAGTATTGTCGGAATTTATATTGGAACAATTGTAACATTGTGGCTGGCATGGCGCGGCTATGGTGTGTATAGCTTGGTGTACGGTTTGCTTGTGCAATCGTTGGTAACGCAAGTGGTGTATGCAGTTTCCGGACTAAAGATGTATCGAATTTTGCTATATTGCAATTTGCGAGAAATAATGGATTTGATTAAAATCGGTGGTTTTCAAGTGGGAACGCAGGTACTCGATTATGTTTCTAACAAGTTGGACATCTTTTTGATTGGTCGTTTTTTTGGCATGGAACTGTTAGGCGTATATAATTTAGCGAAAGAGTTGATAATGAAGCCAATACAAGTTGTTAATCCTATTATTACCAATGTAGCGACGCCTTCTTTTGCCAAGTTTCAGGATAATTTGCCAATGATTCAGGAAAATTATTTGAAAGTAATCAAACTATTGTCTGTGTTTAATTTTCCGATATTTATTTGTTTTGCTGTTTTTGCAGAGCCGATAGTATTAATCATTTATGGTCAAGGAATGATGGAAGTGACCGCTTTTGTTCGTATTTTGGCTTTTTGGGGATTGTTTAATTCCATTGGCAATCCTGCCGGCATATTGATGGTGGCAAAAGGGCGTACAGACTTAGGGTTCTATTGGACGGTGGTGCGTATTGTGGTGATGACCGTTGCCATGTGGCTTGCTTGCCAATTTACCATTTTTACAGTTGCTTATGCTCAAACGTTGATTGCATTTGCTTTCTTGTTCCTTTATTGGCGCATGATGGTGTATAATTTATCGTTGATACCTTTGAAGCGATACATACAATCTTTCCTTTTGCCTTTGCTGATTGTTTTGATTGTAGGAGCTGGAATTTATTTGGTGTCGTTGCTTTCTAAAAACATTTATTTTCAGTTAGCTCTTATAGCCGTATTTGGAATATTGGTGGTAGCTGCCTATTGGATATTTGATAAATCATATTTGAAAAGTTTGAAAACGATGGTGTTGTCAAAATGAAGACGTCGAAAAAACATATCGTATTGGTTACTACATGGTTTCCTCCGCGTAATTCGGTGGCTGTTAATCGTATGTGGGCGTTTGCTAAATATTTTGACAAAACATTTTTTGATGTAGATGTTATTACTTTGCAAGTTGATAGTGCACTGATGGAAGAACAGCTGACAAACGGTGTTTTTGTTTATCGATTGCCTAACCGAATGTTATTTCGCAAAGCAACGTTCAATAAATCGGTACCGTATGTCATTCATAAGTTAAAAGCGTTTTATAATGTTGTTTTGTACACGTTTTTTAAAAATGAGTATGCCGATTGGCAAAAGCGTGCCGAGAGGAAATTGATGGAATTATTGACACTGTATGATAATGATACGACGGTAATTAGTAGCTATGAGCCGATGGCACCACATTTAGCTGTTTTATCATTAAAGCAAAAAGGAGTAGCATTCCATTGGGTGGCTGACTGTCGTGATGAAATGGCTAATAATCCGTCGCTTATAAGTTCGTTGAAGAAGGCTTATACCAAAATAGAACAAGCAATATTACTGAATGCAGATATCTTATCTACTGTTTCCAAACCTATTTTAGATAATTTTTTAGCAACTGCCGGTAATAAATATTTAATTGGTGCAGAAATCAGAAATGGGTTTGATTTTGAGTTTGAAGAAAAACTTTTGCATAATGAGATATTTACGGTTGTTTCAGCCGGAACGTTTTATGGAAAACGTAAACCATATGTTTTTTTTACAGCTTTAGAACGTTTCTTGCTTCAAAATCCGACAAAGAAAGTGCGATTGAAATTAATAGGTGCCGGCAATAGTGTGATTGTTCCATCTTCGTTGTTTCATGTAGTTGAAACTTTGCCTAAAGTCTCCCATGAAGGAGCGATTGCACAGATGCGGCAAGCTGATTGTTTGTTGCTGATATTGCCTAAGGTGGTTCAAAAAGGGGTTTATTCGGGGAAACTTTTTGAATATTTAGGATGTAAGCGTCCCATTTTAGCCACAGTAGACAAAACAGATGTGGCTGCCGATTTGATACAAGAATGCAATGCGGGTTTTGTTGCCGATTTTGATGATGTACAAGAGATAGAACAGTGTATCGAACAGGCGTATACCTTGTGGGAGCGCAAGGAATCGTTACCGATGAATGATGAACTGATTATGTGGCACCATCGAAAAAATCAGGTAAAAATTTTGAATGATTTAATTATCAATTCTTTTTACACCAAATGACCTCTATTAAATTATTCATATTGTCTAATATCGATAGCGTTCATACACAGCGATGGGTGATGGCTTTATCACAACGTGGATGTACACTATTTTTGTTTGGTATTAATGGCGTAAATCTTGATTTTTATACAAAACTGAACAATGTTACAGTGCAAAATTATACTTACAAATATCGTGCAAATACATTGTTTTCGATAATTTTGCGACGTTTTGAATCTTTGAGGTTATACCGTTTGGTGCGTTCAAAAATCAAAGAATTTCAGCCGGATATTGTGCATGCTCATTATGCTGTCGATTATGGTACGTTAGGTGTATTGTCCCGTTTTCACCCGTTTGTTTTGTCGGTGTGGGGCAGCGATGTTTATGGTGCTATCGATTTTTCGTGGTTACAACAACAAGCATTACGTTATAAATTGTCCAAAGCTGATTATATTTTGTCAACAAGTGAAGCCATGGCACTTGAAACGCACAAATATACTGACAAAAAGATTGGTGTGATACCTTTTGGTGTTGATATGGAATTGTTTCGACCATTGGTTAAAAAAAATGAGACGGGTCAGTTTGTTGTCGGTACGGTAAAATCGTTAGAACCGATTTATGGTATTGATGTTTTGATACGGACATTTAAATTAGTTGTTGAAGCCAATCCTGATAAACCATTGCGTCTTGAGATTATCGGGAAAGGTTCGCAGGAAAAATCATTGAAAATGCTTGCACAAGATTTGGGCATAGCCGACAAAGTTTGTTTTATTGGAGCATTGCCCAACAATCAATTGCCGACATGTTACAATCGTTTTGATGTGGCTGTAAATCTTTCCAACAAAGAGAGTTTTGGTGTGGTTGCTATTGAAGCTATGGCTTGCGGATGTCCGGTAGTAGTATCTGATGCAGAAGGGCTTAAGGAAGTAGTGGAAGATGGTCGGACTGGCATAGTAGTGCCAAAGCAAAATCCGGCTGCAGCAGCTGTTGCCATTCAAAAGTTCATTGATAATCCGTTGTTAAGGGATGAATTTGGTGTAGCAGGCATTCGACGGGTGAAACGTTATTATGATTGGCAGAATAATGTCTGTGATATGATGAGATTTTATTCAAATATTATTTAAAACCTTCTTTTCTATGAAGAAGTTGTTACTTTTTGGAAATAATTGTGTGCATACGTACAATTACTACCAATTGATAAAAGATTATTTTGATGAAATTTTATTGGTGGTAGATAGCGCAGATGGTGTCTGTGCCGAATTACCGATTCGTGTGTTGAATTATTCTATTAATCCCATTCATATAATCAAATCGTATATTGCTACACAACAGATTATCAAAGATTTTAATCCAACAGTAATTCATGGGCAACAAATTAATAAAGCCATTTTTTATGTGACGCTGAACAAAAGAAAACATAAAATTCCTTTGGTGGTAACAGCTTGGGGTAGTGATGTTTTGCTTATTCCTCAGCAGAACCGATTGTATAAAAAGATAGTGCAATATGTATTATGTAAAGCAGATTATCTGACATCCGATTCGCGTTTTACGGCATATAAAATGCAACAACTCGTCGATAAAAAATTAAATATCACCATTGCTAATTTTGGTGTGGATGTCTGCAATCCGATGGAAAAAAAACAGAATGTTATTTATTCCAACCGTCTGCACAAGTCCATGTACCATATCGATGCCGTCATTCGTTCGTTTTCAAAATTTGTCGTTACTCATCCGGATTGGAAATTAATTATTGGTGCAGTAGGCGAAGAAACGGAGCGGCTTAAGCATCTTGTAAATACATTGAATTTGGCTTCAAAAGTGAAGTTTGTCGGTTGGTTGGATAAAGAGCGGAATTTTTATTATTATTCTATCGCTAAATTTTGGGTATCAATACCATCAAGTGATGCGACTTCTATTAGTTTGTTGGAAGCTATGAGTATGAATTGTATTCCAATTGTATCGAATTTATCTGCTAACAGGGAATGGATTACGGATGGTGAAAATGGTTATATCGTTAAGGATGTGAATGAAGATTTTTTGTCGAAAGCATTAAAAATTCCAGTTGAACAAGCGACAAGAATGAATAGACAAATTATAATGGAACAAGCGACAAAAGCTATTAATAAGCAAAAGTTTACTTCCATTTATGACACCATTATTGCTTCAAAAACCAAACTTCGTATTTTATTGATAAATCATTATGCGGGTTCGCCCGAAATGGGAATGGAGTTTCGTCCTTACTACATGGCACGCGAATGGCAAAAAGCAGGTCATCAGGTAGTTGTTGTAGGTGGCACCTATTCGCATTTACGGGTTAAACAACCGAAACAAGCAGGATGGCAGGAATTGGATGGCGTTCGTTATTATTGGCTGAAAACCAATCGTTACCGTGGTAATGGTATGAAACGGGCTTTTTCCATGTTTTTGTTTGTGTGTCGATTGCTGTTTTCCTATCGTAAAATATGTAAGGATTTTGTTCCCGATGTGGTCATTGCATCTTCTACTTATCCGCTGGATAACTATCCTGCATGGTGCATCGCTCGTCGTTACGGTGCAAAATATGTTTATGAAATACATGATTTGTGGCCGCTTTCTCCAATGCAAATTGGCGGAATGTCGGCGTTTCATCCATTTATCAAAGTGATGCAGTGGGCAGAAAAATTTGCATACCGTTACTGCGATAAATGTATTTCTATTTTGCCCAAAACCGATACTCATGCTATAGAACACGGCTTGCAACCGCAAAAATTCTTTTGCGTACAAAATGGAATTGCACTGTCGGACTGGAATGATTCGCAACCTATTGACAATGAATATACTAAGTTTTTCAAAAAACTAAAATCTAACTACCGTTTTATTATTGGATATGTGGGAGGACATGCGTTGTCAAATAGTTTGGACATTCTGTTAGATGCGGCTAAACAGGTTGCAAGAGAAAACATTGCCGTTGTACTTGTGGGTGAAGGTGCTGAAAAAGCTCGTTTAATGAAACGTTGTACCGATGAGAACATAACAAATCTGTATTTTTTGAATGCGGTAGCCAAAAAGCAAGTTCCTGAACTTTTGTCTCATATGGATGCTTTATATATCGGATGGACAAAAAACCCATTATATAAATACGGTATATCTCCCAATAAAATATTTGACTATGCAATGGCAGGAAAACCGATAGTGCATGCGGTAGATGCCGGCAACGACTTGGTGCAGGAAGCGCAGTGTGGTATCAGTGTGCCATCCGATGATGTGGGCAAAATAGCCGAGTCAATTATAACTGTAGCGACAATGTCGGCAGACGAACGGGCGCAATTGGGCAAGAATGGACGCGAATATGTATTGAAACATCATACGTACGATGTATTGGCAAAACAATTTATTGACATTTTAGAAAAATAGTAGATTATGAAAATAGTTACAGTAGTAGGAGCGCGTCCGCAGTTTATTAAAGCTGCGGTGGTGAGTAGAGCAATGGCAGCCCGCTCGGAGTGCGAAGAGATAATTGTGCATACCGGACAACATTTCGATGAAAATATGTCGGATGTGTTTTTTGAAGAAATGGCTATTCCGAAACCTCACTACAATTTAAATATCAATGGATTGGGGCATGGTGCTATGACCGGTCAGATGTTGGAAGGCATTGAAAAGGTATTGCTGAAAGAGCAGCCCGATTGGGTGTTGGTTTACGGTGATACCAATTCCACGTTGGCGGGAGCTTTGGCTGCCAAAAAACTGCATATTAAACTGGCGCATGTAGAGGCAGGATTGAGGTCGTTCAATATGGATATGCCTGAAGAAATCAACCGTATTCTGACGGATAGAATCAGCGATATACTGTTTTGTCCAACCGACCAAGCTGTAGAAAATTTGAACCGCGAAGGTTATGGTAACATTGCTTGTAAAATAGTGAAATGTGGCGATGTAATGCAGGATGCGGCACTATTCTATGCTGCCAAATCGCGTATGCCTGAGGCAGTTGTTGCCGACCATTTTATTCTTTGTACGCTTCATCGCGCCGAAAATACCGATGATACAACCCGCCTAAAAAATATTATTGAGGCATTGGAAGTTCTTTCTCAGAAATGTCAAGTAGTGTTTCCGTTGCATCCGCGTACGCGAGCAAAGTTAGAAAAAATGAATTATGATTTTGAACATTCCGCTATCCTATTCATTAATCCGGTGGGTTATTTGGAGATGGTGGCTTTGCTCAAAAAATGTGTTTTAGTAATGACCGATAGCGGTGGTTTACAAAAAGAAGCCTATTTTTTCCGCAAATATTGCGTTACCATGCGCGACGAAACAGAATGGGTGGAGTTAGTTGAAAAAGGCTATAATAGTTTGGTAGGCAGCGATCAAAAGAAAATTGTAGCCGAGGCAGAACGTTTGTTGGCGAAAGGCGCATTGCAGGTGTCGGAAGCCCTGTATGGCTCTGGTGATGCAGGAACGTTCATTGTTAATCAATTGCTTTCGTTTGAAGCATAAACTCTTGTTTCTAATTATTTTGAAGAGATAATGTGAAATTTATGGTCATAAATTTGCGTAAGACTTTTTTAAATTTTAATTTTGCATAAAATTAACGCTATGAGCGATTTTTTTAAACATGAGTCTGCTTATGTGGATGAAAGTTGCCAAATAGGTAAAAACACGAAAATTTGGCATTTTTCGCACATTATGAGTGGTTGCACGATAGGTGAAGATTGCAATATCGGTCAAAATGTGGTTATTTCGCCCGATGTGGTTTTGGGGCGCAATGTCAAAATTCAAAACAATGTATCCGTTTACACGGGTGTTATTTGTGAAGATGATGTGTTTTTAGGTCCTTCCATGGTGTTTACAAACGTCATTAATCCGCGTAGCCATGTGTCGCGTAAGCACGAATACCGTCAAACTATTATTCGTCGTGGTGCGAGCATTGGTGCCAATGCCACTTTGGTTTGCGGCAACGAAATTGGTGAGTATGCGTTGATAGGTGCAGGTGCAGTTGTAACAAAACCCGTAAAGCCGTATGCGCTGGTGGTAGGAAATCCTGCCCGTCAAATAGGATGGGTTAGTGCCTATGGTGAAAAATTGAAATTTGATGATAATGGCGTGGCTGTTTGTCCAATTACCGGCGAACAATACGAATTAATTGATAATCAAGTTAAAAGAATAACACTTAAATAATAAAATAGTATGATTAAATTTGCAGTAGTAGGACAAGGTCATATTGGTAAACGTCATGCCGAAATGGTACGCCGCAATCCCGATTCGGAACTGGTTGCCGTGTGTGATGTGTTGCCAAAAGAAAAAACAGGTTGCGCCGACATCAAAGAACCCTATTTCTCATCTATTGAAGAAATGCTCGCTTCGGGGTTGGATATTGACGTTGTGAATGTGTGTACACCTAACTCGTTTCATGCTGAATATGCTATCATGGCATTGTCGGCAGGGAAACATGTTGTACTCGAAAAACCCATTGCACTAACGAAAGCCGATGCCGAAAATATCGTGTTTAAATCGCTGGAAATGAGCAAATCGGTATTCTGTGTGATGCAAAATCGTTACTCACCGCCTTCGGTGTGGTTAAAAGAATTGATGGTCAACAAAACGCTTGGTGACATTTATATGGTAAAACTCGATTGCTATTGGAATCGCGATGACCGTTACTATGTGAAAGGCGGTTGGCACGGCGATGGAGTACTTGATGGCGGAACGCTGTTTACTCAGTTTTCACACTTCATCGATATTATGTATTGGCTGTTTGGCGATATTACAAATATTCGTGGCAATTTTGCCGATTTCAATCATCAAAACCTTACGGATTTTGAAGATAGTGGCGTTGTCACATTCGATTTCATCAACGGAGGTATGGGCTGCTTGAACTATTCTACGTCAGTTTGGGACAAAAACCTTGAAAGTGCCATTACTATTATTGGCGAAAAAGGCACAGTGAAAGTTGCCGGTCAATATATGAACGAGGTAACCTATTGCCATGTAAAAGATTATGTGATGCCTGAATTGGCACCATCAAATCCGCCAAACGATTACGGTCTTTACAAAGGTTCGGCACAAAATCACCACTATGTAATTCAAAATGTGGTAGAAAAACTGAACAACAAACGCACCATTACGACCAATGTACTCGAAGGTTTGAAAGTTGTTGACATTATCGAACGCATTTACCAAGTGCGCGACCAACAATGGAAAAAAAAGAGATAACTGTTTGATTAAATTACTTCTTGAAAAAGCACCTTTTACGGAAGGTGCTTTTTTTGTTGGCAAAACAATTCGATTATGTGAAAAATCTGTAAAACATAAATTTGTGCGATAAAAATTGGTCGAATTACAAAACAATTGTTAACTTTGTGCTTTAAAACATTATTTTAAAACATAAAATGATGCAGAATAAAGAATTTGTTCCCATTGATGAGTTTAGTGACATGTGGGATGTGCTCACGCAGGAAGAGCGAATGTATTTGCGCGAAAACACTAAGATTCATCACTTTAAGAAAAATCAAATCATTTATTGCGAAGGTGAAGAACCCAGTCACTTGATTTGTTTAATCAAAGGTAAAGTGAAGATTTACAAAGAAGGCACCGGTGGTCGCAATCAGATAGTGATGATGATAAAACCCAAGGAATCGTTCGCTTATCGTGCGTTTCTGGCGGAAGAGCGCTATATGACTAATGCTGCCACGGTAGAGGCAACTTCTGCCTATTTTGTGCCACTTAAAGTTATCTACGAAATGATTTGTTCCAATAACAAGTTGGCGTTCACATTTATTAAAATTCTTTCAAAAGAATTGGGTAAAGCCCACAACCGTACTGTGAATTTAACTCAAAAACACATACGCGGGCGTTTGGCGGAGGCTATTGTAAATTTGGTGGAACATTACGGATTTGACGATGACGGCGTAACGATAAACATCTGTCTTTCGCGCGAAGATTTGGCAAATATTTCAAATATGACAACTGCCAATGCTATTCGTACACTTTCTTCATTTGTGTCGGAAGGCATGTTGTCGGTAAAAGGAAGGCATATTAGCGTACTTGACTATGAAAAGTTGTTAAAAATCAGCAAAATAGGATAAATAACCAAAACAACAAAAATAAATTATTGAAGGAACGAAAGTTCCTTTTTTTATGCTGTTTTCTTGAATATTTTATCTATCTTCGCCAATAATATTCTTTTTTGTTTAATTTTATAATTTATTCGATTTTTATGCAATTGAAAGTTTTAAAATGTTTAGTGGTGTCCGTGGTAGTCCTGTGTGTGTGGAATGTTCGGGCGCAAGTAACATTTAATTCCGACATTGCATTTTCGGTAGCAGCGGATACGGCTACGAAAGTTGTTTCGCAGAATGAAATGGTTTGCACTTCGGGTACGTTGCTCTACAAAGAAGATTTTGGTGGCAACTCTCCAACCGACCCTCCTTTTAGGACAACTCCATTGCCGCAAATTACCGGCATAGAATTTCATTCCAATGGTAATCCGCAGTATGGTTATGCAATTCGTAAATACGGTTATAATGCCAGAACATGGTACAATCAAAATCAATTGGATGACCACACTTATCCGAATGTTATAGGGCATTTAAAAAAAAGACACGAACATTGAGAAAAGCAATTGAAATAGGTGAAAAAGAATTTGCGTCAAAGAAAGAAGCATTGAATCATTACAAGGCAATTTTAAATTCTTATGACTTTGGCGAAACTTTAAAATCAAATGATTTTTATGACATTCTCGACTTGCTTGAAACTCACCCAAACGTAATAGAAAAGATTGGTTGCGGAATTGATAAAGTAAGAGTTGCAAAATTGAAATATGATACAAAATCGTTTGAATTGGTGAGAATTGACGGTTCGACAGAATATTTTTCATACACAAAAAGGATTAATGCACCGAAAACTGATTTTTCAAGATTTAGAGAGGCTTGCAGACAAGCAATCCAAGAGGATTTACGAAATGTAAAACTTTCTTATTTCGACAAGTATTCTAAGAAAGGAAAAGTAAAATGCCAAGAAACAGGAGAACTATTAAAATATGACGAATTAAATGTTGACCACCGACAACCAAATACTTTTTCTGTAATTGTGGACAGATTTGTTGAGTTGAAAAATATTGACTTTAAAAACATTGATTATTTAACAATTGATGGCGGACCAAATGAGCTTGCAGACAAAAAATTAAAAGAAGATTTCAGACAATACCATAAAGACAAAGCCAATTTAAGGATTGTAAAAAAGACTTTGAATTTAGAACGTTCTTTTCAAGCGAGAGTTAACCGACAAAAGAAAGATTTGAAGATATAAGAAATGGCAAAACAAAAAATTGAAACCGTTAGAGAATTGATTTACTTATCATACTCGAATTTGGCAATGGCTCATACTGCTGTTGACAAGAAACAAGATAAATATGGAGCATTTAATTACATGATTCGAGCAAAATTATTCAAAGGGCTTAAAACTGGGACTATGAATATGAGAACAATTTTTGACGATGAAAAAATTAAACTTCAAACCGGACAGATTTGTAATTATTGTGGTTCGACAGAAAATCTAGCTTTAGACCATATTTTCCCTCAAAAGCTTGGTGGAAAAGACGATGCGGAGAACTTAATTTTTGCTTGCCGTACTTGCAATAGCTCAAAAGGAAAAAAGGATTTAATGGAATGGATGAATTTTAGGGGGCAATTTTTACCTTTAATGATTATCAGACGCTATTTAAAGCTGACTTTTAATTATTGCAGCGAGAATGGTCTTTTAGACAAGAATATTGACGAGTTGAAAGATATGGAATTACCATTTAGAATTGACCTGTTACCAATCAATTTTCCGAGTCCTAACGAATTGATATTAAACATAGAAACAAATAAAAACGCCCTATAACATGCGGTATATTTTATTGCCGAGACAGTGCAGAAATCAACGGTTGTGGCTCGCTTCAAACTTCATCGTGGCTTGACAGTGACGTGCTCCGAAATCGGCAACAAAAACATACCGCTGTCCGATACGTTGCGTGGGTATTTTTTAGCTGTGGACGGTACTGCTCAGCCCGCTCAATTTTATAAATGCGTGATAGACAATTTATGCGCCGGTGCAAATCTCACATTTTCCATATGGGGTATTAGCATGACTAAAGTATCGGGTTATTACGATGCCGATTTGAAAATGCTTATTGAGTTGCCGGATGGTACATTGCTGGCTGAAAAACAGGTAACTTTGAAAAACATGCAAGGCTATTGGGAGCAGTTTTTGTTGAATTTTACGTTGCCTGCAGGTCAAGATAAAGTTGTTTTTAAAATCATTAACAACAGTGGACAAACGAAGGGAAACGATTTTGCGCTTGACGATATTGAAGTTCGCCTTTGTATGCCGCCGGTAACAATTATGGCTAAGGACACGGTGTGCATAGGTTCTTCTACTACCTTTGAAGGTGTTTTTACCAACGATGGCACATTTAATGAGCCGTTCGAATACCGTTGGCTTTATAGTCCAACAGGAAATTTAACTTCACAAGAAGATTGGGTTATTATTGGTAGCAGCCAAAATTTGACTTTATCGAATCTCACTTCGTCTCAAACAGGTTTTTACCGTTTGGCGGTGGCAGGAGCGGGTGGTATTGACAATGAAAATTGTCGTGCTATGAGTGACCTTTTTCCATTGACGGTCAAAGAGTGCGATGTGACAACGACAACTGCTCATCTTTCTGCACTGACCGAAATGGTGTGTCAAGGTTCAATGGCTCATATTTTTGCTGATATTCAGGCTGCTACCGACATGCAGCCTCCTTTAGTGTGTCAATGGCAAACAAGTTCGGATGCCGTAACGTGGAGTGTGGCTAGCGATTGGCAAATTTGTACAGCTGATAAAATTGAAGATGTACAGTTAGACATATTCATAACAGAATTGACCTATTTTCGTTTGGTAATAAAGGAACAAACGGCTGTTTATCCTTCCGATTATCATGTTTTTTCGGATACGCTGATGATTGTAGTAATGCCGAGTTACATAAAAACCAATTCAATAAGCGGTTGCAATTTTGTGCAGTTCGGCGATTCGATTTATCACGAAAGCACGGTTGTAACTGACTCACTGGTAACCGTTTCGGGTTGCGATAGTGTTATTGTAACAGAGATAACCGTGATGCCGTATAAAATTACTTGGAAAGAGCCGTTGATTGGCTGTGATTCTGTAGAATTTGATGGCAAATTATATTTTGAAACGATTAATTTGTTCGACACATTGCAAACGGTGTTGGGTTGTGATAGTGTAGTTATACAGCCGATAGTGGTTCATAGTTCTGTATTTAAAGAAGGTTCAAGATTAGTTAAGTTTGTTTTTTCTCATACTATTCAACAAGATTACATAAATATTTTGATTTATGTAATTATATCTAAATTCACACTCTTTTATGTGCAAATAAAATGATTTTTTATGCACACCTCTGAACTTTGCTAAACGCACTTTACATAGTCCCCAAAAGTTCTCAATTCCGTTAATGTGATTGTGTCCACTTGCAAACT
>JARKSE010000022.1 GCA_029974315.1 Paludibacteraceae bacterium | reverse complement strand
CGAGGTATTGCAAGAGAATATGTTATTGATGAAATATTTGGCAAAAATCAAGCGTATAAAAACAAGACAGAAAACGTATTAAACAATTGCGCTGACCAGTTTATTCACGAACACGATGTTCTATTTAATTGGCGGTAACGTTGCGTATATGAAACGTAGCCATATACAACACTTGATATAAACCACGAACCTTAATTGGCTATGTTTTATACACGTTGTTAGGTGCTGTACGGTAAATAACCGATAAACTTGATTTGAAAAACAAACGTAAAAAATTAAAAAAATAGGGAGGGAAATTTTTATGAAATATATGGGAAGTAAAAACAGAATTGCAAAGCACATTTTACCTATAATGCTAAAATACAGAACACCTGAAATGACTTGGGTAGAACCGTTTGTTGGTGGAGCAAATATGATTGATAAAGTTGAAGGCAATAGAATTGGTGCTGATTTTAATAAATACCTTATTGATTTTTGGAACGCCTTAAAAAACGGATGGACACCGCCAATACATACCACTAAAGAAGAATATTACGCCATTAAAGAGAATAAAGAAAATGATACTAAAATGACATTGTGGGCTGGTATTTGTTGCAGTTACGGTGGTAAATGGTTTGGTGGTTGGATTAATGATTATAAGGAAAACAGAAGGTTGCAAAATGGTAGATTACCAAACCACCAAACCGAAAGCAGAAACGGAGTAATGAAACAATTACCGAAAATAAAGGATGTTGATTTTGTGCATTGTAGTTACCAAGATTTAGAGATACCGCCAAGCAGCCTAATATACTGCGACCCACCTTATGAGGGAACAACAGCCTATAAAGATGGATTTAACCATACTGATTTTTGGCAATGGTGCAGAGATAAAGCGAGTGAAGGACACATTGTATTTGTAAGTGAGTATAATGCACCGAAAGACTTTTTTTGCATAAAGACAGTGCAAACAAATACACAACTTGGGAATGGATGCAATACAGGAAACCAACATAAACTCGAGAAACTTTTTACCCCAATGGCTGCGATAGCAGACAAAGAGCGTGGGCTTTTTTAATTTTTGGTAATATACTACGAACTTTCATTAAAAGAACGAATGTAGTATTGCACCTAACGCAAAAAGGCTTTGTGCAGGTGGGGTATCAAGGCACGAAAGTTTCAACCCACAACTAAACTTTAATAGAATTAAAAATGATGAATATAGCAGATAACCCCCACTTGCACAAAACCGATGTTAGCCGCAGTACTTTATTCTGGGCTGACTGCTTTGATGTTTTTCCTTCAATCCCTGATAAAAGTATTGATGCTATAATTGCCGATTTGCCTTATGGTACTACTGCTTGTAAATGGGATAGCGTTTTGCCTTTGGATAAACTTTGGACTGAATACAAACGGATTTTGAAGCCAAACGGAGTAGTGGTTTTAACAGCATCACAACCATTTACAAGTGTATTGGGCTGCAGTAACCTTGAATGGCTAAAATACGAGTGGATATGGGATAAAGTTAGGGGTGTAGGTTTTCAAGTGGCTAAACATAGACCAATGATGCAACACGAAAATATATTGGTTTTTGGCAAGGGAAGGGTAACTTACAACCCTATAATGACCAAAAGGGATAAGGTAAAAAAAAGCAAGTGTTACACAAGTTCAGACAGCAACCCATTAAAATACAACGACGGCATTGAACGTGAGTATAATGAAAAATACCCGACAAGTATTTTAACTTATAGTAATGCATCACAGAAAGGGAAACAACACCCAACACAAAAAAACTTAGACCTTTTTGAATACCTAATAAAAACATACACCAATGAAAATGAAATAGTTTTGGATAACACAATGGGTTCAGGAACAACGGGATTGGCTTGTCTGAAAACAAATCGGCAATTTATAGGCATTGAAAAGGAAAAACAATATTACGATGTGGCCGTACGGAGGTTGTCCGAGTATTGCGGCTAACGGATGGTGGTAAAAAATCGTTTTAATGTTTTTTACCACGTGTTATACGCTGGCACGGTTGATTAAACGATAAACTTAAATTGAAACACAAAACAAAATTTTTATTAAAATGAGCGAGGGCAAAAAAGAAATATTATTAGGTGATT
>JARKSE010000018.1 GCA_029974315.1 Paludibacteraceae bacterium | reverse complement strand
ATTGATGTTATTTATGAATAACAAATTTTCTTCATAATCTTTAGTAACATTAGATGAACACGAAGCTAATGTCAAAGCCAAAAGGATTAATGGTAAATTAATAATTTTTTTTATAATCATAGTTTTTAACTTGTTTGTATGATTAATTTAAATTAGCGGTAACGGTTTTCGGCTTGGCGATGTGGCGGATTTTTAGCACAAAAGTTCAATAGGATTACTGCTGTTGAACCTTGCACAAATGTTTCATAGAAGCACTTCAGCCGCCATATTGCCAAACCGATGTTAGCTGCTGTACTTTTGTCAGAGTTGAATGGTCTGCTCAATTTTTGTCTGTTCTAAAAATGTTTCATCGTGGGATACCACAATTAATGTTCCTTGATATTCGTTGATGGCCGCTGTCAAAATTTCTATGTTTTGAATATCCAAATTGTTTGTTGGTTCGTCTAAAATTATGATGTCTGGTGATTGGTTATTAATGGTTAAACAACAAAGAATTAAACGCATTTTTTCGCCACCACTCAATGCACTACAAGATTTATCCCAATCGTCTTTGGTAAATAAAAAACGATTGAGCCTAATTTTTATTTCGTGTTCTTGCAATGCTGAAACGTTGAATTGTTGGGCTTGTTCATATACTTTTAGTTGGTTGTCAATCAACGAATAATCCTGGTCTATGTAAACCGCTTTGTTATCAGCTCGGTATATTTTTCCTGTTTGTGGTTCTAATTTTTCTAAAATTATTTTGATTAAAGTTGTTTTGCCCGAACCATTTATACCTTTCAAAACAAGACGTTCGCCACTTGTGATTTGGAAAGTCAAATTCTCTTTCCACAATGGATGATTTTTGTAACTATAATTGATTTCGTCTGCTTTGATTAGAGTTTTTCCTTTGTGCAAAGCTGAATTGTCAAAGCCAAATTTCATTTTATCAATGTTGGGCAAAGCCGAACGCAGTTCTTGTAATTCTTCTTTAAGTCCACCAATTTTTTCTGTGTGTACACCTGCTATTTTTGCGGTACTTCGTTCTGCACTATTTTTCCAAGTATTAGAAACAATCTTTGGAAGTCCAGCTTTACCTAAGCCTTTTTGTGCTCTTATGTCTAATTTTTGTTGTCGCTCCAATGTTTCGCGCTCTTTTTCTTTGGCTTTTCGCAATGCTTTTTCTTTGCTTTGTAAATCTTGATTTAAAGCATTGTTTTCTATAAGTTTTTGTTCCATATAAAAGTCATAATTGCCACCATAAATTGTTATTCCACGTTTGTCTAATTCAGCGACTTTACCTAAAAGGTTCAAAAGTTTTCTGTCGTGGCTTACAATTATTAAAGTGTTTTGGGTTGATTGAATAAAATTATATAAAAGCTTTCTGCCCGCAACGTCCAGATGATTGCTGGGTTCGTCAAGCAATATCAATTCTGGTTGATGGATAGAAATTCCTGCAAGGAATACTTTTGTTTTTTGTCCTCCGCTTAATGTTTCCATTTTTTGCATTAAGTCCAAATTGGTTAATTGCCAATATTTCAAAGCGTCATTACAACGTTCCTCAATCGTCCAATCATCGTCAAGTGTTGAATAATTTTCTTCGGTTACATTGCCGTTAAGAATTTCTTGTAATGCTTTGAGTTTGTTTTCAACTTTCAAAGCTTGTCCAATAGTGAGATGATTGTATTGACCAAAAATTTGAGGAACAAAATAAGGTTTAGTATCTACAAATAATTGCCCGTCCAAAGGTTGTAGTTCTTTTGAAATAAGTTTCAATAAAGTAGATTTTCCTGAGCCATTATTGCCGATTAAGGCAATTTTTTCGTGATTGTTTACTGTTAGATTGATATTGTCAAACAACAGATTTTTGTTGGGATGTGTATATGAAATGTTCTGTAAAATAAGCATAACTTCTTTCTTTTAAAGATGAATGAATTGGTCAAACCATATTGTGATTTACCGTCTTTAATTTGTCTGAAAGAAATTGGTTTTTACATTATTGTCACTTACTTTTTAGTTTGCAAATATAGGGATTATTTTTGAGTTCGTAGGGTCTTGTCAGTATAGCAGCTAACGGTCTCGGCTATGCGTAGTGCGGGATTTCAAGGCACTTCACTTTCAGTTTAGCAGTTAGTTTGTTTAGTGTAATTACTTTCATATCAGCACTTTCGCCCGCATTACGTATAGCTAATGTTGTGCTTTCGTGCTGTTTTCTTTGTCTCTCGTGCGTTGGCTCAGACACACTCTTTGACAAGCTTTGGCTGGTGCGGTTGGCTTGAGCGGCTTGGCAATGTGTGTGGCTGTAGTGGGCTTGCATATTATTCAGTTTTAAAACAACTTCATTTGATTCTCAATCTTTGGATGAAATGTTCCGATAATGATAAATGGATTTGGTGCAGTGTTGTGATGGCGCTGTGTTGTCCCCAAATAGAAGTGAAGGTCTTTGGTCTTGGCGAAGTCGTCAAAATACTTTTTGCGAACATCTTCTATTGCCTTTTGCTCATTGCCTTCATATTTGGCAAGCTGACGCCAAAAAAGCTGACCTGCTTCCCAATCTTCGATCATCATGTTACTTACCTGTTCTTGGTTGTCCTTGAAACGAAATTTGAATTTATAGGGCAATTTCTTTACGACTTCAAACTTGTTTTCGAAGAGATTCTGCTGAGCTAAAATGGCTTTTTGTTTTGCACTCCAATCACGATCAACAGGTTCGGCATAAAAGTCCAAAATCTCATTTGGCTTGAATACGGCTAGAGAAGTGCCGATATTTTTGTCTTTCGCTTCTGCAATGAGTTCAGACAAATTGTAGTAAATCTTGCCTAAGCAAAGTTTCTTTCGTTCTTCCCAATTTCTGGCAGTATCAATATGGCCAACTACATTAATCTCTGTTTCTAAGGTGTATTAAATCCAAATAACCGAGTATTTTTTAAATTTATTTCAATCATTACTATCGGGGATGCACTCTCAGGGGCCTTCTGCCCCTGCCGCATGGCAAACCCCGAGAGGTTATTAGTGTGTTTTAGATTCGGCTAAGCTG
>JARKSE010000010.1 GCA_029974315.1 Paludibacteraceae bacterium | reverse complement strand
GGAGGACCAACCATAATAATATTGTGTCCACCAGCAGCAGCCACCTCGATAGCACGTTTTACATTTTCTTGACCTTTTACGTCAGAAAAATCAATATCAAAAGCATTAACACGAGCAAAAAAATCTTCACGTGTATTAACTTCTGTACGCTCTAACGTTTTCTTATGATTAAAGAAGTCTACCACATCGGTAATATTTTCAACGCCATAAACTTCTAGATCATTAACCACAGCTGCTTCTTTACTGTTTTCTTTAGGTAAAATAAAACCTTTAAAACCTAATTCGCGTGCTAAAATAGCAATAGGCAAAACTCCTTTTATAGGTTTTAAAGTGCCATCAAGCGACAATTCGCCCATAATGACGAACTGCTCTATATCTGTAGCATCGACCACTTCACTTGCAGCTAACATGCCTATGGCAAGTGGTAAGTCATACGCAGAACCTTCTTTCCGAATGTCAGCTGGTGCCATATTTATGACTACCTGCTTACGTGGAATAGGAATTTTGTTGTACTGCAAAGCAGACATGATACGTTCGTGACTTTCTTTCACAGCATTATCGGGCAAACCGACTAAAAAGAACTTGATGCCCGCCGAAATATTTACCTCTATGGTTACTAAAGTAGCTTTTATACCTTGAACTGCTGCTCCAAAAGTTTTAACTAACATAATTTATTTAATGCAGAATATTTAAAAATAATTATGAAACAAATCACTTACAAAGATATTTATTTATTCGATATTTCCTACCAACTAATTGATCAGAGCTGTGATAGCCAAATCGTGTTCATAACTCTATCTGAAATCACGAACTGATTGTTCCACCAAATAAGCGAAGAAGGGCTTTGCCACTGCATAGGTACATCAATAAAATTGATAATACCAGTACTAAACTCTAAACGACCTAGTTTGGAGCTGTTTCTATCAATAAAATAAAGCGACTCTCTGTCTGGCGTTAGTGTCAAATCTTGATATTGACCAACCCTGTGCGTTATTGGTTGTGGGACAGGGTTACTCAAATCATCAATCATATAAATTACGTTGAACTCCGTTGGGTCACCGTACGTAGTAGAAGAACCTATAAAAAGATGATAATCAACTACGCACAGACTTGTTGCACCGGGTACTATCGCATAAATAGCCAATGAACCAACATCAACATGAGCTAAATTACTAATATCTAACGCAAAAATAGTACTATTATTTGTAACTGCTACTAGTAATACATTCCCAATAATAGCCACGTCGCTCACGAAATCATGTCCTTCGGGAAATGGAATCTGTTGTGGTTGTGCAGTAATTTTGTTCAAGTTGTACACAACCACTTGATTGAAATCAGCTACAAACAAATAATCATCCTTTACAGCCATGCCTTTCGGAGCAGAAAGCGTACCGTCAGCCGGAATTAAAATGGACGTAACACCCTCTTTGTGAAAGGCAATATAACCTTTCCCTTCACGACTCAGAGGGTCGATTGAATCAGTTCCCCAATTAGCAATAAGCAAACCATCATGATAAGGACAAACGCTATAACAGATTTGTAGATTCCGTGTCAGAACATCTTTTTCACGCACACAAGCCATCATGGCAAGAACCACCAAGAGGCCAATCATGTTTTTGTATTTCATAGTTTCAAATAAACCTTAAATGAAGAACAAAGATAGTACATATCTTTGAACCCAAAAAACAAAAAAAGTGCCAAACACGTTGACACGCTTTTGGCACTTTTTTAATTCATACGATGAACTTATTTCAATTTGTTCATTTCTTCGTCAAATGTTTGTTTGAATTTTTCGTATTCGTAATCGATACGCAATTTATCGTCAGCTTTCACAGCATTAGCTACTTTTTCAGCTACTTCTGGGCCACCTAATTCAACTACGATGTAGCAACGGAATTTACCTTCTGGAGTACGAGTAGTTTCGTCGCAGATAACAATGGTTCCACCTAATTCACGATTAACTACTGTACGTGATAAATCTTGAAATTTGCTTTTTGCTTCTTCTTCTTCACCCATTTGATAAGATGATGCATAATTATCAACTACACGTTTGATAGTGGCGTTAATTTGAGTAGCCAATTCAGCACGTGCATTTTGTAATGCTTTTGAACGAGCAATTTGCATATCAGTGCTATAGCCCATACCTAACGCACGGAATACTTTGCTGTTACTTTGATAATCTTTGCCTGAGCAAGGAATAGTTACAGATACGTCACCTTTGTAAGCTTCTTGTTGTTTACCTTTTTTTGAAGCACAACCAACCGCCAATAATGCGATTGTTGCAAATAGTAATACTTTTTTCATAATGAAAAGATTTAAAAATAAAAAAATAGTTTTATTGTTTCAGTTTAACATTTACAAATAGCGTGCAAAAGTATGTGGTTTTTAAAAAGTTTTTAATAAATAGCTGATAATCAGAAAAATAATTTTTGAAATTTTTATTTAACACTTCACAAAGCACGACTATTCATATACTTTTCAAAGAACAAATGTATGTGTTATTCTGTGAATTACCAAATAATTTTACTAAAAAGATCCAAAGGAGTACTTACACCTTGTATAATAAGCACTCTATTTATTGTGCTCTACTGCCACCATTTTGTATAATTTGTCGTTACGGCGAATAGGCTCACTTGTTTTAATGGAAAAGAGTGTTCCTTTGCCAACACGCTCTACGGGCTGTAAGTCGACACGAATTTCCCGAACCACATCTTCATACGCTCCAGTGGTAACGCCTGTAATTAATATTTCATCACCTACAGAGAGTTCTTGCGCTTCTAATAAAAATTCTGCTACCCCAATTTTAGTAAAATAGTTAGTGCATTTACCCACATACATTTTGCGCCGTGTTGCTTCTGAGCCATAATTATGACTCCACTCACCCAATCGCTGTCCCAAATAATAACCATTCCAAAAGCCACGGTTAAACACACGCGACAAACGTTTATTCCAGTCGTCAATTTTTTCTATAGTAAACGAGTTGTCGAGATAACTTTCAATAGCTTCACGATAACACGTTACAACGGTTTTCACATATTCAGGACCACGAGCGCGTCCTTCAATTTTAAAGACACGCACGCCCGAATCAATCATTTTATTGAGGAAATGAATCGTTTTCAAATCTTTGGGCGACATGATATATTCATTATCAATAGTCAATTCGATGTCCGAATCATTATCACGCACCGTATAACCTCGACGGCAAATTTGCATACAAGAACCACGATTGGCCGATGCATTCATCTCATGTAAACTTAAATAACACTTACCCGAAACAGCCATACACAAGGCTCCGTGACAAAACATTTCAATACGTACCAACTCACCATTACGACCTACAATATTCTCATTGATAATTGTTTTATGAATTTCAGCCACTTGATCCATATTGAGTTCACGTGCTAAAACTACAACATCAGCAAATTGCGCATAAAACTTAAGCGCTTCACGATTGGAAATATTCAATTGCGTGGACAAATGCACCTCAACATCACGACTATAGGCATACGTCATCACCGCTACATCAGAAGCAATAATGGCTGAAACACCTGCCTCTTTTGCAGTATCGACAATAGTACGCATCAACGCTAAATCATCATCATAAATAATCGTATTAATAGTCAAGTAAGATTTTACGCCGTGTTCGTTACATTGTTGAACAATGGTACGCAAATCGTCCGTTGTGAAATTACTTGACGAACGACTACGCATATTTAAATTTTCAATACCAAAGTAAACAGAATCAGCTCCAGCTTTAAGCGCTGCTGCAAGGCTTTCCCAAGAGCCAGCTGGTGCCATAATTTCAAAATTGCTACGTTTCAATGATGTATTATTAGATTTCATAATCAGTGATAAATAAAGATGACAACAGGAATGTCTAATAAGATTTTTCTGAAATACAAAAGTACTATTTTTTTAGCTATTGTCAACAGCAGATTTTTTTGTACTTTTGCCCAAGTGTGTAATTTAGGAAATTTAGTTATTTACACCACATTTTGATACACAACCAAAGGACTAATTTACTCACAAACAAACACTCAAGTTACTATACAAAAATTTGAACATTGGCGTATTATGGAATATAATTTCAAAGAAATTGAGAAAAAATGGCAAAATTATTGGATTAAAAATGCCACTTACAAAGTTGAAGTCGATAATGCTCGTCCAAAATATTACGTGTTAGACATGTTTCCTTATCCTTCTGGTGCAGGATTACACGTAGGACACCCGCTGGGTTATATTGCTTCTGATATTTACAGCCGTTACAAGCGTTTAAAAGGCTTCAATGTGCTACATCCAATGGGATACGATGCTTACGGATTGCCTGCCGAACAATACGCTATACAAACAGGACAACATCCTGAAATTACGACTCAAAAAAACATTGCTCGCTACCGCGAACAAATGGACAAAATAGGTTTTTGTTACGATTGGAGCCGTGAGATACGCACATGCGATCCGAGCTACTACAAATGGACTCAGTGGGCTTTTATTCAAATGTTTAACCACTGGTACTGCCAACGTACCAATGCAGCACAACCCATAGCTGAATTGGTAAATTTATTCGCTCAAGAGGGTAATGCGAATATCCTTGCCGCACAATCAGAAGCTCCGATATTCACAGCTAAAGAATGGAATAGTTGGAGTGAGAAAGAACAGCAGGAAGTGCTCATGGCTTACCGCATTGCATACTTGGCAGATACAAAAGTTAATTGGTGTCCGGCACTTGGGACCGTACTAGCCAATGATGAAGTTAGCGAAGGACTTTCTGTACGCGGTGGACATCCTGTGGAACAGCGTGTTATGCGCCAATGGAGTTTGCGTGTATCAGCTTATGCACAACGTTTATTGGACGGACTTGACCAACTTGACTGGACTGAATCACTCAAAGAGACACAGAAAAATTGGATTGGTCGTTCGGAAGGCGCACAACTTTTTTTCGGTTTAGCTAATAGCAACGCTAAAATCGAAATATTTACCACTAGAGCGGACACTATCTTTGGGGTTACGTTTATGGTATTGGCACCCGAAAGTGACTATGTAAAACAACTTGTGACCCCTGAACAAAATGTAGAAGTTGAGGCTTATCTTAACCGTGTAAAACGCCGTACCGAACGTGATCGCATAGCCGACCGCAAAGTGACTGGTGTATTCTCTGGGTCATACGCTATCAATCCTGTAACAAACAACCAAATCCCAATCTATATTTCCGATTATGTTTTGGCTGGTTATGGTACAGGGGCTATCATGGCAGTCCCAGCACACGATAGTCGCGACTACGCCTTTGCCAAACATTTCAAATTGCCAATCATTCCACTCATCGAAGGCTGTGATGTAAGCGAAGAGAGCTACGATGCCAAAGAAGGTGTAATGATTAACTCAGGATTTCTAAATGGCAAAACGGTAAAGGAGGCCATTGCTGCCATGAAAACCTATATCACAGAGAATAAATTAGGTCAAGTAAAAGTGATGTATCGTTTACGCGATGCTATTTTTAGCCGTCAACGCTATTGGGGCGAACCTTTCCCTGTTTACTACAAAGAGGGTATGCCTTATATGTTAGATGAAAGCAAATTGCCACTTGAGCTGCCTAAAATTGACAAATATCTGCCCACAGAAACTGGCGAACCACCACTTGGTCGTGCTCAAAATTGGAAAACTGAAGAAGGTTATCCACTGGAACTCAACACCATGCCTGGGTTTGCAGGTTCATCGGCTTACTATTTGCGCTATATGGATCCGCACAACTCTAATGCCCTGGTTGGAAAATCGGCTAACAGTTATTGGCAAAATGTGGACCTATATATTGGTGGCACCGAACACGCTACTGGACACTTAATTTACAGCCGTTTTTGGAATAAATTCTTGTTTGACTTAGGTGTAATAGTAAAAGATGAACCGTTCCAAAAACTGATCAACCAAGGTATGATTCAAGGACGAAGTAATTTTGTGTATCGGGTTGTAGGTACCAATAAATATGTGTCATACAACCTGAAAGACGATTACCAAACGCAAGAAATTCACGTTGATGTCAATATTGTTCACAACGATATTTTGGATTTAGAAAAATTCAAAAACTGGATGCCCGAATATAAAAATGCAGAATTTATTCTCGAAGATGGAAAATATGTGTGTGGCTGGGCGGTAGAGAAGATGTCAAAGTCGATGTTCAACGTGGTAAATCCAGATGATATTATTGAAAAATATGGTGCCGACACGCTTCGTCTGTATGAAATGTTCTTGGGTCCATTAGAACAATCAAAACCTTGGGACACCAACGGTATTGATGGTGTACATCGTTTCTTGAAAAAACTCTGGAGCCTGTTCTACAAAGATGACAAGTTAAGCGTAAGCTGCGATACACCAACAGCAGAAGAGCTAAAAACGTTACATAAAACGATTAAAAAAATCGCGTACGATATCGAAAACTTTTCATTCAACACCTCGATTGCGGCGTTTATGATTTGTGTAAACGAACTATCTACGCTCAAATGTTCTAAGCATGAAATTTTGGAACCTTTGTTAATCATCTTGAATCCATTTGCACCACATATTACCGAAGAGTTATGGCATGCGTTAGGCAACGTGAACTCTATTTGCGATGCCACTTTCCCTATTTGCAATGAAGATTATTTAGTAGAAAGCAGTGTAAAATATCCAATTTCATTTAATGGCAAAGTACGTTTTACAATCGAATTACCTGCAGATATGAACAAAGAAGAGGTTGAAAAATCGGCTTTAGACAATGAACAGACTGCTAAATTTCTCGAGGGGAAACTGCCTAAAAAAGTGATTGTAGTTCCGGGTAAAATTGTAAATATTGTTTTTTAATTCAAATACTATGACAACATTCAAAAAGCCAACGTGGAGTATATGGCAAGAATATCTCATGATCACCTTGGGTTTACTTATGTACGCTGCTTCGTGGAAAGGTTTTTTGATACCACATCAGATTACAGGCGGCGGTGTAACCGGTATTGGATCTATTATTCAATATGGTACAGGATTCCCAATTTCGGCAACATATTTCATTATCAACTCCGTACTACTTGTTTTGTCAGTGCGTACTTTAGGATGGGAATTTAGTATTAGAACAATTTACGGCGTTTTAATGCTAACGGCTTTTTTAGCCTTTATTCCTGCGGCTAAAATTGGAACATTTGTGTCTGAACAAGAACCATTTATGGCCTGTGTTATAGGTGGTTTATTAGCAGGGACAGGTATGGGACTTGTGTTTCTAAATAATGGTAGCTCTGGCGGAACTGATATTGTTGCCAAAGTTGTTAATAAATATCACAACATCACATTAGGTCGTGCACTTTTACTTTGTGACGTGCTCATTATCAGCTCTTCATGGTTATTACCCAACGGTACAATCGAAAAAATTGTTTATGGTTTAACCGCTATGGCTGTTACTACGCTCACTGTCGATTTGGTTGTAAATGGTGTACGGCAATCGGTACAATTCTTTATATTTTCACATGAGTACGCAAAAATTGCCGATGCAATTAACACCGAGGTCCACCGCGGCGTTACTATCCTTGATGGTGTTGGATGGTATTCAAAAGCTCCTGTAAAAATCATAACCGTACTGGCACGTAAAAATGAATCGGCCAAAATATTTAAACTTGTAAAAGAAATTGACCCTAATGCATTCGTTTCACAATCGTCTGCAATTGGTGTTTACGGAAAAGGTTTTGATGTAATGAAAGGTAAATAAAAAGACTATTTATAACAAAAGGTGACTCCATGTAGAGGTCACCTTTTTTTTGTTTATGTGATATAATATTTTCTTATTTACGGTAAAAAATCCGTTACGTCTTTACCAAAAGCTTTGAGTTCGCGTACCAAAGACGACGATATAGAAGCCGTGTCAGTATCGGCAAAAAACGATACCGTTTCGATGCCTGCCAAACGCTTATTTACATCAGCTATGGTGCGTTCATATTCAAAATCAGCCATGGTGCGAACACCTCTTACAATGTACGTGGCACCTAAAGCATTCGCAAAATCAACCGTCAATCCTTCGTAAATGTTTACCACAATACGTGGATCGTCTTTAAACAACTTTGCGATTTGCTGTTGACGCTCTTCGGGTGTGTAAAGCGTATGTTTATTTGTATTACATCCAATACCAATCACCAACTTATCAAATAGTGGTAATGCACGCTCTACAATATTTTGATGTCCTTTCGTAAACGGATCGAAACTGCCCGGGAATAAAGCTATTTTTGTCATACAAACATTATTTATTCATATCACCTAAATAAAACTCTAAAGCACGTGATGAGATGATTATTTCCCAAATAGAAAGCCCTAACGAAACAATCAAAGCCAACAGAGCTAAACCAAAAATCCACACAGCTGTAAGCGACAAACCGATGTAAATAACAAACATTGTTACTACACACAAGAATAAACTCACAGTACCAAATACCTGCATCAAACGGGAGAGGTCAAGTCGTTTACGCAGATTTTCAATTTGTGCGTGAGTTACCGCCGAACGATCGTGATCATAACGATCTTTAAGCGTGCGCACTAATCGGGCATAAGCTAAAAACCGATTGGTATATGCCAATAAGATTAACGAAACCGCTGAAAATAGGACCGAAGGTGTTATTAAGGTAAGTTCTTCCATAATTCTCAACTATTAGCAATTCGTTTTATTTCGTCCATTATGGCTTGAGCAAATTTATCTGCTTGTTCTATGGTTGGAGCTTCACTATAAATACGAATAATCGGTTCAGTATTTGATTTACGCAGATGAACCCAACCTTGCGGAAAATCAATTTTGACACCATCAATATCATTGATTTTGAATTGCTTATAACAGCCTTTTATCACTGACAAAACACCATCAACATCAATTTCTGGAGTTAATTGTATTTTATTTTTAGACATAAAGTAATTGGGGTACGAAGCACGCAATTCCGACACTTTTTTGCCTGTTTTCGCTAAATTAGTCAAAAATAGTGCAATGCCTACCAAAGCGTCGCGCCCATAATGTGACTCAGGATAAATCACACCACCATTACCTTCGCCACCAATCACGGCATTGGTTTCTTTCATTTTAGCAACTACGTTGACTTCGCCTACAGCAGCAGCGCTATACGAACCGCCACGTGCAATAGTAACATCGTGCAAAGCACGTGTTGAGCTCAAGTTAGAAACCGTATTTCCCGGTGTATGTTGTAAAACGTAATCGGCCACCGAAACCAGCGTATATTCTTCGCCAAACATCGAACCATCTTCACAAATAATAGCTAAACGGTCAACGTCTGGATCAACCACAAAACCAACATCGACTTTTTTAGATTTGATTAAATTAGAAATGTCAGTTAAATGTTCTGGCAATGGTTCGGGATTATGCGGGAAATGACCATTTGGTTCACAATACAACTTTTCAATATTTTTTACGCCCAATGCTTCTAACAAAGCTGGAATAGCAATGCCACCAACTGAATTTACACAATCAATTGCCACTTTAAAATTAGCTTTACGAATAGCATCAACATCTACTAATTTGAGTTGCAATACATGGTCGATATGTTTTTGAGTATAATCGATTTTTTCTGTTAATGTACCAATAGCATCTACAGTTACATAATCGAATTCACCCTGTTCGGCAAGCTTCAATAGTGCTTCACCCTCCTCTTTATTTAAAAATTCACCTTTTTCGTTTAACAATTTAAGCGCATTCCATTGTTTTGGGTTGTGACTAGCTGTTAATATAATACCACCATCGGCACCTTCTATAGTCACTGCCAATTCGGTCGTTGGTGTCGAAGCTAAACCGATATTCACCACATCACAACCGGACCCAAGTAAAGTCCCAATAACAATATGATTGACCATTTCGCCCGAAATACGAGCGTCACGACCAACTACAATTTTACAGCGTGATTTTTTAGAATATGCTTTTAGCCAAGTGGCGTATGCTGTGGTAAACTTTACAATATCTATAGGCGATAAACCATCACCTACGGTACCACCAATAGTACCACGAATACCTGAAATACTTTTAATTAATGTCATACTATTTAAATAATAAATCTAACCTTTTATTTAGGAACCACTTTCATCGAAAGTTTAAAATGATATGGAATAACACCAGTGGCAGCTTCAGGAAAGCCTAATTTTGAAGGTACAATAACTTGAGCAATCGTACCCGAACGGCGCATTAGTTCAAAGGCATCGTCCCACCCCTCACAACTGTTTGTCATAGAGCCTTTTATAATTTGAAGTGGATAAGGTCGGTCTTGAGTTGTCCAATAACTTATCACTACAGGATTTTCATCCAACGTACTTTGAATGTAGCGCACAGCCAATTCATCGCCATTTGCAACATCTTTGCCTCCACCTAATGAATCAATACAAATATAAATACCATCATCACTAAACCGATACCACTGTCCGATAACAAATAGAGAGTCAGCAGGATATTCTGATACAACAACTTTCCCACGACGAGCTAGATAATCATCTATTTTAATCTGTTCTTGTTCCAATTGTTTTGAATAGTTTGAACTACTCTCACAAGCCACTAAAAACAATAGTACCACTAAGGGCAAAGCAAACTGAATGTGTCTCATCTTTAATTTTTAATTTATTATCGAATATTTGCAATACTAATTATGTCAGCAAAAACGCCTGCCGCAGTTACATCTGCACCAGCACCAGCGCCTTTGATTATCATTGGATAATCATAATATCGTTCTGTCGTGAGCATTAAAATATTATTACTACCTTCTAAATCGTAAAACGGATGATGCGGGTCAGCCTCTTTTAAAGCTACAGAACAACGCCCCTCTATCATTGTAGCTACAAATCTAAATTTCATTTGTTTTTCATCTAATAATCGGCGTTTTTGTTCAAATTCAGCATCAAACTTCTTAATGTTTTGCCAGAACTCCTCCAATGTACCTTGAAAAAGAGAATCAGGTAAAAACAGTTCTTTTTTTACCTCTTCTTGTGTTACACGATAACCCGCTTCACGAGTTAAAATAACCAACTTGCGAATAACATCCGTACCACTTAAATCGGTCCGCGGATCAGACTCTGTAAAACCTGCCTCTTTAGCCATCAAAATAGCTTTACTCAACGGAATTTCAGAACTAATCGTATTAAAAACAAAATTTAATGTTCCCGAAAGCACCGCTTCTAATTTCAAAATTTTATCACCCGAATTGATAAGATTATTGATGGTATTCATCACTGGCAAACCAGCTCCCACATTAGTTTCAAACAAAAATTTGATACCATATTTACGTGCGCTATCCTTTAACGACAAGTAGTGTTCATAATTACCGGAAGCCGCTATTTTATTAGCTGCAACTACAGAAATATTAGCTTCTAATAAATCTTTGTAAATAGATGCAATTTCAGCACTCGATGTACAATCAACAAATACCGAATTAAACATGTTTTGGGCAATTATTTGGTCACGTAGAAACTTAGACGATGACTCAACACCTTCTAAATCAAGCAACGTACGAATATTCCCAAGTGGTAAACCTTCACGACGGAATAGTACTTTTTTAGACGAAGCCACACCAACTACATTAATTTTCAATGCTTTTTCTGTCATTAATTTGGGTTGTTGTTGGCGAATTTGTTCTAATAAACTTGTCCCTACTGCTCCAACTCCAACGATAAATACGTTCAATTCTTGATACTCTGACAAGAAAAAAGAGTCGTGAATAACATTCAGTGCTTTACGTAACGATTTTTTATCGGTAACAAATGAGATGTTAGTTTCAGAAGCTCCTTGTGCACAAGCAATTACATTAATACCATTTCGACCCAGCGTACCAAATAACTTACCAGCAATACCTATGGTTCGTTTCATACCTTCACCCACAATAGCCACTGTAGCTAAATCTTTTTCCGCTTTAATGTCATTAATTTCACCATTAGCCATTTCTGCTGCAAATTCAGCCCGTAAAACCTCTACAGAATGGTCAGCTTCTGCGTTACAAACAGCAAACGACGTTGTATTTTCCGACGAAGCTTGCGACACCATAAATACACTAATGTTGTTTTTTGCCAACGCCTTGAAAATACGGTAATTTATACCAATAACGCCTACCATACCAAGCCCTTGAATAGTAATCAATGCCGTATCATCAATAGACGAGATACCTTTAATCATACGTTTACGATCTGCAACCTTTTCATGTGAAATATAGGTCCCTGGCGCTTCTGGATGAGCAGTATTTTTAAGGCGTATCGGAATATTTTTATGAAAAACGGGAAAAATCGTTGGTGGATAGATGACCTTTGCACCAAAATTACACAACTCCATTGCCTCCACAAAGGTCAATTTTTCAATCCTGTAAGCCGTATCAATAATGCGTGGATCGGCAGTCATAAAACCATCGACATCTGTCCAAATTTCAAGTACCGAAGCGTTCAGTTGTGCTGCTAAAATAGCTGCAGTATAGTCAGAACCACCACGTCCTAAATTGGTTACATGATTTGTATCAACATCACTGGAAATAAATCCACCACATACCACAACCTCTCTTTTAGGGACGAAATAACGATCAATGAGTTGATTGGTGATTTCAAAATCAACTACACACTTAGTACCAACTTGAGGTTTTGTTTTGATGAACAAGCGTGAATCAAGATGCTCAGCACCTGTGATTAACTGCGCTACAATAATAGACGATAAACGTTCGCCATAACTAACAATAGAATCGACAATGCGCTCCGAAATATCTTGAATAAGATGAACGCCTCGTAAAATATTTCGTAACTCTTCGAACAAATGCGCTACTTCCACCGAAGCTGGCGTATCATTTAATCCCAAGTCACGAACTAAGTGTACGTGTCGCTCTTCCATTTCGGAAAATAGTTCAATATAGCCCCTATCGCCTTTCGATGCCATACGAGCCACATCGTACAAAGTATCAGTAACACCAGCTAAAGCAGACACAACCACTACAACAGGTTTGTCGCACGTTTCAACAATGTTTTTAACGTGACACATCGCTGTTAACGAACCCACAGAAGAGCCTCCAAACTTTAATACTTTCATCGTACCAATGATTATAAGTAGCTATACCAATCGGCAAATTTACAAAAAAACAGCCACATACGTATAATTATTCTGGAAATGCGAGGAAAAAATTGTTTTTCTAACAAAAAAACAGTATTTTTGCACGCTTGAAAATGTGATATTTTGGTTCCGTAGCTCAGTTGGATAGAGCAACATCCTTCTAAGCTGTGGGTCGAGCGTTCGAATCGCTCCGGAATCACACAGTGAACGTTTTCACACGAACCTCGAATGAAAATTCGAGGTTTTTTTGTCAATTTATAAAATAATAGTATCTTTACAAACACAACCACATTGAAATTTATAATAAAATGTAGAAACAATAACAACATATTTTAAACAGCATTAGCTATTATTCGCGTTCAAAAAAAAGCCTAGGAAACTGATTTTTTGAAAAATCGGAATAATTCACGGAAAGCCTAAAAAGGGCTCCCTTATGCACTCTATAAAGTTAACGCTCATACCAGTAGGTGTGAGTACTTCTATGAGTGCATAAGGGTTTCTCCTAGGCTTCCCGTGAACGCGATAGAAAAGGCTCGCACCTTTTTTATTGCCCAATTTTAGAGATTGATAGTAATGCAAAAACTATCAATCAATTATGGAAAATCACGGTTTTACTTATTCAGTAGTTATTAGAACAATTGGGACTGGAGGTAATAGTTATGAACAACTTCTAAATTCTATCGAGCAACAAACAATACAGCCCGAGGAAATCATTGTCGTCATTCCCAAAAATTACAAATTACAACACACCCTAGGTTATGAAAAAATAATTTATTCCGAAAAAGGAATGTGTATACAACGTGCCGTCGGAATAAATGCAGCTACAAGTGATTACATCTTAGTGGTTGATGATGATTTAAAATTTGAAAGTGACTTAATTGAACGATTGCATAACTATTTATCAAAAAATCAATTAGATTGTGTTTTACCTATGGAAGGAATTTCAAATGGGCAACCCACACTTGATTTTCGAAAATCACGCTTAGTAAAATTACGCGGTGCAATCACAGGACAATATTTTGAGAGCAATAAAAAATCCGAATTCTTAGATGTCTTAACCGTAACAGCAGGACATAAAGTTTACCTTAAAAGCTGTGAAGTAGACAAATTATATTATTGTCAAACAGCCTGTTTTCAGTGCTTTTTCATAAAAACAAGTATTGCTCAGTCAGCAAAATTTGAACAAGAAATTTGGCTACAGGAGGGAACTATGAATCAATACACCGCATATGACGAACCTGTCTTTTTCTATAAATTATCTTCAAAAGGTTTAAAAATGGCATATGCGCTTCAAGTACGCTATCAACACCTTGATGCAAGATGTGGTCATATAGCAAAACATCCACTAGAAGAAAAAGCTAACCGCTATTATTCAATGGCACGGAATAGAACGATTTATTGGTATAAGTTCTTATGGAAGGACAGTAAAACAATAAAAAGGAAAATACAAGTTTTTCTCGGAGGTATGTATTTCCTAATAAATTATACGCTTTACAATATAGCTATCAATATAAAACCAAAATCATGGGTTGCGTTAAGAGCCATGTTTACTGGTTATAAAGATGCGTACATTACAATTAAAAAAAAGAGATTGTAAGTCTGTTACAATCTCTTTTATATTACCATTGAGCTTTTATTAGTTCTAACTTCTTTTGCACCTCGGGCTGATGCAATTTAACCATAGCAGCTCGATAACCAATATCAAAGATTTCTTGGGTTTTGGAAATATCAAACATGCCATAATTACGGGCTTCAACGGGCTCAATCACCACGTCGCAAGCGCGTTTTTCACTCACTGTACTCGACTGAATAGCCAAATGATACACACGTTCCATCACATCCATCATACCATCGATAGAACCTTCTGTCACAATAGGATTAACATGTACGCCAAACAAAATATCACAATCTTGGCGAATCACCTTGGCTGGCATATTGCAAAAAATACCGCCATCAACATATACTTTTCCTTCCATCTCTTTCGGTGTCAAGAAAATAGGGACACTCGATGAGGCGACTATTTTATCAACTAATGAACCTGAATTAAAATAGACATTTTTACCTTCAATCAATTCGGTAGCATTTATGGTCAGTGGCATTTGTAGTTCCTCAAACGTTTTAGCAGTTAAAAAACCATCCAACAAGTTATAGAACCGCTCGGTGGACATCACGCCTTTTTTGGGTACCACTATTTTGACAAATTTAAAAAAACTGGATTCTTTAAAAAATTGACATATTTCTTTGGGTGATTTCCCATCGGCATATAGCGCTCCAATAATAGCACCTGCACTCACGCCAGATATCACTTGAGGTTTAAAACCAATCTCCTCAAGTGCTTGAAGCACACCCAAATGTGCAATACCTTTGGCTCCACCACCACTTAATGATATACCTATGCGAAGTTTCTGAGAGTTTTCTACTGGCATATTTTTTAGTTTTTAAAGAGTTGATAACAACCACATTAAATAGATCGTGTAACACAATAACAAAAAGGCACCTTGCCATCTTTTCAGTTCTTTTTTGCGATTAGTAGTTACAAATAATAACAATAACCCACTACCAAAAGCAGCCAACGAAGCATCTATCCACAAATTAGGGTAACTTGGTAATGGACGAATAACAGCACTAATACCTAACACAAAAAACACATTAAAGATATTGGAGCCGATCACATTACCAATAGCTAAATCAGGGTTTTTCTTTAAGGCAGCCATGGCTGAAGTTGCCAGTTCGGGCAATGATGTTCCTAAAGCAACTACCGTAACTCCAATTACCGCTTGACTCACTCCAAATGCTTGAGCAATAGAAACCGCATTTGAAACAATCAACTCACCACCAATAACCAGCGCAACCATACCAATCCCTATCAACAAAAATGCTTTCCATATTTTCATAGGTAAAAAACCATCCTCTTGTGCGTCTTTGTTATGTTTAGCCATATTCAATGTGTAATACATAAACAAGCTAAAAATAAGCAGTAAGACAATGCCATCTAAACGCGAAATTACAAACTCATTTCCACATAATCCAAAACACTCAGTCCCCATTAATACAATGACAAGACCTGCAAAGAAACTCCAAGGAATTTCATATTGACGAGAACATTTTTGTGATTTAATGGGATAAATAAGTGCTGATACACCCAAAATAACAAAGGTATTAATGGAGTTACTTCCTAAGATATTGGTTAAAGCTATTTCACTCTCGTTGTTAAAGGCTGCCATTAAATTCACCATTAATTCAGGCGCTGAAGTACCAAAGGCGACTACTGTCAAACCAATTACTAAATCAGGGACATGCAATCGTTTAGCCAAACCAGATGCCCCATTCACTAACCAATCAGCACCTAAAATCAGTACCACAAAACCAAGAATCAATAATGCAAAAAATAACACCATAATTATTAACACACTACTTACTGAAGTGTTACTTTAGTTTTTCGATTGCTTTTTTTACTGTCATATCGTAGCTATTCACATAAGGGAAAAAACCTTCATCGCCTAACATGGTACGTAACACATACGCTTTCAGTTGACGTGTAATAATATCTTTAGACACCGCTTTATCACGCGCACTGCCTTTAACACCTTTGGTTGAAGCATAATCGTTTAATGAGGCGTATAAGTTCTGGGTATCCAAATAGGCTGATAAACCTTTCCAATCTTTATATAAACTTAATTTTATCCGCTCTTTTTCGGTGTACAATAAAGCATATCGATAAATATGTCCACCATTAACTAAAGCATTAAAATATGGTGTAAATCCAACCGTATCACGGGGCACAAACACATCGGGCATAACGCCACCGCCACCATACACTGTACGCCCACCAAGCGTTTTATACACCACGGTATCAGTTGGCGTAATACTATCTTTAGAGAAAAATTCACCGTGTAAATAACGATTTAAAATATCACTTTCATAATCATTGCTATTTCCACGTTCGTAAGGTTTTTGAATACATCTACCAGAAGGCGTATAGTAACGAGCTACTGTAATACGAACCGCAGAACCGTCAGCAAAGTCAACTTGTTGCTGTACCAAACCTTTACCAAAGGAACGCCGCCCCACAATAACTCCTCGGTCATTATCTTGAATAGCTCCTGCAAAAATTTCACTTGCCGAACCCGAGAATTCATCAATCAAAACAGCTATTTTCATATTTTGGCAACTACCGTTTCCGTTAGCATAAGAGTCACTACGTGGATAAGCTTTGCCTTGAACATAAACTATTAAATCACCTTTTTTCAAAAATTCATTCAACATATTTACCGCAGCATCCATGTATCCACCCGAATTTCCACGTAAATCAACAATCACACCCTCTGCATTTGCCCGCTGAAGTTTAGCAATTGCTGTCAAAAACTCCTTATACGTAGTAGCCGCAAATTTATTGACAGAGATGTAACCAATTTTCGGCGTAACCATATAACTTACATCAACACTGTAAATTGGAATATCATCACGAGTTATGGTAAAATAGAGCATTTCTGGTGCACTTTGTCGCATAACGCCTAATTTCACCACCGAACCTTTAGGACCACGCAAGCGTTTCAACACTTTTTCATTGTTGATTGATTTACCAACAAACAGCGTATCATTCACAGTCACAATGCGATCACCATCGAGCAAACCAGCTTTTTCAGATGGACCTCCAGAAATCACATCAACCACGTAAATTGTGTCATTTTGCAAATTAAATTGTACGCCAATGCCACTAAAACTACCACTTAACTCCTCATTTACAGCTGCTAAATCCTCTGCCGGAATATAAGCTGAATGCGGATCAAGCTGTTTTAAAATGATAGGAATAATAGCTTCCTCAATACTATCGAGAGAAACTGAATCGACATAAGCATTGTCAATAATTTGAATTAAATCCGAAATTTTATCTCCAGAATGAACACTTTTTAACCCACTAAGACCAGAAGAATAGGCGTGTTGTCTGAGAGCAAAAAAATTACCAATAAGAATTCCTAGCGATAAAAAAATCGCTAAAACAATAGGAGTTGTTTTTTTATTCATCGTGTCAATTCGTTAATAAATTAGGCTATTCTTCTACTAAAACCACTTCTATTCCAGCGCGTTTAAGCAAATTTAAGCCATCCATAATACGATAATTTTCACCATAAACCACACGTTTGATCCCCGCTTGAATAATTAATTTAGCACATTCGATGCAAGGCGAAGCTGTCACATACAAAGTGGCACCTTGACTACTATTGCCAGAACGAGCAACTTTGGTTATAGCGTTAGCTTCGGCATGCAAAACATAAGGTTTTGATACATTATTTTCATCTTCACAATTATTCTCAAATCCCGAAGGCGTACCATTAAACCCATCAGAAATAATCATTTGGTCTTTTACTAATAAAGCACCCACTTGGCGACGTTTACAGTAAGAATTTTCCGCCCAGATTCGAGCCATACGCATATAGCGATGATCTAACTGCTTTTGTTTGTCCATGTTTTATTAAATTTTTATTGCAAAAATACGGTTATTTTACCGATTTATTGACATTTTATCAAAAAAATATGGATTTACACTAGGTTTAAAAAGGTGATTGACTAAAATAAACAAGCATAACAAACAAGCAGCTTTTATATTTCTGATGGATTTACTAAAAAAAGCATCATTGAAAACCAATCAATTAAAAAATATTAGAAAATTTTATGGGAATGTTTGCATAGTTCAAAAAAACACTCTATCTTTGCAGTCGCAAAATAAGTCACACTGATGTTTTGCATAATGGCCCATTCGTCTATCGGTTAGGACGCAAGATTTTCATTCTTGAAAGAGCGGTTCGATTCCGCTATGGGCTACAAAAAATTAACGTATAAAATTGTTCTACAAATGGCAATTCATAAATCATCTATCAAAAGAGTTCGACAAATAGAAAAACGTCGCTTGAATAACAGATACTACGCTCGTACTACTCGTAATGCTGTACGTAAACTACGTGCAACTACTGAGAAAACTGCAGCTGTTGACTTATTCAAAAAAGCATCGGCAATGTTAGATAAATTAGCTAAACGTCATATTATACACAAAAATAAAGCCAACAACTTAAAATCAAAATTGGCTTTACACGTAAATAAATTGGCTTAATTAAGTTCATCATAAAAAAGAAAGGCTTTTCTGACCGCAGGAAAGCCTTTTTTTATATCTTTACAGTTGCAAATCGAAATCTCGTTATGAAACAACGCATGAATCTAAAATCGTGGGCAGATGAAGATAAACCACGCGAAAAACTACTAAAAAAAGGATTAAACGCACTCACCGATGCAGAATTGGTTGCAATTTTGTTGCGCACTGGAACTCGCGATGAAACCGTGGTGGAACTATCACGACGTATTTTGAATTCAGTATCGAACAACCTCGATGAACTAGGCAAACTTTCTATCAATGATTTACAAACAGGTTTTAAAGGGATTGGGCAAACAAAAGCCATCACACTCATTGCAGCCTTAGAACTGGGGAGACGTAGAAAATTAGCACAGACGTTAGAGCGTACACAAATACGAGAAAGTTTAGATATTTACAACTATTTTGAGCCGATTTTGGCCGATTTACCTCATGAAGAATTTTGGATTTTACTCTTAAATCGGCATAACAAAATCATTCAAAGCGTCTGTATAAGTAAAGGCGGTATTGCTGCCACTGTGGTAGATGTCAAACTTATCATGCGACACGCTTTGGAACAATTGGCATCAGGCCTTGTCATTTGTCACAATCATCCATCGGGAAATAAAACTCCCAGTGAAGGTGATAAAAAAATTACACTATCGATAAAAGAAGCAGCCAAACTCATGGAGATTCAGCTGCTTGATCACATCATCATTGCAAACAAAGCGTACTACAGCTTTGCAGATGAAGGTTTGTTGTAATAAACACTATTTTTATTTTAGCACTTCAAAACCGTAGGGTGGCAATTTTATTTGAATTTTACCATCGCCCGTTTTCTTGAATATATTACCAAATGTTGATGTCAACCCCTTAGCAGATAGTCCATACGCCTCATAATCAACCAAAAATGATTTAGCTACAGGGGAATTATTTAACAATACAATAGCCTCGGTATCAAAATATTTGCGTGCATAAACCCATGTAACGTCAGTAACTTCCATATTTATGAAATCACCATAAATCAAAGCTAAATTAGAGCGTCGCAAATGATTTAGTTCGCTCACCTGCTCAAATGAATGCTGTTCGTGAGTATTCCAATCAGTAAAGCGCATCATACGGCGACAATCGGGATCGTTGGCTCCAGTCATACCAATTTCATCACCATAGTAAATGACTGGAATGCCAGGAATTGTTAAATTAAACGCATGGAATAGCGCTAACTTTTCATACGCTGTACTATCCGTAATACCAATATCGCGCGTCCAAGCAGCAGCTTTTGCATCTTCGCCCACTTTTAAATCGCCTGAAGCCAATGCCATAAATCGAGGCTTATCATGATTACCACTGATATAACCCATTAAATTATGAGATCCATACACTTTCAAACTGCTACGTAAAATATTGCTCACACGTGTCAACGTACCGCCACTAACACCATTGAAAGCTGATGAAGCTTCGTCAAATACATTGAAATCGAATTGTCCATCAAGCATACCGCTATTTACATAACTAGCCATCAACTCTGGACTACCGTACGATTCGCCAATTTGATAAAACTTACCTTGAGGATCGTATTCTTTCAATTTATAAGTTAACAAACGCCAATACTCTTCATTTACATGTTTACAAGCATCGTGACGAAATCCGTCGATATTAAATTCCGACATCCAAAAAAGAGCAGAATCGACCATCATATTGACCACTTTAGGATTACCAAGATCAAGCGAAGGAATGAATGTGTCAAACCAAGTTGTTAAGCGCTGCTCGTCCCACAACTGTGTATTCAAACGCCCATCAGGCAGATAAAGTGGCGTAGCAAATTCAGGATGATTTTTATATAGCGGATGATCTTGATGCACATGATTCGCTACATAATCGAGCAACACATTAATACCGTGTGCATGTGCTTCGTTTACTAATAGTTTTAATTCGTCATTCGTTCCAAATCGAAAATCGACTTTTGAAGATGAGATTGGCCAGTAACCATGATAACCAGAAAATTTTGTGTTGCCAATTTCCGAGTAACCATAAGGCTCTAAAGGGTTTTGATTTAGTGGCGAAATCCACAAAGTATTGACTCCTAAGTCGGTAAAATAACCATCTCTAATTTTTTCTTGCAAGCCCGCTAGGTCGCCGCCTTGATAATCGGCTTTAGGATGTACATCGGGGCGATTCATTGGACGATCATTCTCTGGATTTCCATTTTTAAAACGATCGACCAACATGAAATAGATGATGTTTGCATATTTATCGTGACGTGTGATGTTTGCTGTGTTTTGTAAAACTTCACCATGATCTAACGGCACCAAAATATCGTTGCTCACACCATACTGGTTTACACCCCACACACGTATGTAAGAGCGTTCCAACGCAGATGCTTCACGTGGCAATTTGATAGCTACGCCATCATCGGACAAATCGACAAATGCGTCAGGCAAGCGATAGTTTTGCCAGTAGACATACACTTTAGCCACCTCATTGGTAAATGAAAGTTCGATTTGCTTACGATCAAATTCCTTAGTGTACAAAACAGGAAATTTTGATTCATTACCATTAACTTGTAAAATGGAGTTGAATTTACCATAGCCATTGTCTACTTTGTTGAGATTTGTAGCGTCATGATTCTGATCGCCATCAATAAGTAGTTGATATAAATAAGTTCCGGGACTTACATGCAACGTAACTTCGTATAAACTATCAGCATTTAGTTGTAAGTCGGGCGTCATCGATGGCACCCAATTATTCATTTGTCCAGCAATTTGTACTCGCCCTAATGATTGTCCTTGCGGATCATAAGTAAATACGTAATCAATTTTATCTGATTTGCGTGCAGGCACAGAGTACGGTACACCCGCCACCCAAAACTGAATATCGACAAATTGCGGTAGATTCTGAGGAACCGTAACTATCATTTTTATTTTATCGGCAGACAAATCGCATTGCACTTCGGCGAAATCACAAGTAACAGAATCTATTTCCTGACATTGTGGAATAAAATCTTGCGTGTAAATTCTGTTTTCACCTTCGCTAAGCGTTAATAACGAATTAAGCCCAACAGTTTTACCTGAATCGGCAGGTAAATCAAGTGCTGGTCGCGAACAGGCCACCGCTACCAAAATCAAAACGGAACTAAAAACTACTTTTTTCATAATCGATAGGGATATGATAATTTTATTGAACATCTAATACCTGTACAGATTTAGCAGGAACTACGAGGGACGTATTCAACTCAACGGACTTATGAGTTGTAACATCTATAGCTGTTTTTCCTTGAATATCCATCTCATTAAAACGCGCTAAATCAAGTTGTTTTTCTTCTCTGTTGTTATTCGCCACAACCATTACAGTTTTATGGTCATCATAACGGAAATATACATACAAGCCATCATACGGAATAAATTGTTTCATCTCTCCTGTTTGCAAAGCTGGTGTTTTTTTACGGAAGTTCAAAAGGCTTTTTAAGTGTGTAAAAATTTCTTGTTCTTGTTCGGTTCTTTGTGCAACCTCAAACGCATTGCGCGTATCGTCTGCCCAACCACCGGGAAAGTCGAAACGATGTCCTTCGTAATTTCCTTCAATGCCGTCGAGCATGATTTCAGTACCATAATAAATTTGAGGATAACCACGTGTTGTACAGAGCATGGCTAAAGCCATTTTATAAATAGAAATATCCCCCTTGGCCACTGTTGCATAGCGGTTGATATCGTGATTGTCTAAGAAGTTCATCACTAAATTAGTGTTGGCATAGACAAAATCCTGTGCGTAATGATTATAAAAACGAATCATACCTCTATCCCACGATTCATTTTCTAAAAAAGCGGTTTCAAACACATCTTTCAACACAAAATCCATCACACTTTGCAAACGCGAATCAAATCCGTCTTTATTATTATTTCCCGATTGATAATAAGCTATTTCAGAAGGATTTTTCACCCAACACTCACCTACTACGTTCATCTGTTTGTATTCGTCACGAATACGTTGTACAAAGCGAGCTGCTGTATGAATATTGTTGTACGGATAGGTGTCAACACGTATTCCGTCAATATTAGCAAATTCAATCCAGTAAATATATACTTGTGATAAGTAGTCGAACAATAACGGATTTTCCAAATTCAAATCGGGCATATTAGGCGCAAACCAACCTTTAGCCAAATGCGTTCTATCAAATTCAGACGCATGTGGATCAGTCCAAGCTGTCATACGATAATTAGAGCTTGTATATGAATCCCAACGATTGAACCAATCTCTTGCTGGGACATCGTGATTCCACCAATGCGCAGCACCGCAATGATTTGGTACAATGTCAATCAACAATTTCAGTTGGTTTTTATGACACTCATCGGACAATCTTCGGTAATCGTCAGCAGTACCAAGACGTGGGTCGATTTTATAATAATCACCACACGCATAATGATGGTAAGAATAATTAGAATCGTTATTGTCAAAAAAAGGAGTGGGCCAAAGAGCCGTACAACCCAAATCGGCGACATAAGGTAAATGGTTAATAATCCCCTGAATATCACCACCATGACGTTCACCCAAACCAGTACGATTAACAGTTTGAACATAGCCTTTCACATTATCATTCGCTGGATTTCCATTGGCAAAACGATCTGGCATCAGCAAATAAATCGCATCAGCTGGCGTAAAACTTGCGCGGTCAGCAGAACCGTCACGACGCGCTTTAAATTCATAATTAACTACTTGTTTTTTGCATCCTTTCTTAAGGATTAATCGATACGTGCCAGGAGTCACATCCGCCACATTAAGATAAACAAACAAAAAGTTCGGATTATCTGTTTTTTCAATCCGAGAAATAGCAATAGCATCATTGGCAAAGCTCACATCGCACGTCGCTACGTTATCGCCGTACAACATAAGCTGCAACTCCGTATTTGCCATACCCGACCACCACGAAAGAGGTTCTACACGATCAACTAAAGCAGGCACTTTAGCAAATGCTACGAAAGTAGAAAAACTAAAAACTAAACAAATAATTATCTTTTTCATACGCTATTAAAAACTATTCACTTTTATTCTCCTTGATAAACAATGTACAACCGGCTCCAATAAGCAAAAACAGACCTGCTAATACCAACATATTCACTTGGTGACCACCGACTAAATATAAAAGAGTTCCACCAATTGAAGCGGCCACAATTTGAGGCAAACAAATAGTGCCATTAAATAATCCAAGATAGGCGCCCATGTGTTTCCCCGAAATATTGTTAGTTAAAATCGTAAACGGCAACGCCAACATCGCAGCCCAAGCACAACCAATTAATAGATATGAGACGAACAGCAAATAAGGATTGTGAAAAAACAAGGTTGAGATAAATCCCACACCACCTACGACCAAACTTAGCGCATACACTAATTTGCGATTTTTGAATAGTGGAATAACCATAGCCCAAAGCATGGAGCCCACCGCTTGCACAGCAAACAAAACACCAACCCAATTACCAGCCTCTTGATAACCAGCCGAAGCTGTATCTGTAGTTCCCCAACAGGTATCAGCAATAGCACCGTTGGTGTAAGTCCACATATACATAAACGCAGCCCAACTAAAAAATTGCACCAATCCTACTGTCCAGAACACTTTAGGAGCATTCCATAACAGTTGAAATATATTTGTTTTGTCGCGCTCTTCAGCTTCTGTAATCCCGTGAAATTCAGCATATTCTTTCGGAGGCATTTCTTTTACTCTAAACGTTGTGTACAACACACAAAGCATCAAAATAGCAGCCCCTACATAAAACGAGTAAATCACAGAATCAGGAATAACTCCTTCAGCGGCAATATTACTCACTCCAATAAACGTAAAAATAAACGGGAATAAATAACCAACTAAGCTACCTGCATTGCTCAAAAAACTCTGAATGGAATAGGCTAAACCTTTCTGTTTTTCATTAACTAAATCGCCAACCAACATTTTAAACGGCTGCATTGCCATATTAATACTTGTATCGAGCAACATCAACGACAGTACCCCAAACAACATGGCAGAACTCACTGTTAATCCGAAGCTACCTGAATTTGGCAGTAAAACCATAACCAAAACTGCCACCAACGAACCTATAAAAAGATATGGAATTCGTCTTCCAAAACGTGTCCACGTTTTATCACTCAAAACACCAACGATGGGCTGTACTAAAATACCCATCAACGGTGGTAAAATCCAGAAATAACTTAAGTTGTGTGGATCAGCGCCAAGCGTTGCGAATATACGACTAATATTAGCACTTTGAAGGGCGTACGCAATTTGAACACCAAAGAATCCAAAGCTAATATCCCATAATTTCCTAAAGCTCAAATCCGGCTTTGTTCTCATTTTTTTATTGGTAATTTATAAACTCTTGCCAAAGATAGATGATTTTTTAAACTACTCAAAAGAAAAATCTTGTTTTTATACCTGACTCAAAGAAAAAATCAACCAAGTTTTAACATGATTTAGTTGTCATTATAGAAATTTGTTGTATTTTTGTTCAAACTTCTGATTTTAAAATACTATTAATCCTATAAATAACACAATTATGTCTGACGAAAGAGTAAAAAAATCTTTAGATGCCGCTACTAAGGAAATGGAAGCTTCAGTATCATTCTTAGATGAAGCTCTTGCGCACATCCGTGCAGGTAAAGCCAATACACGTATTTTAGACGGTATTCGTATCGAATATTATGGCGGATTAGTACCACTTGATAACGTAGCTACCGTGACTACTCCAGATGCAAAAACAATTCAAATTCAACCTTGGGAAAAGAATTTAATTCCTATTATCGAAAAAGCCATTCTTGCTTCTGATGTGGGCATCACACCCATGAATAACGGTGAAAGCATTCGTCTGTGCATTCCTCCTGTTACAGAAGAACGTCGTAAGCAATTAGTAAAAGTAGCAAGCGGTGCTGTTGAAGAAGCAAAGATAAGCATTCGTAATGCGCGTCGTGAAGCCATTGACAAATTGAAAAAAGAGGTCAAAAACGGTTTGCCTGAAGATGTGCAAAAAGCTGGCGAAGCAGACGTACAAAAAGTACACGATAAATTTATCAAAAAAGTGGAAGATATGTTTGCTGAAAAAGAAAAAGAAATTATGACGGTATAACAACTACTCGTTAGTTAAATTTAATACTAAGACAGATTCTACCAACTGTTATAATCATAACCAGTAGAATCTGTTTTTACTTAATAGAAATCAACCTCGCGTGTTCTCAATAACTCCACATAGAAACACAAAAAAAATAATTTTACTCATCATCTTTTGTTTATGTGCAAATTACACTATCAAAGCACAAACTGATAGCATAAAATCACTCACACAAACAAAAAAGTTTGATTGGGAATCTCTTGGAGATTGGAATTTTTTAGCCATACCAACCGTAGCTTACCAACCCGAAACCAATTGGGCTTTTGGTGTAGCGGGCGCCTACTATTTCAAACTGAATGATGATAAAGTGAGCGATATCAGCTTTGATATGGCTTATACATTGAACAAACAATGGAATGTAAACGTGTCGTCCACCATGTACTTTGGAAAAAATAAACGATGGTTTATGTACTATAATTTAGGATTTAAACGTTATCCATATCAGTTTTATAGTATTGGAAATCGCACAGAACATTTATTAAAAACACCAATTTCATATTCGTCGGACAATGTTTATCTAACAGCGCAGCCACAATATTACATCACCAATCATTGGAGTATAGGAGCTAACGTAGCTTTTCGTTGGGAAGATGCATCAACTACAGCAAACCTTGACTCAATTGGTACAATCTGTTCAATAGTTGGTTTAAATCAACCTTTTTTTATGATTGCCATAGGCGGTGTCATGACGTACGATTCGCGCGATAGACAATTTTATCCTTCTCGAGGAATATTTTTCAAAACCGCTGCCAGTTATTATGAACCATATTTAGGCAGTAGCTACCGTATAGGTAAAATTTCAACTGATTTTCGACATTTTGTACCAATCTATAACGAATTGATATTGGGTTGGCAAGCTTATACAGAATGGACTTTAGGGAGTGAAAAACCATTTCAACTGCTACCAACCTTAGGCGGTGCAGATATACTACGTGGCATACGCCGCGGCATTTGGAGCGACGACGTTATGATAGCTCTACAAACCGAACTACGCATCCCCATCTGGCGATTTATTAAAGGTTCTATTTTTAGCAATATTGGCGATGTATATCATTTAGACAACTGGCAATGGAGCACTCCTAAATTTGGTTACGGCGCAGGTTTGCGCTTGACGTTAAACCAAGCAAAAGTCAATGTGAGATTTGATGTGGCACGACAAAATTACGATAACAACTGGAGTTTTTATTTGACTGTAAAAGAGGCTTTTTAAAAGAATATGAAAGGATTGATTATTAAAAATACTGGAAACGATTATGTAATTCGCACGCATGATGGCAAGAACAGAACATGTCGTTTAAAAGGTTCTTTTCGTATCAAAGGCATTAAAAGCACAAGTCCAGTAACCGTAGGTGATTATGTAGAATTTGATGATGCTGGATATATTACTGAACTATATGAACGCAAAAACTATATTGTACGGAGACCAACCAATTTATCGAAACAGCTACACATTATTGCCGCCAATTTAGATCAAGCAATTTTGGTCGTAACCATAAAAAAACCTGTGACGCTAACTATGTTTATAGACCGCTTTTTAGCCACTGCTGAAGCCTATCGCGTACCAACTATTTTAGTTTTCAATAAAATCGATCTGCTCAACAAAGCAGAAAAAAACCATTTGAATGAGTTAATCCAGATATACAAAAATATTGGTTACCAATGTTTAACCATAAGTGCTGCGAAAGGAGATGGTATCGATACTCTTAAAACTCTATTAGCGAATAAAATTTCACTTTTATCAGGGAATTCTGGCGTTGGAAAATCAACCATTATCAATCAGATTGTGCCAAATAGTGCTGCCAAAACTGGAAAAGTATCCACAACACACCAAAAGGGTGTACACACCACTACGTTTTCAGAAATGTACGAAATCGACACTAATACATTTCTTATTGATACGCCCGGCATTAAGGGCTTCGGTATGGTGAATATGAACGAAGAAGAAATTAGCCACTTTTTTATCGAAATATTTAAATTTTCTAAACAGTGCTATTTCAACAACTGTTCGCATCGTCACGAACCTGACTGCGCAGTGCTAAAAGCTGTAAATGAAGGACAAATCGCCACTTCACGTTACGAAAGCTATCTCTCTATTTTAGAAGATGTTAGCGAAGGGAAATACCGATAAATTAAAACCTATAACAATGACACGACATTCTTATTATTTCAAGATTGGAGCATGGGTAGTAGCTTTTATCATTATAGCAGCATCATTACTATTTACAAACCGTTTAGCCGAAAAACTCACGCTTGAACAACATCGTAAAATGGAAATTTGGGCTGAAGCTATGCGTCAATTTATTGATACTACAGAAGAAACGGAACAGAGCAATTTTTTATGGAAAATTATTGAAGAAAATGACAACATCCCCGTACTCATCGCCGATCAGACAGATCAAATAGTAACTGCTCGAAATTTTGTAGATGCGCCGAGAGACAATGCTGAAGCCTATTATGCCAAGGAACTCAAACGCCTAAAAGAGCTACGAGAACCTATCGAAATTAATTTAGATGACAATCAAAAACAGTACATCTACTACGACAACTCGAACTTACTCAAACAGCTGTCCTACTACCCCTATATTCAACTCTCCATTATTGGAATTTTTCTCATTGGCGTACTTATGGTGTTAGCTACCATTAAAAACGCTGAGCAAAATCGTGTTTGGGTAGGCTTATCCAAAGAGACCGCACACCAGTTGGGCACGCCGATTTCGTCACTATTAGCATGGATTGAAATTTTGAAAAGTAGCTATCCTAACGACTCAATGATTAACGATATGGGAAACGATATCAATCGACTAAAAACGATTGCCGAACGTTTTTCTAAAATTGGATCAAAAACAGAATGTGAACTAGCAAATATCAATGCCACTCTACGTCAATCTGTAAACTACATGCAAAAACGCTCATCAAAAATGGTAACTTACACCATTACTGAAAGCGAGCCCAACATCCAAACAGAACTGTGTGTTCCACTGTTTGAATGGGTGATTGAAAATTTGTGTAAAAACGCTATTGATGCTATGGATGGAAAAGGAAAAATACACATCGACCTAAATAGCGACAAACGACAACATGTAATTATAGACATAACAGATAGCGGTAAAGGCATTGATAAACGCGAATTCAAAACCATATTCAAACCGGGATACACCACAAAACAACGTGGATGGGGGTTAGGACTATCGCTTGTAAAACGCATCATCGAAGAGTATCATCATGGTAAAATCTTTGTCAAACAATCCGCCCCTAACAAAGGTACCACATTTAGAATCGTTCTTTCACAAAAGAAATAAACCCAAACAGTTGATTTTCAAAACATAAATACCCTATTCAAAGAAAGTTTACCATAAAAGAAAAAATATATTTCGTAAATCGGATATTTTTATGTACTTTTGTGCCACTTTTTGGTATCTCGTGTATCTATGGCGAATTTAGACCGTTACAATATCATATTCAAGTCATTAGAAGTTGGTAATCACACATTTGAATATGAGTTAGACAACGATTTTTTTAAGAGTCTAGATAATTCGGAGATTGAAGAAGGAAAGTTAAATGCTGTGGTGACAGTACAAAAACACGAAGAAAACGCCCAGCTGACACTGCAAATTACAGGAACTGTTCAAATTCCATGCGATCGCTGTTTAGATGCGATGACTCAAACGATTGAAGTCAATGAAGAACTGTTTATCCACTTTACAGACAAAAGTGAAGAAGACACGGACAACACCCTGTTTGTATCTGACAGCAGAGGCACTTTAAATATTGCTTGGCATTTATATGAATTTATTGTACTGGCTATTCCCATAGTGCACACACACCCTCACGGCGAATGCAATGTTGCTATGATGGATAAATATAATCAGTACGTAGTACGGAACATCGGAGAAAATCAAAACAATGATGACGATGTAACAAAAGAGAGTTATAGAACGGACCCACGTTGGGACGCTCTGAAAAATATTAGTAATAACAACTAAAGAAATTATTTACAATGGCACATCCTAAACGAAGACAATCAAAACAGAGAACTGCCAAACGTAGAACGCACGACAAAGCAGCAATGCCAACCTTGGCAACTTGCTCTAACTGCGGTGCTGTCCACATTTATCACACGGTTTGTCCGGAGTGTGGCTACTACAGAGGCAAATTGGCAATTGAAAAAATAGCAAATGCCTAATGAATTTTGATTGACAAAAACACAGAAAATCCTTCCGATTTGTGGAAGGATTTTTTATTTCTACTATTTTTTAGAACCTTTAACGCTACACCAAACAACTTCAAGCAAAATTTTAGGCAAAAAAGTGTATATTTGCAAAAACAATTGATTTATGACACTCTATCCAAAACTCATTTTAGATGCGCTTACTCATGTGCGCTATCCCGGCACGGGTAAAGATATTGTATCTTCAGAAATGGTTGAAGATGATTTGCGCATCGAAGGAAACAAAGTTACCTTTTCACTCGTCTTCGATAAATCAAACGATCCGTTTGCTAAATCGCTTGTAAAAGCTTGCGAACAAGCTATTTTAACCTACGTATCGCCCGAAGTAGATATCAAAGGAAATATCACCATAAAATCTAAACAACCCATTGCCAAACCAACTGAAAAACCATTGGCTGGTGTCAAATACACCGTTGCCATTTCATCGGGCAAAGGTGGTGTCGGCAAATCTACAGTGTCGGCGAACTTAGCCGTAGCCTTAGCTAAACTGGGCTATAAAGTAGGTTTATTAGATGCCGATATTTATGGACCATCGATGCCAAAAATGTTTGGACTCGAAGACGAACATCCCACGGCGGAAGTAATTGATGGCAAAGAATGGATTCTTCCAATCGAAAAATATGGCGTTAAACTTCTGTCCATCGGTTTCTTTGT
>JARKSE010000201.1 GCA_029974315.1 Paludibacteraceae bacterium | reverse complement strand
TACGTTTATTAATCATGTGATGTATGATGTTGATAAAATTTATCAAGGTGCAGAGTTGGGAGTTTCATATAAGTTAAATAGTAGTTTTACCTTGTCTGGCGTTGTTGCTTTCAATGAGGCTCATTATACTAACAACCCAATCGGTGTAGAGAGTGCTGAAAATGGTATGAAAATTGATGGCAGTCAAGAGGTGGTTGATAGAATTCTTTTGAATCCTAATAATCTTAAAACCAGTTGGTTTACCAATGAAGCTACTTATAAGTTGGCTCAAATGAGCAACGAAGGAAACGCTGTAAAATTAGCAAATGGTCCCCAGTTGGCAGCCACTTTAAAATTAAACTATTTCCATAGTAAAATGTGGTTTGCTGATATTTCGGTGAGCTTCTTTGGTAACAATTATTTAAGTGTAGCACCTTCACGTTTTTCTCAAGGTATTATTTCTGGTGAACGTGCTGATCATTCAAATCCTAAAACATGGTATGGAGCAAATAATTCTAACACTGACAGAGATGCAAAGATTAACGCTTTAGCAACACAGGAATCTTTATTTGACAATGCGCAATTCTATAATCATTTTATGGTGGATGCATCTGTAGGTAAGTTAATTTATTTGAAAGGCGGTAAAGCTCTTAACATAAATTTGAGCTTAAATAATGTAACTAATAATACGGGAATGAAAACCGGAGGTTATCAAACGGGACGTATTCCAACAACGACTTATCAGTTGAAATCTCAGGTTTCCAATAATGTTAACAAATACCCTGCAAAATATTATTATGCGTGGGGTGTAAACTTCTTTTTGAACATTGGATTCAAATTCTAATCTAAATTACAAACATGATTAAAACAGAAAACGCTATGAAAAATATCAGTTATTTCATAATAGGAACTTTGGCATTTACATTCTTTGGAATGACCGCCTGCCATAAGTATGAAGCTGTTGATGTAGAACAGATGTATGTTTCGGAAGATGCTGCGTGGACAAAAACGCATACCGTTGCCGAATTTTTAAATACTTACATGACCGAATTTGGAACCCCGTCGGGCGATACGTTGAAATACCCGCCTCGCGCACGTTCGTATAAAGGTGCCGTAAAAACAGGAGCGAATTTGGGTTTGTTCAGTGTGGACGATATTCCCGATTCTCAGGCTGTAGTTATTATCGGACGCATTGTTTCGCAAGATGTGGCGGGAAATATTTATAAAACCATGTATATTCAGGATTGTGAGCACCCGGAACAGGGTTTGAAACTTTCCGTAGATGCCGGCAGTTTGTCGGGAATGTACTCCATTGGTCAGAAAATTGCCATCAATTGTGCAGGATTGGCAGTTGGCAAATATGCCAAAATGCCGCAAATAGGTGTGCCATATTATAATAACGGGAAAGAAGGTATGGATAAACCTGAAAAAGTAGGGTGGGAAATAGGTCGTATACCTTTGCCTATTTTCAAAGCGCACGTACAGTTGGTAGGCGCACCTGAGCCTAGCAAAATTGTGGCGAACACAATGACGATAGAAGAAATAAAAGCCACTACTGATAATTTTAGGGATGTTTCCTATTTAGCCAGTCGTTTTGTGGAATTGGAGACCGGCAATACGCTGTATTTTTCACAACAGGGTGTCGATTATGGAAAGCCTGTTGATTTGGAAGAAACCGCACGCATTTTTGCACCAAGCACCGATGGCGTAGGTTTTCCGCAATCGCGTGTGGTAAAAAATGCTTCCAGATCATGGATGTCTGTTGGTACCAGCGAGTATGCCAAATTTGCCGATGCTAAATTGCCACCTGTTGAGTATAAAGGCAAATTGTACGGATTTATTTCTTACTATCACGATAATGGTGAAAAAGCTCCTTCGAACCAATGGACCATTGTGTTGCGTTCGTTGGACGATGTACAACTATCCAATGGCGTGCAAAATTGGCGTGCCGACGAATGTTTTTATCCTAAATATTAATGATTGATTATTTTTTTATTATTTAATTTTTTAAAATCTATTTTATTATGAAAGCAAGAA
>JARKSE010000205.1 GCA_029974315.1 Paludibacteraceae bacterium | reverse complement strand
ATTTGAATTATTTAATTGTTCGTGTCTTAATCCCATAGTGTAAGACTTGTAATTAATGTGTTGTGGTTTTTCATTGAACATATTGTAATCAACATCTTCACTTTGCCAATTCAAAATGTTGCCTTTTGGTTGTTTAGTATTTAAGTCTAAAATAATATCAGACAAATTGAAAAAATATTGACAAGCAAATGAAGCTATACCGCCTATTTCATCGCCAACCCAACCATCAAAATCAATTTGTTGTTTATTGCAAAATTTTTGCACCCATTCATTACAGACAAATTCATATTGTCTATTAAGTTCTTGTAATTTGACCGTTTTTGCCATATTTATATTTTGACCCCTAAAAAAGCACAGCATATAACAGGGGTTTTGCAATATGGTGGCGATAGTGCATAATTCAAGCCTTGTACTATCAATCAGCTTTGGTGGTTAATTCAAACTTTGTGTTTACAATGCCACCACATCGCCAAGCCCGAACACGTTAGCAGTAATACTACATTCCATCTCCGAATGAAGTTATTAGGTTAAAATCTTTTTCTTTTCTTTTTTCCTCCACCCTCTTTAAAGAAATATTAAAATAATCCATATTGTTCTCAATTCCAATAAAGTTTCTGTTTGTGTTTATACAAGCAATTCCTGTGGTGCAACTTCCAAAAGTATTATCAAGTACTGTATCGTTTTCGTTTGAATGGGTTTTTATAAAATACTCGACCAATTTATCAGGCAGTTGGTTATTCATCAAATCATCGTGATATATTTTATTTACTTCCATTTTTAAAATCTCGTGTTAAATACAGTACTGCCTATAACAAGTGTTTTTCAAAAGCAGGGCATTAGTGGTTTATTGATCATTTCTAATACTATTATACATTGTGCTAAATTTGAACTTTTGTGCCTTGAAGCCCTGCCTTCGCAAAGCACCATACGTTAGTTGCAATGTTTAGTGACCAACTCCGAAAGGACATCTCCGTGACAAGATTGTGGATGACACCAACAGCCAAGCACCTTATTTTTCAATTCGTGTAAATCATTCATCAAATGTTTACCATCTCCATTGGTAATCCATTCACGATATGCCTGTACTGCTTCATCTCTACTACCTACAATATGTTTTGCAAGTGTTTTACCATCTTGCTTATGTGTGAATGGATTACCCCACTTGCTCGGTCTTCCAATATAAACATCATAAGGTGCTTTCTTGCAATGAACAACACTGCAACTAACAGCAGGTATATTCAATTGCGGTTTCTGTGGTTCATTCAAGTTTTCGTTTTCTAATTTCATTTTATCTTAATTTAAAGTTTTGTGCTTCTAAGTCCGCAACTAAGTGATATGTTGTTTTGAGGTTAAGAAAAAAAGCGGAGGCGGACGAAACGCCCCCGCCACATGCAATAAATAAAACCAATCTATCTCCTAACTATCTTATAGGCGCGGTCGACAAGCTCGATGACCTCTCCCCTACCCTTCAGTACCGACTGTATCGCTTCTGTGCGGATTTCGCAACGCGCCACGTTATGCTTGGCGGTTACAGTATCGCGTCGCTCCCACGACTTTTTTCTGCTCATCAGCGAGCGGAACGAGTCGAGAAGGCTCTCGCTGTCCATTTCCGCATACTCCGTAGCTACTGTGGCTACGGTTTCTACCTTGTGGCTACTGTGGCTACTGTGGCTACTATCTTCGTCCGTGTCGAGTATGGCGGCGCGTTTGTAGCCCATCTCCGTCTTGCCATTGGAGGGTGGAGGGGTAGGTGGCTCTGGGGTAGGGGGTGGGGGGGTGATGGTGCGCTGCTGCTCTTGCAAGGAGCGCAGAGCATCGCGCAGCGCGGCTATCTCTTTCCGCGCCTCATCGTCTGGCGCGGCGGCGGCTAATTGCTTTTGCCTTTCGCGCTCGGCGGCTGCACGGCGATATTCGTTTTGTCTTTCTTGCTCGGCGGTGGCGGCTATGGCTTCTTGTCTTGCCCATTCTTCATTTGATAGGGTAGAGTAAACAATGTTTTTTCGGGTACTCAACCCCTCTATTTTCACATTAATTCTGTCACCGTCAAACTCCAATACTTCCCTTTTGAAGTAATAGGGGTAGATGCGCGTAATTGCTACAAATACTTCACACACAACAACCAGTAATAGGATTAAGGATAAAAGCGTACTGCCCAATGAATTAGCGGCGGTTTGCTGTGCGGTGGCTTTGCTGCCCCGCAATAGTTCGGTGCGCTGCTCGATTAGTTTTTCCCTTTCAGTCTTGGCTTTTGCTAAGTCATCGGCTTTTAGCCATGCCGCAGATTTGCCTTTGTTCAATGTTTTGTACTCCTTTTGTTCTGCCTCTATTTTGCCTATTGTTTGGTCTTGGGCAGATATTTTGGCATCTAAATCCGCGGTATTGAGGGTAGGGGGGGCAATGTCTTCATTATTGCTTATGCGCTGCACTATCTTTGCGTTAAATTCCTCGCTATACATTACCCCTGTAATGCCCAAAAATAGTGTAATTGATAGGGTAAATATTGCTAACACAAGTGGTATCCTTGCCCATTCTTTGGGGTTATCGGCGTTAAAGTAGGTTCTTGCCCATGTTTCAATTGCGCTGCTATTGACGTACTGCATACCTATTGCTATAATTGCGCCTATGCCAAAAGCGAGGTAGGTGTTTGAAGTAACAAACCATGTCACTATTGCCGATATGCCGAATACGGCAAAGAACATAGACAATAAATTAGCTGGTAGTTGCAAAAATTTCAATATGCGGAACAAGGGTTTATGCGTATTGTAATAGCTGCCGCCTTCTAATCGTTGTTGCTCCAATTCGCTATAAAATTGGTTGTCCTTTTCGGCTTTGTTTCGCGCATCACGGCGTTTTTGCTTATCGTCCAAAGTTTTTTGCGTATTGTTTGGAAGTTCGGGATTAAAATTGTTGTTTTGCATTGATTATTGCGTTGTTTTAGTACAACGTAGGGGCTGTTTACCTGTAATAGGGTGGGCAGCCCTTTTCCGTTGTTGGTTAATTATTATGAATTTGGTGATTTAGGTCTAATTGTGCCAGTAAGGTTTTAAGGTAAATTAGCCAATTTAAGTTGCTTTCTTCGGCAATGAGTAGATTAATCATTTTATCCCTTATTCCCCCGTCTGGGATATTAGTAAGAGAGTTTTCTATTTGATTAACTACTCGCTTTTTTACTTCAATAAGTACATTAAGCGGTAGGATTGCGGCTGATTGGGGTGGTTGGCGGGGTAGGTTTTGCATGATGTGGGTGGTTTATGGTGGTGGATGGTGGTTAAAAAGGCACCTCTGCTCCTGTGACGATGTATGTGCAATTCAGGTCAGAACTGAACATTGTTAAATGAGGCGCGAATAAAAAGAAATCTATTTGTCTATCTATATAAAACCGAGCCAACCTTGAAAAGATAGAAAACGGCGGGTTGTCTATTACTACATCGTTATCCTCGTAATGGAAGTTTTCATAGTCGCCACCAGGATAAATCGGCGGGTGTGTAGCAGTCGTCTGTGGTTTTTTTATTTTTAAATTTAGAGACAAACGTGTCGTAGGTCTCTTTGTGTAATTTTAATGCCATTTTATTTTTTAAAATTAATTTATTTCCTACCAAAAAGCGTATAATACATTGTCGCGTAAGGTATGCCTAATTGCAAGGCAATAGCCCGCACCGACTTACCTTCGTTATAAAGACGAATAGCCTCGTCTTTGATATTATCACGTCGTCTTGGCGTTATGG
>JARKSE010000174.1 GCA_029974315.1 Paludibacteraceae bacterium | reverse complement strand
AGTGCCAGATGACCCAAATAAAGAACTTTCTTGTTGTTCAATCAAAATTGAAGGTATATTTAAAAAGGCTTTACGTATGTTATTGCTAACCGTTTTTTCGTATGTACTAAATAAGTCGTTATTAATGTTCTGTTCGAGCTTGTCAAACTTAACCGACGAACCTTCAACCATTGTACCGTCTGCGTTAAATTCAGCTTCGAGCATTAAGATAGAGCTTTCGTGGTTGCCGCTCTCAAACTTCTTTAAAACCTCTTTTGCAGCTTGTTGTTCTTCATCGGAATTAAATTTGCTGTGGTACATAATGTATTTAGCGAAGAAGCCTTTGCGCAATTCTGTATTTTTGAATAGCTTGATTTGGCTTTCAGTGTCAGCGTCTTCAATTACCGTATCGATGAAGCTCAAAGGGTAAACCATCTCATCATCCAAACGAAGTATAGATATTTGACCCTTGTAATTACGACCATACTTCTCAAATTGACTTTGTACTACGTTTTTCAGAGGATTGTAAGTGTTTATTTTATCTACATCTTTAAGATTGTATTTCATATCCGCCGACTTCTCCCAATTGTCGTACACGTGTATAAAACCGCTATAATCATTACTATCTTTTTTACCATAGCGACAAAATTTGTACGGAACATATTCTATACTCGTTTTTTCGGCTAAAGCATTATAACCAACCTGAACCGCTGCAGCTTTTTGTCGGCTAATATCGTGAGCAATTTGTGAAAGTAACTTGTAAAGTGTAACATCGCCCAACTCGTTAGAGCTAACGACTATGCTATTAAGTGATTCATCGGCAAAACCATCACCAATGATAAAAGATTTTAGCTTATCAGCTGCGCATTTTGCGGTAACGGAGTTATTAATCAAACGCTCCACTCTTTGTGGGTACGAGTTGTCAATTCCATTGTTGTAAATACCTTTCTCTTTATCAAGTTTTACAACATTTCTTTTGATTATTTCGGCTAATGATAGTTTCATTTCCTTTTATTTTTTGTTTTTGCAGCCTTTTTTACTACCGTGCTGACCTTTTTAACCGAAATTAAAACAGGCTCTGGCTTCTCATCGCCAAAGATAGTGATATATTTTTGCGGTTGCAACCGACGAAGTTCATTTTTTTGCTTTTCTGTCATATTTTCGACATCTGTATAAACGCCTTCAAAGTATATTTTCATAGCCAATTGAATTTTTTAGATAAATTATTGAATAAAATAGGGTTGTATTGCTTGATTTTAGCCTTTAACGC
>JARKSE010000168.1 GCA_029974315.1 Paludibacteraceae bacterium | reverse complement strand
TGTGGGGTGAAGGTTTTGCTTACTTTGACTTGAAACGTTTGCATAAAGGTATAGATCGTACTTACGAAGGTACTAACCATAGAACGCCAGATGGTTTGTTGAAAATTGCAGCAGGCGATGTTCGATGGACTTATCAAATCCCATTGAGTGAAATTCAAGAAAATTCAGCCATAGGGAAAGATGACAATAATAAATAATTAATTAATATAAAAACACAAATAAGATGAAAAGAACTTTTAGGCTATTATTGCCAATCGTTTATGCCGCCTTAATTGTAACTTTCACAGCTTGTGAAGAGTCACCAATAAAAAGCGACTACGATTATCCAGTAGATACTAACAAAGCCCCAAAGGGTGTTGTTACGTTGGATGCTGATGTATATATGACTAAAGCACGCTTTGCTGGCGAGGTATCTGAATATGCTAACCTAGTTGATTTTGGTTTTGTATATTGCCCAGATTCTATATTAAATAAAGCTGATGGTAGCTTTGAGAAAGCAGTTTTGCAAGGATTAATTCCTAGCAGAAATATGATTTCGATGAAAGCGTCTGTTTTAACGAATGATTTTGACTCTATTTTTAAGGGTTTATCTCCGAATACGGATTACGCTTACGCTACTTATGCTGTTAATTATAACGGTGTTACATACGGAGACCCGTCTTTGTTTAGAACGGGTGCAACTTATGCTTCTATCCTTGATGTGAATGGTACTATGGATCAATCTGTTTGGGAAAGTAAAAACTTTTATCAAGTGGACAAAGATGGAGATGGACGTAATTTTGAGTTCTCTATATTTAAGTTAACTCATAAAGGTTATATCTCTTATGCAAAACAAGGTCCCAATATTTATACGCCAGATAATCTGTTCGTTTTACCAGGAAAGACTATCGGTATAGATATGAAATTGGATTTTATGGTCTATCCAACTGCTACCACCATTGCTTTTTGTAAGGATAAATATTCTATTCTTATTTCTAAGGATTCCATTACTGCTACTAATTGTGATGATGCTGTCGTATTAGACTCTTTAACCTTTCTAATTCAATTAACTGATTCGACGGGGTTTTATAACCACAAGCTAGATACTATTAAATTTACATCAACTACTCCTTTGCCAGATTCATTACGTTTTGTGGAACGTTCACTGACTATACCTAAAGAATTTGAGCACTCAAAAGTATGGATTGGGGTACGTCATCATCAAAATACGAAACAAGGTCTCTTTATAGAAAAATTGAAATTATATTAATTGTTTAATTCTAAAAAAAAACAGATTATGAAAACGAAAATTTACTCGTTGATTATTTTGCTCGCCACCTCAATTGCGGTATCGGCGATTGTTCCTCAGAAAAAAGCGTTTAAAGCTTTATCTGGTTCTGAAAAAGTGTCAGTCGAAACTACCGTTCCTGGCTTGGCAAAAAGTGCTGTAGCACCAGCTAAAATTCCAGCTTCTGCTGTATATGTAGAAGATTTTGAAGACAAGGATAATACTTGGACTCTTCTCCAATCTTTTGGCGCCAGTGAAGATTATTACGGTCTTTATGTTGGGTCTAGTGTTGAGTCTTCTACTGGTGATATTTCTGCTGCAATGGGTGAGATGTATCTTGTTTCTGATTACGATTCTGAAGCTCCTGTTAATGCATGGGCAATTTCTAATGTTGCTGTAGAGTTAACACAAGGTGTAACTTATTGGGCGTCTGCTTTTGTTATGGCTCCAGATTCTTATGGTGTTCAAGACTTGAAAATTACCATGGGTGCTACAGCTGATACGACTCATACTACTGTTGTTATTGACAAAACGGGTGCTAACGCCGTAGGTATGGCTGAATGGACTTTGGTTAAAGCTTCATTTACAGTGCCTGCTACAGGTTCTTATTATTTTGCTTTTAATCACAAGGGTGCTGCTAATTCTTGGTATGCTGCTATGGATTATTTCATGGTTTCTACTACCGAACCTCAAAATCCAAAACCAATGATTAACGGGTTTACAGCTGCTGCATGGAATGCCGCTTGGAGTACAAATACAGAATCTCCTAAAGTGTATGTTGCATCAGATTCTGCATTGGTTAATGTTAGTGCTGATTGTAATTTCACAACTGATTATAAATGGACTGTGACTGGTGCCGAAATTGCATTGTTAGATGATGCTGGTCTTCCTGTTGATACTACGTATGCTATGTCACTTACACTTCCTGCTAATTCATCAATTGTTTTGTCATTAAAAGCATCAAACGCCGAAGGTGACACTACTGCTGTATTACCATCAGAAGGAGTTGTTTCACCTGTAGCTAACTCTACCGATACATTAACCAACTTAGCTCCTTCAGAATCTTATAATTCTATAGGTATGTTTGGTTTGAGTACTAATTCTCCAATGTCGTACGCTGAAAGTTTTGAAGTATTAGGAAAAGATGGTTATGCTGCTTTAACAGGTGTATCATTTATTTTCTATGAAGCTTACCTAGAAAATTATGCTGATTCCACATGTGTTATCCGTGTACTAGGAGCTGACGAAAATGGCCGTCCAAGAAATGATTGGGAATTTGGTCGTTACGAAGCCACTTTTGCTAGCGTACTTGGTAATAATGCTTATATAGCATCTCCTAATTTGGTTCCAACATCTGTTACATTTCCTCAGCCAATTGGTGTAAAAGGTAAATATTTTGTAGTAATTGATTTACCACAAGTGGATACTTTGACAGCCACTATAGATGATAATTACGTAGATTTATTATCTATTTATCGCGGTCAAACTTATAATTCGTTTAGACCATATACTGCCTATTTAAGTTTCAATGATGCTGATGGGTGGATGAATTATGCTGAAGATTATACTGAACCTTATTATACAAGCACATATGGTGTGACTGGTTATGCTGATTTATTGAGTTTAGCCATTAATTCTGCCGTTACCTTTGGTTATTTAGCAGGTACAGTTGAAGAGCCAATCGCTATTAAACATGTAACCGCAGATAATAATTTGGTAGTTTACCCAAATCCTGCAAAGGACATGCTTTATATTAACAACTTGGTAGATAATTCAACAATTACAATTGCTGACATTACTGGCAAACAAGTGGCTACTTATCGCGCTAATTCAGTTCAAAATGGTGTTTCTATCGGTAGTTTATCTACTGGTCTTTATATCATGACTGTAAGAGATGCAGCAGGTGTTCATACCGCTAAATTTGTGAAAGAATAAGTATTCTAGAACTTGATTTATTAAAGAGGACTGTCAAACGACAGTCCTCTTTTTTGTTTAATCTATAAAAAGACTTAAAGGGGTTGCCAAATCTTTTTAAAATGACTATCTTTGTGGTTTAAAGTTTTAAATTGAATTAATATGGTTATGAAAAGAATAAAATTAACATATTTACTACTGTTATTGTCTTTCTCGAGTCTTTTCGCTGTTCCTGCGTTTAAAGGTGTTATGGTTATTACCCAGCCAGATGGTACTAGTTTATCTATCTTACGTCATGGGGATGAGTCATTTAATTATACTACCACTGAAGATGGTTATCTGGTCACGCAAAATACTTTAGGCGTTTATGAATATGCCGAGATGGATGTTTGGGGGGGCGTTCGTACGCGTGGAGTGATAGCCAAAAATGCAAATCATCGTACAGCTAAAGAAAAACGATTTTTAAAAACTGCTACGTCTTTAGCAACCCGATCATCCGATGTTGTTGCACCTAATAGAAAACGTTCCATGGGTGTACAAAAGTCATATCCTCTATCAGGAAGTCCTAAAAGTTTAGTTATTTTGGTCGAATTTACCAATAAAAAATTTTCTGTTGTAGAACCACTGCAGGCTTATACTGCGTTATTAAATCAAGCTGGGTATAGTAGTAATGGTGGTACAGGTTCTGCTCGTGATTATTTTAGTGATAATTCAAATGGTGCCTTTAGTCCTGATTTTGTGGTGGTTGGACCAGTCTCTTTGGATCAAACGTTTAATTATTATGGACAAAATATCAATGAAAGTGATGCCAATCCACGCCAAATGATTATTGATGCCTGTAAAAAAGCAGATACACTAGGTGTCGATTTTTCGGAGTATGATACCGATGGTGATGGTTTTGTCGATAATGTGTTTGTCTATTATGCAGGATTTAATGAAGCCGAAGGTGGACCTAATGATGCTGTTTGGCCCCATCGTTGGACGCTGTCTACTCCTTATTCTATTGATGGTAAAAAGATTAATGATTATGCGTGTACGTCAGAGTTAAAGGGTTATACTGGTTCTAATATGTGTGGAATTGGGACGTTTGTTCATGAATTTGGGCATGTATTAGGCTTACCTGACTTTTATGCTACAAATGGTGCAGAACATGCAACGTTAGGATCGTGGGATGTAATGGATGCGGGTCCTTATAATAATGCAGGTAGAACACCGCCAGGGTATTCTGCTTATGAACGTTTTTTTCTAGGATGGCTTACACCTACGGTATTGAACCAACCTTCTCTGGTTACCTTGGAGTCGTTATTGTCGACCAATAAGGCGTGTCTTATTACGCAATCGCGTACTCATAATTTAAATGGGAAATCGCCAAGTCCAACTCAGTTCATTTTGCTCGAAAATCGTCAAAAATCAGATTGGGACGCTTATCTTCCTGGGCACGGATTGTTAGTGACTCGCGTGAATTATAATGCGTCAACATGGAGTGCTAATGGGCCAAATAATATAGCTACCGCTTTAGGAGTAGATATTATAGAAGCGGGTATGTATGCAGTTAACTCAGCGAGTGATCCATTTCCTGGTACAGCGAATGTAACGTCTTTTCGTCCTACTTTACGTAGTGGGATTGATATTAATCAACCATTAACTTACATTTCCGAATCAGGTGGAATTGTTTCATTTCGCTATGATGGTGGTGGTGAAGGCTTTCCTCACTATGAAGATTTTCCTTCTGCTATGAATTTGTTTGTTACCGTTCAGGAGTCCCCATCAGATTCTCAGCTTTTGCCGGTGCTCGGTCAAGATTTAGTACAACCGTTAAAATTGGAATTAAAAAATGGAGAAAACTTTTTTATGCGCTCTATGGCAACTTCATCCTCGGAGTGGACTAATAGCTCGTTGTTATTGTCGCCATCAGCTGATTCCACATTGAATGTAACTATCGCTATTCGCTATCTTCCTATGTTAGCTTCTTTTGATAAATATCATCTTGATACTTTGGTTATTACTTGTGATCAGTATACAACCTATGAAATTCCTTTGAAAGGACAATCTAGTCGCCCCATTCTAGTCGAAGTTCCAGTGGCTCTTGCAGCCACTGATACCACGAGTTCGTCGTTTGTGGCGAATTGGAATTCAGCCTTTGATGCAACAGGCTATTATTTGTCCGTATATTCGCTTACAGGAACGTCTGATTCGTTGACTGAAGGTTTTGATTCTTTTATTGATGATGTAGTACCAACAGATTGGGTCTCTAATTTGGTCTCTAAACAGATTTCTATTTATGGGAAAATGTCACCTTCATTGGTTTTTAGCGCGAACAGTGACACTTTATTATCGGAACGCTATCTTTTTCCCATAGAAAAAATAAGTTTTTGGATGCATACCTTGAGCGCAACAGGAAGTAAGTTGAATGTTGATGGTTTTGATGGTCAACAGTGGGTGCGAATTGATGCTATTGTCATTGATGCCACGATGAAAAAAATCGTAAAAGAACTGTCTTTGCCTGTGTTTAATACTTTTTCTCGTTTTCGAATCACTTATGAAAAAAATAGTGGCAATGTATTATTTGATGATTTTACGGTTCATTTTTTTGAAAAGGTTTCTTATGTGTGTCGCCATAAACATACGACTAACTTAAGTGAAAAGATAGTAGATTTATTGCCTAATACCATTTATAAATATCGGCTACAAGCTACAGATAAGACGGATTATTATGAGAATATTACAGCATACTCTAACGAGATAGAGGTGTTGACGAAACCAAGCTCTGCGCCACTAACAGTTCGCTTTTCTTCTCATACAGGTTATCAAGTAGAAGTGGAGCATTATAATCCAGATTATCGTTTATATGTTTATTCTGTACAGGGACAATTGTTGGCAGAAATTCAACCAACTAGTAATATTATTGATATCCCGACGCTACCAACTAGTGTCTTTTGCGTCATTAAATATGGTTTGAAAGATCATGTTAAGCGTACTGATCCTTCTGCTAACTTTTTTTATCAAGTTTTTCCATAATTAGGATATGTTGAAATAATTGTATACATTTGTGGGGTAAGTTTGTTCATTCACATAAGAGGATGATATAAGTGCGAAGTCGGGATTATGAGTCATAATCTCGTTTCGTTTTATATAACGTTTTATTCATTAACATGTTGAGTTATGAAGAAAATCATTTACCTAACACTCTCTTTCCTGTTGATGTCGTTACACCCATTGTTTGCAGTGACGGCTTATCCTGATGTTTTATTCCATCAACAACCGGATGGAAGTGCATTATCGATGCGTTTGTGTGGTGATGAATTTTTTAATTATGCTACCACCGTAGATGGGTATTGGCTTTTAGAAGTGAATGGTGGTTATGAATACGCCACTCTTTCTACAAAAGGTACTCTTATCAGTTTGGGCGTACAAGCTCATAATCCAGATCAACGTTCTGTTGATGAATGGAATTTACTCAATCAAGTGGCTTCAGATGCGATGTATAGTCAAGATGTCGCTAGGTATCGTGCAGAGCGTGCTAAAGTACGACAGGGGTTGTTTGAGGATCGTGGTCCCAACGGCGTCAAAGGTTTCTATAAAGCCTTGGTTATTTTAGTGCAATTCCCAACTCAACCCTTTGTAACACCAAATCCAGCCCAACAATTTTCCAATCTTTTGAATCAAAAAGGCCATAACGATAATGGCGCCACAGGTTCTGCAGCTGATTATTTTGAAGCTAGTACAGCTGGCTTATTGCAACCTCAGTTTGATGTGGTGGGTCCTTATACGCTGCCTTACGATTATGCTTATTATGGGGCAAATGTATCTGGTAACGACGGGCGGCCAAGAGACATGATAAAACATGCTTGCGAAGCTGCCAATGCAGACGTTGATTTCAAAACATATGATGCTGATGCCAATGGCAATGTGGATAATGTGTTTGTTATTTATGCTGGTTATAATGAAGCCGAAGGTGGTGGAACAAGTACTATTTGGCCACATCATTGGAATTTGGCTCCTAAATTGTCTGTAGATGGGGTAAAGGTTTATAACTATGCCTGTACATCTGAATTAAGAGGTAATTCGGACGCTCAGATGTGTGGTATCGGAACGTTTGTTCACGAATTTAGCCATGTACTTGGATTACCCGATTTGTATACTACTAATGGTGCAGGTCATTATACGCTTGGTAATTGGGATATTATGGATCGCGGTCCTTATAATAACAACGGTCGTACACCTCCTAGTTATTCAGCATACGAACGTTTTTATTTAGGTTATCTCACTCCTAAACAACTTTTTCGCAGTCAACTTACGGTAATTGAACCTCTCATTGTATCTAATGAAGCTTATTTAGTGGCTAGTGCTCGACATAATTTAATACCTACAAATCCTAATCCGTTACAATTCTACTTGTTGGAAAATAGACAGCCTATAGGCTGGGATAGTTTAGCTCTGCCTGGACATGGACTATTGATTACGCGCATTAAATATAACGCTACACGTTGGAATAATAATGCGGTTAATAATTATGCTACAAATATGGGCGTTGATATTATTGAGGCCGATCAAGCTACAACTGATTTAGCGGGAGATCCATTTCCTGGAGTTCAACGAGTTGATGAATTTGATAATTTTATTGGTGTCGATTATGAATTATCAACTATTATTGAGCAAGATAGCGTTATTATATTCAAGTTTTTAGAAGATGATGACGATGATGATATCTCGAATGTGGCGGTGAGTGAGCCTCGTCTTATTTTTGAAACAGAGCAGTTAACTCCGTCGCCAATTCAATCAGTGGTGGTGGCGAGTACCTCTGTTGATGATAATTTAGAATTAAGTTTTGAAATGGGCGATTATTTCCAGATGCGCACAAAGGACACCGATTGGAGTACCGAAAAAATAATTCTTACCTCAGAAGCTGGTAAATCCGCCATCGTACAACGTGTTGATATTCGTTATCTGCCAACCGTGCCATCTGATGAGTATGGACACTCCGATTATGTGAATGTTACAAATTATGAGCATACTGCTGATATTAATTTAATTGGTTATGCCTCACCTGCGGAGTTGGCTGTTCCAGTGGCGTTAAATCCTGTAGAGGTGACCTCTAATTCGTTTGTTGCACGTTGGAATTCCGTGGAAGGGGCGACAGCTTATTATCTACAAATAGGTGTAGCTGGAGATTCTTTAACAACAGTTTGTGTGTGCGATACGGTTTATTACGTTTCAGATTTAATGGCATCAACTGCCTATTATTATAAGGTGGCTGCAACGAATGCTCTGAATTTAGCATATCCTGATTATATCACCGCGTTTTCTAACCGTATTGATGTGGAAACATTGCAAGATGTTGCCTCCGCTCTAGCTGGTGTAGTGTGTGATAGTGAAGGCTTGAGAATAACAGCATCAGAACCAATCTATATTTATAATGTACAAGGTCAATTGTGGCGTGTTGTTGAGCCAAATTTATCTACTCAACATATAATATTACCTCGTGGACAAGTTTATGTATTGCGTTTAGGTGACGAATACATTAAGGTTGTATTTTAAAGCAGTTCAAATGAATAGCCCTTTTCTTTCAGAAAGAGGATAGATGGCTGTAAAGCACCAAACATGTTGTGAGCTGCTTTTTCTGAGTCGTGAAAAACAATGATAGAGCCGTTGCGTGTGTAACGTTTTACGATTGAATAGACCTCTTCTGGCGTAAGTTTATTATTGTAGTCTCGCGTAATTACATCCCACATCACAATTTCATATTTTTTTGATAATGTCCGTAGTTGTTTTAAGGTAATGCGTCCATAAGGAGGGCGTAAAAGAGTGCTTTGAATAACTCTATCGGCAAGTTCTACATCCTGAATATAGCTATCATAGTCAGTACAAAAACCTTTTAAATGGTGCATGGAGTGATTGCCAACGCGATGTCCTCTACGTTTAATATCTTCAAATAAATCTGGATATTTTCGCACATTATCTCCCACACAAAAAAAAGTAGCCTTGATGTTATTTTTATCAAGGATATCTAATAGTTTTGGTGTAGTTGTTGGCGATGGGGCATCATCAAAAGTGAGGTAGACTACTTTTTTACCGACTTGTTTTCGGCGCCAAGTACCTTTCCAAATTAAACGTAAAACATGTGGAGGTTGTTCAAAGAACATAAGTGTAGAATATAAATAACGCTTCTTCTGTACAGAAGAAGCGTTATTTTAGGATTAACGTATAGGTAATTGTAGATAATATTTTTCAAAGTTGGTGCGTAGTGATTCTGTCAAAGCACTCTTAGCATCTGCACAATTATAATAAATTTGTTGCAACATACCCAAGTTTTGTTGTACACTCATCTCGCGTGACAGGTTTTTACGTTTATCATTTGGTAAAAGTGTAATCCAATCCAATCGTTCGTAAATGTGTGTTGTGATGTTATTCACTAAGGCATCTGCTTTTTCGTGGTTACCTAATTGATAATAGTAGTTAGCAAGGAGCATTGACGTATAATCGTGCGGAACGGTTTCGCCCGGAATAACTTTCAAGCAATAATCCAGTGCTTCTAAAGCTTTGTCGTTTTTACCCTCTTTAATTAAAGCACCAACCAATTCCGAGAACATTAGGCGGAATGTACGACACATACGTAAATTATTTTCATCCAAATAGACCTTTGGATTTTCTATACCTCCATATTTGAATTTATGTATCATATTATCAAACATAGCTTCTGTGTTCACACGTTCAGCATTCCCTTTTATGGGGACTAAGCGGTAAGCCAAACCTTCTAGTTGCAAATATTCTTTTACGTTAGGATAAAATTGTTCGCCTACGGTTACAGCAAAATACATTGGGCGTTCCCAATTATTACTGTTGATCATTTCCAACACCATTACGTCAGATTTTTGAGCGGAACGATTCAATTTAATACTTAATTCGTCAACAATTAGATCTGCTTCTTCTGGTTTTACGGTACCAGTTTTTAGAACTTGCTCTTTGTCAACAGGAACAGTAACTGTACTGGCAAAAATAGTTCCAATGCCGTCCTCAATAAATTCAGGCATACGCATTATTTCTAAAGCTAAGTTTAATGGCATTTCTCCACCAAAATTAGGGTGGTCGATGACACGTGAAATATCTAAATTACCACTCACATAATCTTTGCGTTCCCAAGAAATAGGAAGTGGCTTAGATTCATAAGCTTCACGTTTCATTTGGTCGATATACCAGTCGGTAGAGAGGTAGCTAAGATTGCAAGCGCGCACGTCAGTACGCTCACCTTCTACTTCCTGATTGTACCAAATAGGGAAAGTGTCATTATCGCCATTACAAAAATAAATTGCATTTTGTGCGCAGCTATTTAAGTAATTAGCTCCAAAATCGCGTGCAGTAGTGCGTCCGCTACGATCGTGATCGTCCCAGTTTTCGGCAGCCATAAGTGTAGGAACTCCCAAACTGAGCACAATAGCCACAAGTGTAGCTACAGTTTTAGGCATAAATTTCTTCAATCCTTGAATAATAGCCAATACGCCCAATCCAATCCAAATAGAAAATGCATAGAACGAGCCAGCATAGGCGTAATCTCGTTCACGTGGTTGGAAAGGAGTTTGATTCAAATAGATAACAATGGCAATACCGGTCATAAAGAATAGCGTAAATGTGATCCAAAAACTTTGAGTACCTTTTTTGCCCTTACCCAGTTGCCATAAAATACCAAATATTCCAAGTAATAAAGGTAATAAGAAATAACGGTTATTACCTTTGTTTTCACGCATAATAGTTGGCGCATTGGTTTGATCGCCAAGTCTAGCGTTGTCAATAAAACTGAAACCTGTAATCCAGTTGCCGTGATCTATTTCGCCGTGCCCCTGAATGTCGTTCTGACGACCACTAAAATTCCACATGAAATAGCGCCAGTACATAAAATTCAGTTGATAGGTAAAGAAAAATCTCAAATTTTCGCCAAATGTGGGACATACAATAGTTTCTGTTTGACCACATCGATTGGCTTTGATGCGATTACCTTTTACGTTGCCCCAAGTTTTGTACACAGCAATATGGCTTTCGTTATTGCTATACATGCGTGGGAAAAGCATGGTAAAGCGTTCATCCATTTCGTAGCCACGATGTTTGTAGCCCGATATGGTATAAGAATCTTTTTCTCCTGCTTCTGTTTTTTCTTTACGAATCCAAACTGGAGAACCCTTTTTTTGAATAGGTACACAGTTGTTACCTACAATCTTTAATTTTTCTGGTGCGGAGTAAATAGCACCGTAAAGCAAGGGACGATCGCCGTACTGTTCACGATTGAGATAATATTGTAAAGAAAAGACATCGTCGGGTGAGTTTTGATCCATTGGCGTGTTGGCTGCCGAACGAATCACAATCATAGCATACGAGCCATAACCGATAAGCATCATTGTAGCAGCTAAGACAATGGTGTTTAGCCAGCGACGACTAATCTCTTTTTTGTATAAAAATAGAAATAATGCACCGCCAATCACAAGCAGTAAGCCAATGAGAATGTTGTCACCAATAAAAGGGATACCCAATAGGGTTAAGGCAAGTAAAAATGAAATTTTAACACGCGTGCTGTTTTTTCCAAATTGAGTTTCGTAAATAGCCCATGCAAGCGCAGCAATAACTAAAACGAGATAAAAGATTACACCAGTGTTGAACGCTAAGCCGAATTGATTTACAAATAGTAATTCGAACCAGCTGGCAACTTTTACAAAACCCGGAATTAAGCCGTAGAGAACAGCTACTAAAATAGCTCCAGAAGCCGCAATAGCTAAAACAACACCTTTTGCAGTAGGTGTGTATTTTTTGAAATAATAGACTAGAACGATAGCTGGAATTGCCAATAAATTTAAAAGGTGAACACCAATACTTAACCCCATAAGGTAAGCAATCAATATGATCCAACGGTCAGAAGTAGGGGTATCTGCAACATCTTCCCATTTTAAAATTAGCCAAAAAACAACTGCTGTAAACAATGATGAATAGGCATAAACTTCGCCTTCAACAGCAGAAAACCAAAACGTATCAGAAAATGTGTATGCTAATGCACCCACTAACCCTGCGCCTAAAATAGCAATCATTTTGGTAACGGATATTTCATCACCATCTTTAACTAAAATTTTACGTGCTAAGTGCGTAATGGTCCAGAAAAGGAATAAAATGGTAAAAGCGCTACATAATGCCGACATGGAGTTTACCATTGCTGCAACTTGTGTCGTGTCCGATGCAAACAGGGTAAACAGGCGCGCTGTCATCATAAAAAAAGGTGCACCGGGTGGGTGACCAACTTCCAATTTAAACGCCGATGAGATAAATTCACCACAATCCCAAAAGCTTGCTGTTGGTTCAATAGTGAGTAAATAGGTAATCGCAGCGATGGTAAATGCTAACCAACCTACGATGTTGTTAAACAATTTGAATCGTTTCATTATGGTTCTTTTATAATGTGATTATCGTTAAATAATAGCAGCGCAAAGATAACAAAAAATACGAGAATTGCGTTAATCGTTTTTCTGTGGATAATCTATGGTGTAGTGTAGCCCTCTACTTTCTTTGCGAGCAGTGGCTTGTTTTATAATTAGATAAGCCACACTAATGCAATTGCGCAATTCGCAAATGTCGCGTGAAACCACCGAGCGGTCGAATAAACTTTCGGTTTCACGGAATAAAATTTCCAAGCGACTCATAGCGCGTTTTAGACGTAAATTGGACCGCACAATACCCACATATGACGACATAATTTGCTGAACTTCTTTTACACTTTGTGTAATCAAAATCATCTCTTCGGGGAGCGATGTGCCATCGTCATTCCATTCTGGAATATTGTTTTGATATGTAAAATGCTTGAAAACTTCTGAAGCATGTTGGGCTGCGGCATCCGCATATACAATCGCCTCAATTAATGAGTTTGATGCTAGACGATTAGCACCGTGTAAACCTGTACACGAACATTCACCAGCGGCATACAAACGATTGATACTGGTTTTTCCATGTTCATCTACCACAATACCTCCACATAAATAGTGCGCTGCTGGCGCTACCGGAATATATTGCTTGGTAATATCAACACCAAAAGACAGGCATTTTTCATAAATCATCGGGAAATGTTTTTTTGTCTCTTCTGCCGATTTATGCGTTACGTCCAGATAAACATGGTCGGTTCCTGCTAATTTCATTTCGTTATCGATAGCACGCGCCACAATATCACGAGGTGCTAATGAACCACGTTGGTCATATTTGTGCATAAATTCTTCGCCTTTTTTGGTACGTAACACCGCACCATAACCACGCATGGCTTCGGTAATTAAAAACGAAGGATGAACGCCTGGATGGAAGAACGCTGTTGGGTGGAATTGTACAAATTCCATGTCGCGAATCACACCACGAGCGCGATGCACCATGGCAATGCCGTCGCCTGTGGCAACGAGTGGATTGGTGGTGGTTTGGTACACATTGCCAATGCCGCCTGTGGCCAACATGGTCACTTTGCCCAAAAATGTATCAATATGTTGATTGCGTGTGTTGAGCGCATAAATGCCATAACACTCGATATTCGGTGTGTGGCGTGTCACAATTTCGCCCAAATGATGTTGTGTGAGAATGTCAATGGCAAAATAGTGTTCAAACACCGTAATATTGGGGTGCGATTGAATCCGTTCGATTAAACTTTGTTGAATTTCGGCGCCCGTAGAATCTTTGTGATGTAAAATACGAAATTCGGAGTGACCGCCTTCTTTGTGTAAATCGAACGCGCCGTCGGGTGTTTTGTCGAAATCTACGCCCCATTCGAGTAACTGTTTAATTTGTGCGGGCGCATTTTTTACCACTTTTTCTACCGCTTTCAGGTCGCAAATGCCATCGCCAGCGATGAGTGTATCTTGAATGTGTTTTTCGTAATTGTCCACCACCGTGTTGGTAACCGACGAAATGCCACCTTGCGCCAAAGCGGTGTTGGCTTCGTCCAACGTGGTTTTACAAAGAATGGCTACTTTTCCTTTATTCGCCACTTTGAGTGCGAAACTCATACCTGCGATACCACTACCGACAATCAAAAAATCAAATTTACGTATCATAGAACCTCGTATTATGGAATCCGTATTTTGTTAATTCATTGAAAAACAAGGAGTTGTTTTCTATGCGCAGCGTGGTTGTTTTTCGAGGTCAAAAGTACTAAAATCGCTTGAGAAACGTGCAAAGATTACCGTTTTTTGACATTTTTTCAATGCGTGTCTAACGGTAAGCCGTTTTGTGGCGGGTATGTTGATAAATAGTTTATGATTTACTTTTATTATATTTGTAAAATTAAATAATATTTAATATATTTGCAGACGAGTGTATGTTATATACAATCGTATTTATAGTAAATATTCATATATTTATGCGATTTACAAATTATATTACCCAAATTCAATAGATTTCTTTTATTACAAATCAAAATAATGTCTGTTAATGGGCGGACGTAAAACAAAACAAGTTATGAAAAAAATTATTTATTTATCATTGTTAATGGTTGCGTTAACATTAGTTGGGTGTAATTCAAATGAAAATAAAGCCCAAAAGCTGATTAAAGACTATCTCTCAAAGAATCTTAATGATGCTTCAAGTTATGAATCTATAGAATTTAGTGAATTGGATAGTACTTTTTCAAATTTTTATTTTTCACAAGAGGGAAAAGAATTGGCAGAAAAACAGGACTTTGCTCATAATAGAGCATTTGAATTAACAATGGAAGATATTTTAGAAGAAAATCCTCTAATTCAGGATAGTATAAGAATATACAAACAAATTGAAGCAGACTGTAAAAATGAATATGATGCAAAGGCACTAACATATGTTGGAGATTTTAATGGCTGGAAAATGTCTCATAAATATCGTGCTAAAAATGCTTTAGGCGCAATAATTATTAACACAACAAGATTTACGTTTGATAAAGATTTGACAGAAGTTAAAAGTGCTAATAATGTAGATTAATCTTGTTACTTTTTCTTGTCGAATTGAAATTGCGTTTCGTAATTATATAACAAACGGCCTTATTTGGCGCAAGTTTCCCAACTTGTGCCAATACATAAAAGCAGTTTCTAACTGCTAATAAAATTAATTAACTAATAAGTTCAATAGGTTGTCTTGTAGTTGTCAGTTATGAAACTGAGACTATAAAAAGGCACAAGTTGGGAAACTTGCGCCAGAGAGGAGCAAGATTCAAATTGATTAGTCATCAACAAATGTACTTTCCCATATCAAAAACGGCTTTGAAGACACACTTCAGAGCCGTTTGTCGTATTTGTAAGCGTTGGTGTGTCAATTTGTCAGAAATTACGGTTTGGCATTTTATTTGAAAACTAAAGCACGGTCGGCTGCGCTGATCATATCACTATTCAACTTTAAAAACTTATTATAGTATGGCAAAAGGAAAAATTGGGGTAACTACAGACAATATATTCCCCGTTATTAAGAAATTTTTGTACAGCGATCATGAAATTTTTCTACGTGAGTTGGTATCAAACGCTGTAGATGCAACACAAAAACTAAAAACTTTAGCATCGGTTGGCGAGTATAAAGGCGACATGGGCGACTTACGCGTTGAGGTAAAAATTGATAAAAAGGCAGGTACGTTAACCATTAGCGACCGTGGCGTGGGGATGACTGCCGAAGAGATTGAAAAATATATCAATCAAATTGCGTTTTCGGGTGCTACCGATTTTTTAGACAAGTATAAAGATGACGCCAATGCGATTATTGGGCATTTTGGTTTAGGTTTCTATTCGGCGTTTATGGTGGCAAAACAGGTGGAAATTTTTACAAAATCATATACTGACGCACCAGCACAACATTGGAGTTGCAACGGTTCGCCCGAATATACTCTTAAGGCGTACAATAAAGCTGATCGCGGAACAGATATCGTGCTTCACATTGATGACGAAAATAAAGAGTTTTTAGAAGAGGCGCGCATAAGTACGTTGCTTACCAAATATTGTAAATTCTTGCCTGTACCTATTGCTTTTGGCACTAAAAAAGAGTGGAAGGATGGGAAAGAGGTAGATACAAAAGAACCAAACATTATCAATAACACGGAGCCTGCATGGACTAAAAAACCAGCCGATTTGAAAGATGAAGATTATGCCAATTTTTATCGTGAACTCTATCCGTATGGCGAAGATCCGCTGTTTCACATCCATTTGAATGTGGATTATCCATTTAATTTGACAGGTGTTTTATATTTTCCACGCATTAAAAGTAATATCGATTTGCAACGTAACAAAATTCAGTTGTACAGCAATCAAGTGTTTGTTACCGATTCTGTGGAAGATATTGTACCCGATTTTTTAACGCTGCTGCACGGTGTGATTGACTCGCCAGATATTCCATTGAATGTGAGCCGCTCATATTTGCAGAGTGATCAAAATGTGAAGAAAATCTCAGCTCATATCACTAAAAAAGTGGCCGATCGTTTGCAAGAAATTTTCAAAAACGACCGCGCTTCGTTCGAAGAAAAATGGGATGCCTTGCGTATTTTCATTGTGTACGGTATGTTGAGCGACGAGAAATTTTACGACCGCGCCAAAGACTTTGCATTGCTTAAAAATGTGGATGGAAAAGCCTTTACATTTACCGAATATAGAGATTTGATTAGTGTAGAGCAGACCGATAAAGATGGCAATGTCATCTATTTATATGCAACCAATGCCGAAGAACAACACGCTTACATCGAAGCTGCTAAAGCGAAAGGTTACGATGTGTTGCTTATGGATGGTCAGTTGGATATTCACTGGATTAGTCAATTAGAACAGAAAAACGAAAAATCACGTTTTGTGCGTGTTGATAGCGATGTGGTGGAAAAACTCATTGTGAAAACCGATGCACCAAAAGTGACGCTTACTGCGGAACAACAAACCGCTTTGATAAGTTTGTTCCAATCGCAATTGCCAAAACTCAACAAAACAGAATTCTTGGTCACTATGGAGCAACTCGGCGCCGACGATCAACCGATTGTGATTACGCAAAATGAGTTTATGCGTCGTATGAAAGATATGTCGGCTACGGGCGGCAATCCGATGATGAGTTTCTATGGCGAAATGCCTGATAGTTATAATTTGGTGGTCAATACTGCTCATCCATTGGTGGATAGTTTGCTGAAAGAAGAAGAAACGGCGTGTGCCGAAAAGGTAGCTCCTCTGCAAACGGAAATTGCCAATTTCGAAAAACGTCGCGAAGAATTGAAACAGTCGCATCAAGGTAAAAAAGACGAAGAAGTGCCACAAGCTGAAAAAGCTGAATTGGAAACACTTGACAAACAAATCGGTGAATTATCCGCACAGAAAAAAGCAGTTTATAGCACGTTTGCTGCTGATCAACCTAAAGTAAAACAGTTAATCGACATCGCTTTGTTGGCGAATAATATGTTAAAAGGTAAAGATTTGTCTGATTTTGTAAAACGTAGTGTTTCGTTACTCAAGTAAAGAAATGCATTGACGGCATAAAAAACCTCGCTCAAAAGAGCGAGGTTTTTTGTTGTAAAATCAGCGTTGTATAACGTATGTTAAACCAGTTATGTGGAAATTTACGTAGTGTGGCAATTCGTACATTTTGTCGAATTGCTAATTTGCGTGGTGTTTCTATCTGTTTTTCATTGATTTAACTCAAAAAAATAATATTTCTATTGTTTTTTTAATTTATTTACTTTATTTTTGCTTCTTAATTATTAAACATTTTTATTTACAATTTTTAAATTTAAAAGATTATAAAACATCTACATCGAATTTTAGGTTTAGGCGTATTTGTGGCGCTTACAATTGGTATGTCAAGTTGCTTTGTTTTGAGCGACATTAGCAATTCTTTAAAAGAAATTGAAGAAGTTATGGACGGGAAAGTGTTTTAAATTTTAACTGCAACACTGGCTTACAGTGATGGTACTACGTTCTCTTTTTCTGAATATGGAAAAAAACAACGTGTTGCAAAGAATTCAGAAGTCTACATTTTCGCAGATAGTGTTTATTACCAATTAGACACTCAAAGCAAAACAGGTTATAAATATACATATTCAGGCGAATATGCATATAACACCACGTATTGTTTCTTAGAAGCTACTTGGAAATTGGCTAATTATGACGAAACTGTAAAAAAATCGACTGAAACTATCGCTGGTAAAAGATGTACAGTGTACACCGATACTGACGATGATGATAAAGTTGGTGGTTGGAAACGTATCGTATTCCTTGATGGTGATGTAAGAGCTATATCGTTTACTACTGACGTTGCTGAGAACGCTTTTACCGTACCAGCAGATTACCAAATTACAGATAGCACTAATGCATACTAAAAATTACTAGCATGCCATTGCTACTTTAATGAAGTTAATAAAAAATCCCGGCTTATCAAGCTGGGATTTTTTATTTGAATATATTTGCTACTATCTTAAGCGTCAATGCGTGCGTATGTCGCATTAGCTTCAATAAATTCGCGTCGTGGAGCAACATCATCTCCCATCAACATCGAAAATATTTGATCTGCTTCAGCTGCGTTTTCGATAGTGATTTGACGCAAAGTGCGGTTTGCTGGATTCATAGTTGTTTCCCAAAGTTGTTCAGGATTCATCTCACCAAGACCTTTGTAGCGTTGTTGTATAATACCGCCTTCGCTACCGCCGCCATATGTGTCGATAAAGCGTAAACGTTGTTCTTCTGTCCAACAATATTCAGCCACTTTTCCTTTTTTACATAAATAGAGTGGAGGTGTAGCAATGTAAACATAGCCGTTTTCAATCAACTCTTTCATGTAGCGGAAGAAGAAGGTTAGAATTAACGTAGCAATGTGGCTACCATCGACGTCGGCGTCGGTCATAATGATAACTTTATGATAACGCAATTTCGACATATTGAGCGCTTTGCTATCTTCTTCAGTACCAATGGTAACACCCAAAGCAGTATAAATGTTGCGAATTTCTTCACTTTCAAATGCTTTGTGGAACATCGCTTTTTCTACGTTCAAAATTTTTCCACGCAGTGGCAAAATTGCTTGAAATTGGCGGTCGCGTCCGCTCTTAGCTGAACCTCCTGCAGAGTCCCCTTCGACTAAAAATAGTTCACTTAATGCAGGATCGTTACTTGAACAGTCGGCCAATTTTCCTGGTAATCCACTACCTGAAAGTGGCGATTTACGTTGCACTAATTCGCGGGCTTTACGTGCAGCATTACGTGCTGTAGCTGCTAAAATTACTTTTTGAACAATGGTTTTTGCTTCGTTTGGATGTTCTTCAAGGTAGTTTCCAAGTGCTTCGCCCACAGTTCTATCCACTATACCTTTTATTTCGTCATTACCAAGTTTGGTTTTGGTTTGTCCTTCAAATTGTGGTTCAGCTACTTTTACTGAAATTACAGCGGTTAATCCTTCACGGAAGTCGTCGCCACTAATTTCAACTTTAGCTTTTTCCAATAACTTATTGTCTTCTGCATATTTTTTCAACGTACGTGTCAATGCTGTGCGGAAACCAGTTACATGTGTTCCGCCTTCAATCGTGTTGATATTATTCACGTACGAATGTAAATTTTCAGAATATGAGGTATTGTAAACCATAGCAACCTCAACAGGTGTACCGTGTTTATCTGTGTTTATATGTATTACGTCTTGAATTAACGGTTCGCGTGACGAGTCTATGTATTTTACAAATTCATTTAGCCCTTGTTCAGAGTAGAATTTTTCTACTTTAGGTGGGGTGTTAGGATCTTCAACACGCGTATCAGTGAGTTGTAAGTGAATTCCTGCGTTAAGGTAGGCTAATTCACGTAAGCGTGCCGCTAAAATACTATATTGATAAACTGTTTCGTGAAAAATGGTTTTGTCAGGATGAAATGTAACAGAAGTTCCTGTTTCTTTAGAAGTTCCAACTTCTTTTACGTCATACTTTGGAACGCCACAACAATATTCTTGTGCGTAAATTTTACCATTACGGCGCACCTCTACTTGTAAAAGTGACGACAAGGCGTTCACGCATGATACTCCTACTCCGTGTAAACCACCAGATACTTTATATGAACCTTTATCAAATTTACCACCAGCGTGGAGCACGGTCATCACCACTTCGAGAGCAGATTTTCCTTCTTTTTCGTGCATGTCAACAGGAATACCACGCCCGTTGTCTTTTACAGTAATCGAGTTGTCTTCGTTTATAGTTACTTCAATATGAGTACAATAACCAGCAAGGGCTTCGTCAATAGAGTTGTCAACTACCTCGTACACTAAATGGTGTAAACCTTTTACGCCAGTGTCTCCGATGTACATAGACGGACGTTTACGAACAGCTTCTAAACCTTCGAGCACCTGAATGCTACTGGCTCCGTAGTCGCCCTTGATGTTTTTATTTGCTTCTTCTGACATATAAAATGTTGTTTATTAGATAATTATTAGTTACTTTTTATAAAGCGTTTTAAGCGAACAAATATACAAAAAAATATTTGATTTTACAGTTTAAAACCAGCAAAAACTTATCAACAATACTCAAAAAAATGATTATTTTTGCAGAGTTGAAGATTATACATTTTTATGTGTTCATTTTCTAAATAAAATATTGCAATTTATGGCAACATTATGGCAACTTTTTAGCACGTTTACAAAAATAGGAGCTTTCACTATTGGAGGCGGTTATGCGATGTTACCACTGATTGAACGTGAAGTGGTGACTACTCGTAAATGGGTGGGTACTGAAGATTTTTTAGATATGATTGTGATGGCTCAAACCGCACCGGGCATTTTGGCTGTCAATATATCCATTTTGGTAGGAAATAAATTGCGAGGTAAAAAAGGTGCTTTTGTGAGTGCTTTGGGTTCGACTTTGCCATCGTTTGTGGTGATATTAATTTTTGCATTTTTTTTAGCTAAATATCAAGAGTTACCAGCTTTACAAAAGATGTTTAGGGCAGTTCGTCCCGCAGTTGTGGCGCTTATTGCGGTACCTGTATTTAATCTGTCAAAAGCAGCTAAATTAACCTGGAAAACGATTTGGATTCCAATTTTATCCGCATTTTTAATTTGGTATTTTGGTGTATCGCCTATATGGATTATTTTTGTTGCTGGCGTAGCAGGAATTTTAGTGAGGTTGTATCGTGATTATAAATCGTCTAAAGACGTAAAAAAATAGAAAGACTATGTTGTATTGGCAACTTTTTTATACGTTTTTTAAAATTGGACTTTTTGGTTTTGGTGGGGGTGCAGCTATGTTGCCATTGATTCAGTTTGAGTTGGTGGAACATCATGCTTGGTTGACATCGACCGAATTTACCAATATGGTGGCTGTTTCACAAATGACACCAGGACCTATTGGGATCAATTCAGCTACGTATGCAGGATATTTGGCTTCGGGCAATGTTTTTGGTTCGTTGGTGGCTACTGTAGGTGTAGTATTGCCGTCGTTTATCATTATGTTGGTGATAGCCAAGATGATGTCCAAAATGAAAAATAACAAATATGTGGATAGTGCTATGCAAGGGCTTCGTCCTGTGGTTGTGGGCTTGATTGCTGCTGCTGCCTTGTTATTGATGAATGAGGAAAATTTTGGTCCACAGTGTGCTGATTATGTGAGTTGGATTATCTTTGCTGTCGCATTTATAGCCACTAAATGGTTGAAAGTTCATCCTATTTTGATGATTGTGATAGCGGCTATTGTGGGATTGATTATTTATTGATATGGCATGAGTTGGCAAAGTCGAACAGAATTAATGTTTGGTGTTGAGAGTGTACGCCAGCTAAATCAAGCCCATGTGCTAATTGTTGGGTTGGGTGGAGTTGGAGCGTATGCTGCTGAAATGCTTTGTCGTGCTGGAGTTGGAGAATTCACGTTGGTCGATGGTGATACGGTAAGTGATTCTAATCGTAATAGACAATTGGTGGCACTTAATTCAACTATGGGTCAATTAAAAACAGATGTATTAGCGGTACGTTTGCGTGATATAAATCCTGATGTTAAATTGCATCTTTATCCTGAATTTTTACGTGATGAACGGACTGGAGAGCTGTTGAAAATGGCTCAATATGATTATTTGGTTGATGCAATTGACACGTTGAGCCCCAAGGTTTTTTTGTTACAACAGGCGTATTTGCTCGGAATTCCAACGGTTTCAAGTATGGGGTCTGGTGGAAAAGTTGATCCTGAACAAGTGAAAATTTGCGACATAGCTAAATCTGATTATTGTAAATTGGCTCGTATGGTGCGTAAACGCCTTCACAGGTTGGGCATTCGTAAAGGTATAACGGTGGTTTATTCTGCTGAAGCAGTTCCGGCTGAATGTATTGTAATGATGGAAGGAGAACAAAATAAACTATCGAACGTAGGTACGGTATCCTATATGCCAGCTGTCTTTGGGTGTTATTTAGCATCGCACATTATTCGTCAATTAGCATTACCGAAAAAGTAAAAAAGTGTAGATTATGATTATTGCAAAAAATATAACTAAAAGTTTTGATACGCTTCAAGTGTTGAAAGGTGTTGATTTACATATCGCACCGCGTGAAATTGTCTCTATTGTAGGTCCTAGCGGAGCAGGGAAAACCACATTGCTACAACTGTTGGGCACTTTAGATCGCCCCGATACGGGAACTATTCAAATAGCTGGTGTTGATGTACTTGGATTGAATGATCGGGCGCTCTCTTTGTTTCGTAACAAACACATTGGTTTTGTATTCCAATTTCATCAATTATTACCTGAATTTACGGCTATGGAAAATGTGATGATGCCAGCGTTAATTGCCGGCATGAGTTTTAAAGAGGCTGAAACTGAAGCTCGTAAGTTGCTCGATTATCTTACATTAACTGATCGTACAGAACATAAACCGTCAGAATTATCGGGTGGTGAGAAACAGCGTGTGGCGGTTGCGCGGGCGTTAATCAATAAACCTTCTGTGATTTTAGCTGACGAACCTTCGGGTAGTTTAGATAGTAAAAATAAAGACGAGTTACATCGTTTGTTGTTCGATTTGCGTGATAATTTTAATCAAACCATTTTAATTGTGACTCATGATATGGAATTGGCCTCTATTTCGGACAGGGTGGTTTCTATGCGCGATGGTGTAATTGTTTAAAATCCTTGATAATGAATTGGTTGTAAATAAATCTAATCCCCGTTTTTGTTTTTTTCAAAAATGGGGATTTTTCATCTCTTTTTTTGTACCTTTGGACTTTCATTTAAAATCATAATTTTTGTTGCTAACATGAGTAAAATTGTAGATAAATCTTACTTTTCGCCCAATGTAGTACGTCTTGAAATAGAAGCGCCGCTTATTGCCAAATCACGTAAAGCAGGTCATTTTGTAATTGTTAAAGTAGGCGAAAAAGGAGAGCGTATCCCTTTAACCATTGCTGATTCAAATTTAGAAAAAGGCACTATTACTTTAGTGGTGCAAAAAATGGGTGTTTCTTCTACTAAATTGTGTTCGTTAAATGTGGGAGACGAAGTGACTGACTTGGTTGGGCCACTTGGTAAAGCCACTCATATCGAAAATTTCGGGACTGTTGTGTGTGCTGGTGGTGGGGTTGGTGTTGCACCGTTGTTGCCTATTGTAACTGCGCTTAAAAAAGCAGGTAACCGTGTTATAACTGTGTTGGCAGCTCGTACCAAAGAATTGGTGATTTTAGAAGAGCAAATGCGTGCTTTTTCTGATGAAGTTATTGTTATGACCGATGATGGCTCTTATGGGCGAAAAGGTTTAGTTACCGAAGGTGTAGAGTCTGTTATTCAACGTGAAAAAGTTGATTTGTGTGTAACAATTGGACCTGCCATAATGATGAAATTTGTGGCGCAATTAACAAAAAAATATGACGTTCCAACAGTGGCATCACTAAACACTATTATGGTTGATGGCACGGGAATGTGTGGTGCATGTCGGGTTACGGTGGGCGGGCAAACCAAATTTGTCTGTGTTGATGGACCAGAGTTTGATGCGCATCAAGTTGATTTTGACGAAATGATAAAGCGATTAGGTGCTTATCGAGATGAAGAACAAGTGGCAAAAAAACAGGAATAAAATTAAGTCGGGTAAAACAGCTTCCCGTAGAATGAAAAATAGAAGCGTGTTATACGCAAAATGTTAACTAAAACATGGAAGAAAAAGGAAGAAATACAACTTGGCGTGAAACGCTACGAAAATCACTAACAGCAAAAGAACGTGCTGCTATAGAGCGCGTTAAGATGAATGAATTGCCAAGTGATTATCGTTGTCATAATAGCGAAGAGGTAAATCAAGGGTTAACCTTGCAACAAGCTATGCAGGAAGCTCAGCGTTGTCTTGATTGTGCTAATCCACAATGCGTTACAGGGTGTCCGGTATCTATCGACATTCCACGATTTATTAAACACATTGAAGCAGGCGAAGTGCTTGAAGCAGCGAAAACGTTAAAAGAGACTTCGGCTCTACCTGCCGTATGTGGACGTGTTTGTCCGCAAGAAAAACAGTGTGAATCAAAATGTATTCACTTAAAAATGAATAAACCTGCTGTAGCTATCGGTTATTTAGAGCGTTTTGCAGCCGATTATGAGCGTGAAAGTGGGCTGATGAGCGTGCCAGAAGTAGCACAGCCGAACGGAATTAAAGTGGCAGCAGTTGGGTCTGGTCCTGCGGGGTTGTCGTTTGCTGGCGATATGGCAAAACTTGGTTATGATGTCACTGTTTTTGAAGCCCTTCATGAAATTGGAGGTGTGTTGAAATACGGAATTCCAGAGTTTCGTCTGCCAAACTATATAGTAGATGTTGAAATTGAAAATCTAGCCAAAATGGGTGTAAAGTTTGTCAAAAACTGCATCGTTGGAAAAACTATCAGTTTCGACGATTTAAAAGAAGAAGGTTTCCGAGCAATGTTCGTAGCAAGTGGAGCAGGTTTGCCAAATTTTATGAATATTAAGGGTGAAAATTTGATTGGTGTGATGTCGTCCAACGAATACTTAACGCGTGTAAACTTAATGGGAGCAGCCCACGATGATGCCGATACGCCTGTTTTGAAAGGGAAACATGTGGCGGTCATCGGTGGTGGTAATACGGCTATGGACTCCGTGCGTACAGCTCGCCGACTTGGCGCTGAGCGTGCAATGATTGTTTATCGACGCTCGGAAGAGGAGATGCCAGCTCGTCTTGAAGAGGTAAAACATGCCAAAGAAGAAGGTGTTGATTTTTTAACGTTGCATAATCCTGTTGAATATCGTGGTAATGAAAAAGGCCGCGTAACAGGTATGTTACTTCAAAAAATGACACTTGGCGAGCCAGACGCTTCTGGACGTCGTAAACCAGTGGAAATTAAAGGTGCGCAAGAGTGGGTTGATGTAGATGAAGTGATTGTAAGCGTGGGAGTTTCACCTAATCCGTTAGTGCCAAGCTCTGTAAAAGGACTCGAAGTTTCTTCGAAAGGAACGATTGTAGTGGCAGACGACACCATGCAGAGTTCAATTCCTATCATTTTTGCCGGTGGCGATATTGTACGTGGTGGTGCAACAGTTATTTTAGCGATGGGCGATGGGCGAAAAGCAGCCGCTGCAATGCATGCAAAAATTCTTTCTGGCGAAATTTAAGTAGTTTTTAACTCTTTTTTTTGAAAATTACGTACAAATGTGTACATTTGTACGTTTAATTGGTAACTTAATCTAGTTTATCTGACGATTATTTCATGAATATTTGTGTATTTTGCGCTTCGAGCCCTCATGTAAGTGATGCTTTTAAAACAGAAGCACGGTCAATTGGGCGTTTTATTGCAGAAAATGGTCATACATTGGTATATGGCGGTGCTACTGGCGGGTTGATGGATGCGGTGGCTGAAGCGACGCACGAGTTAGATGGCGATATCATCGGTGTAGTTCCCGATTTAATTGTAGAAAAAGGAAGAAAAAGTGCTTTGCCCACGCAGTTATTTCAAGTAGGAACCATGAGTGAACGCAAAGAATTGATGAAAGAGTACGCCGATGTTTTTGTGGTTTTAGCAGGTGGATTTGGTACTTTGGATGAGCTGTTTGATGTGTTAGCATCGGGTATGGTGGGTTACCATGACAAACAGACTATTTTGGTCAATTCTGATAATTATTTTTCAGGCTTGTTACAACAAATTGATCGTATGATGGCTGAAGGTTTAGGTTACAAAGCTCGTCAAAGCGGCTTGCATATTTGCCAATCAGCAGAGGAGTGTACGGCATGGTTAGCAGAGCAGGCGGAAAAATTATGAACAACACAAACAAAAATTAATTCGATAAAACTTTAAACTCAAATCAATATTATGAATCTTTTTTGGCAACGAATTTTAGGACGCATGCAGAGTACTGCTAAAATGGAGGCACGTCATGCCGCATTAATGGCTGAGTACAAACGTTATGTAGGTGTAGAACAATCGAAAGAATTGGCAGAATATCGCGAATTATTTCATCGTGTAAAATCAGCAGATTTCAAGGAAAAGAAAAAAACCTTGATGAGTCGTAAATATAAAGATACCAAAGAGTATCACGACACTCGCAAGTTTAATCGTTTAACTAACGATAAAAACATTGTGTTGTACTACGAAACACTTAACAGTCAAATTTTAAAAGATTATTTATCCTTTAAAGCTACACCAGAATACGAACTTTTAGGCAAAAAAAGTGAAGTTAAAAAGTCTGCAGATTTAAAGCGTTTACGTGATTTTGAAAAATCGAAAGAATATAAAAATTACATGCGTTTTCATAATTCATACATCATCAAAAATTATGAAGAGTTGCGTCAAAAGATATCAACCCCTGAATTTAAAAAAGAAAACGATTTTTGGGCAGATCCTAAACGTTGGGAAAAAACACCTGAGTTTATTGAAGAAAAACGTTATGCGGAATTGTCAAAAAATGAGGATATTAAATTCTTCGAAAAAACCAATTCTGCTAAATTTTCACGCATGCGTCAATACACATTAACGTTCTCTGATACTTTTGATTGGAATACGTTGAATGCGTCAAATTGGGAATGTGGTTTTAACTATGTTAATGATAAATTAGTTGGTAATCACTCATTTACTAATGAGAAACAAGCGAATAACGAAGGCAATAATGTGAGTGTTTATGCAGGTGAATTGAACATTCACACCCGCAAAGAACGTAAATTAGCTTTAGCTTGGGATAAAACGCGTGGTTTTGTTAATCGTCAGTTTGAATATACGTCTGATGTGTTACATGGAACGCAGTCTATTTCTCAACAAGGTGGGTTGTTTCGTGCAAAAATGCGTTTTGTGGGTAAAGATTTAACACATGCTTTTTGGTTGACCGGCGCTCGTCAATTACCACATGTAAATGTTTGTGTATGCGATGGGAAAGATATTGAAGTGGGTACACACTGGGCAACTAAATTTGAAAAGAAATACACCTCTACTAGAGTAAAAGGCTTGCGTACTAGTGATTTTTATATCTACACTTTAGAATGGACACCGAAAGAATTGATTTGGTATGTTAACAATGTGGAAGTATTCCGTACAACAGAAGGTGTTCCCACTGAACCACTTTTCCCTATGTTGAATTCGTTCATTTCGAGTAAACAAAAAGGTGGCGAAGGTACGATGTTAGTTGACTGGATAGAGATTTATCGTGCTAATGATTAATTATGGCGCTTTTAACAAAAGTAGTTAAATCTGTTTCAGTATTAAATCGTTTCGAAATAGGCAGTGGACGTCCGTTTACGCTTATTGCTGGTCCGTGTGTCATCGAAAGTGAGCGTATGATAATGCAGGTGGCTGAAAATCTAAAACAAATTTGTTTTGATTTAGACATCAATTTGATATTCAAATCCTCCTTTGATAAAGCAAATCGCACATCATTGAACTCTCCGCGTGGCGTTGGAATAGATGAAGGTTTACGTATTTTACAAAAGGTTAAAACCGAGCTTGATTTGCCGCTAATTACGGACGTACACGAAAGCTGGCAGTGTGCTTCTGTGGCCGAAGTGGTTGATGCACTACAAATTCCTGCGTTTCTATCACGACAAACTGACTTATTATTGGCGGCTGGTCGCACAGGTAAGATTGTAAACGTCAAGAAAGGTCAATTTATGGCGCCTTGGGACATGAAACAAGTCGTTCAAAAAATGGAGTCGGTAGGTAACTACAACGTGATGCTGTGCGAACGTGGCTCTTCTTTTGGTTACAATAATTTGGTGGTTGATATGACCGGCTTGGTAGAAATGCGAACATTTGGATATCCTGTGGTATTTGATGCAACGCATTCGGTACAAAAACCTTCTGGAAATGGTACTATAACAGGTGGCAATCGCGATATGGCGCCATATTTAATCAATGCAGCTTTGGCTGTTGGTGTTGATGCCATATTCGCTGAAGTACATCCTGATCCTGATAAAGCATTTTCCGATGCCGCTAATCAGTTACGTTTAAGCACGTTAAAACCAATTTTAGAACGTGCAAAAGCTATTGATACTATTACTAAAAATTTATAACGTATGGATTTTGTAGCGCGTAGCAAGGAAGTTTTTCAAGTCGAAATAGATGAAATTCAACGAGTTGCAAATCGTATTGGTGATGAGATCAATCATATTGTTGAACTTATTTATGCGCATAAAGGCAAGGTTGTAATTACAGGTATTGGTAAAACAGGTATCATTGGTAAAAAAATTGCAGCTTCGTTAGCTTCTACAGGCACACAAGCTATTTTTATAAATGCTGCTGAGGCATTACATGGCGATTTGGGTGTGGTGTCACGTGGTGATGTGGTTATTGCAATTTCAAATAGCGGCGAGTCGGAAGAGATTTTACATGTCGTACAAACGGTAAAAAAAATGGCTTGTCCATTGATAGCAATCACAGGCGATGTGAATTCAACTTTGGCTAAACAAGCCGATTATGTATTAGATGTTGGCGTGCAACGTGAAGCGTGTAATATAGGCTTAGCACCAACAACCTCAACGACGGCAGCTTTAGTTATGGGCGATGCGCTCACTGTTTGCTTGATGGAAAAACGCAATTTCAAACCCGAAAATTTTGCGTTGTATCATCCAGGAGGGGCATTAGGACGCCGTATGCTTACTCAGGTGCGTGATTGTATGACAGATGTGGTGCCAATGGTAAACGAATCAACTGCATTTAAAGATGTGATAGCTGAAGTAAGTTTAAAGCGACTTGGAATCACAATGGTTGCTGATAAATCAGGCAAAGTTACGGGTATTATAACTGATGGTGATATTCGTCGTGCAGCTCAAAAATATAGTGATTTCCAAAATTTGGTGGCGGCCGACTTTATGACTCATGGTTTTAAGCGTATTTCAGCTTCTTTAATGGTAAATGATGCTTTGGAAATTATGGATCGCTATAAAATTACGACATTAGCCGTTGTGGAAAAAGAGGTTGATAATGCGCCAATTATTGGTATTTTGCATATTCATAATGTATATGGTTTTACCAAACATTATTGATAAAACATAAAAGATAATAGAAAAGATGATTCAACAGAATCATCTTTTTTATTTGTAATAAGAGCTGTTATTTAGTCATTTCAAGCATTTTTAAAATAGGTTTGACCGCTTTTACACGAATCTCCTCATCAACTAAAATTTCAGGCGACTCGTTTTTCAAACAATTGTAGATTTTTTCCAACGTATTGAGACGCATATATTGGCAATTATTGCATCCGCAAGTACTCTCTTCAGGTGGCACGGGAATAAATGTTTTGTTGGGATTTCGTTTTACCATTTCATGTATAATACCACTTTCAGTCGCAATCAAAAATGTTTTGTCGTTACTTTGGGTTGCATAATTTAACAGAGCTTGCGTCGAACCGATGTGATCAGCCAACAACAATACTGTGTTTTTACATTCTGGGTGTGCTAATACTTTAGCTTCAGAATGTTGTTTTTTTAATGCAACGAGTTTTTCTACTGAAAACTGTTCGTGTACGTGGCAAGCACCATTCCATAGTACCATGTTGCGACCGCTAATTTTATTGATATAATCACCTAAGTTGCGATCGGGACCGAAAATAATTTTGGCATCTTTGGGGAACTGCTCCACAATTTGGCGTGCATTGGTTGATGTTACTACTACATCTGTCAACGCTTTTACTGCTGCTGTGGTGTTTACGTACGAAATTACTGTATGATCAGGATGTTGTTTGATAAAAGCTTCAAAATCTTCTGCTCTACAACTATCCGCTAACGAACAGCCTGCATTCATATCGGGTACCAATACTTTTTTGTGAGGAGATAGTATTTTAGCAGTTTCGCCCATAAAATGAACACCACAAACCACTAATATATCGGCACGCGTTTTAGTAGCCCATTGTGCTAAAGCCAAGCTATCACCAACCATATCAGCAATATCTTGTATTGCGCCATCTTGATAGTAATGCGCCATGATGACTGCATTTTTTTCTTTGCGCAGAAGGTTTATTTGTTCTATAAGTTCAGATTGTTTCATATCTTAAATACCTTTTGTAAGGCAAATTCACGTATGTTATAATATTGAGCAAAGATATAATTATTTGTCAGATGTGGCAAATTGCAGATCGTGAAAATCCTGCTACATCTTACTTCAAATATGAAAAAAATCAGTTACTTTTGTTTTTACTAAAATTTTAAAGCAAAAAATTATGAAGAAAAAGGTTATAATATGGGTTGCTCTATGGAGTTCTATCACTATGCTGTCTGCGCAAACCAGTGTAAACTTAGTGCAGGAAGACGATGTTTGCTCTGATGGAATTATGTATAAATTGCCACTTACAACTTTGGTGTTGCAAGCGGATGTTGTACAAGTTATTGAAAAACAGGGCCCTTTTTATAAATATACAGAACGCTTTTTGGGAATGACAGATTTTATTACTGAATCTAAAACCGATTGGCAATTGCAAGGTGTTCGGGTTTTTTATCGCACAGAACCAGATAATACAAAATGCTATCATATTGCTATAAATAAAAAAACTACAGCTTTCAATGTTGAATTAGATAGTAAGGGTGTAATTCGAACAATCAATCAACGTACTCATACAAAACCAAATCGCTCTAAAAAGAGTGAACCGGTTGCTGTAGATACCGTTATTCGCTTTGATTTTGCTCAATTGGGAGAAGAGGCTTTGGTTTCCAGTTCTATCCCGAAGATGGCAGAAATGGCCGCCAAGCAAATTTATCATATTCGAGAAAGTCGTACCAATTTGTTATCAGGTGATAATGAAGAACTTCCAGACGGTGTATCACTTACGCTGATGCTTCAAAAGTTGGACGAAACAGAAGCTGAGTTGATGGCATTATTTATAGGTAAACGTATTGCTGTACCAGTTTCTCGTAAATTTTATGTAACACCACGCGAGGCACTCTCCAATCAAGTTGTTTTTCGTATGTCGGCAGTAGCTGGTATAGTTGAGTCTGATAATTTATTAGGTCGTCCTGTTTATCTTTCTGTGAAACCGAGCATGGTAACAGATCCAGCACTGATTATCAATTCAAAAAAAATGTGTGGCCCTTACTACAATGTCCCGGGTTCAGCAGAAGTTGTAGTAGCTGACGGTACAAAAGTTTTAGCCGAAAAAACAATTACAATGCCTCAATTTGGAGTGGTGGCTTGTTTGCCAGCACTATTATTTGATGGTGTTTATACAAAGGTAGAATTTACTGATTTTGGTACAATTAAGTCGATTTCAAAATAGGAATGAGTGATTTTATAGAGATAAAAAATGCGCGTGTTCATAATTTGAAACATGTTGACGTTAAGATTCCTCGCAATAAATTAGTAGTTGTTACAGGACTTTCGGGCTCCGGAAAATCATCGCTGGCTTTCGATGCGTTGTATGCCGAAGGTCAGCGTCGTTATGTAGAGAGTTTATCAGCTTATGTACGCCAATTTTTGGGACGCATGAATAAACCCGAAGTGGATTACATCAAAGGAATTCCTCCAGCTATCGCTATCCAACAAAAAGTGATTAGCAACAATCCACGCTCTACAGTGGGTACATCTACAGAAATTTATGAATATCTAAAACTGTTATTCGCTCGTATAGGACGTACATATTCACCTATTTCTGGCACGGAAGTGCGTAAAGACAGTGTATCGGATGTGGTTGATTATATGATTAAATTATCAGAAAATACGACTGTCTATTTGTTAGCTAATTTCCCTATATCGGAAGATAGAACAATCATTCAGCAACTTGAACTATTTCAGCAACAAGGCTTTTCGCGTGTTGAGTTGCAAGGGGAATATTTTCGTATCGCTGATATATTGGCACAACCGTCATTACTGAAAAAAAATGATAAAATTCATTTGTTGATTGACCGTGTTGTGGTAAAACACGATAAAGAAACACAAAATCGTTTGGCTGATTCTGTTCAAACAGCTTTTTTCGAAGGGCATGATACTTGTTTGGTGGTTTATCAAAAAGGCGACAAGCTAATAAAACGTCAATTTTCCCATGCGTTTGAAGCTGATGGTATGCTGTTTAATGAACCGAGCGATTATATGTTTAGTTTTAACAATCCGCTTGGTGCTTGTCCCACATGTGAAGGTTATGGTAAGATTATAGGTATCGACCCTAATTTAGTTATTCCTAATCAATCGTTGTCAATATATGAGGATGCAGTAGTTTGCTGGCGAGGTGAGGTGATGAGTGAATGGAAAAAGGAGCTCATTTACAATGCTGATAAGTTTGGATTCCCTATTCATAAACCCTATTTTGAACTATCACAAGAAGAAAAGGATTTATTGTGGACAGGTAATAGTTATTTTGGGGGACTAAATAAGTTTTTTAAATTCCTTGGGTCGCAACAATATAAAATTCAGTATCGTGTGATGTTGGCGCGTTACCGTGGAAAAACTACTTGCCCTGAATGTCACGGTACTCGTTTACGTAGAGAGGCTCAATATGTTAAGATTGCAGGCAAATCAATTACCGATTTAGTGGAGTTGCCCATAGATGAATTATTACCATTTTTCACCAAATTAGAATTAACCAAACACGAGCAACAAGTAGCTAAACGTTTGTTGATTGAAATTACTAATCGTTTACAGTTTTTAGTGGATGTAGGTTTGGGTTATCTTACGCTTAATCGTCAATCCAACACATTGTCGGGTGGCGAAAGTCAGCGTATTAACTTGGCTACGTCATTAGGTAGCGCATTGGTAGGGTCGTTATATATTCTTGATGAACCAAGTATTGGTTTGCATTCTCGTGATACGGAACGCTTAATTCGTGTATTACGTCAATTACAAGAATTAGGTAACACGGTAGTCGTTGTTGAGCATGATAACGATATTATAAAAGCAGCTGATTATCTCATAGATATGGGACCTTTGGCTGGGCTCTTAGGAGGAGAGGTAGTGTGGAGTGGTGTAGCAGCACAGGCTACACCAGAACATATTGAAAAGTCGTTTACATTAAAATATTTGTTGCAAAAAGAGCAGATTGAACTTCCTTTATCTCGTCGTAAATGGGTAAATTATATTGAAGTACTTGGTGCAATAGCCAATAATTTGAAAAATATAAATGTAAAGTTTCCACTAAACGTTATGACTGTTGTAACTGGCGTTAGTGGTTCAGGTAAATCATCGTTAGTGCGTGATGTGTTTTATGCGGGGTTAAAAAAACAGTTAAGCGGTGCTGCCGTTGTCTCGCCAGGAGCATTTGCAGGCTTGAAAGGCAGTTTTCATCTTATTTCGGATGTTGAGTTTGTGAACCAAAGTCCCATTGGCAAATCATCGCGTTCCAATCCGGTGACCTATATCAAAGCGTATGACGATATTCGAAAACTATTTTCAGAACAGCCTTTGGCGAAACAGATGAATTTTACGTCAACTTATTTTTCGTTTAATCAAGATGGAGGACGTTGTGAAGTGTGTCAAGGAGAAGGTACGGTTACTATCCCGATGCAATTTATGGCCGATTTGGAGTTGGAGTGTGAAGCATGTCATGGGAAACGTTTTAAATCCGACATCCTCGAAGTGCGGTATCATGAAAAAAATATTTTCGACGTGCTTGAAATGACTATCAATCAAGCTATTGAATTTTTCTCAGAACATCAAGGTTCAGTTGAAAAACGAATTGTGAAACGTCTCAAACCGTTACAAGATGTAGGTATCGGTTATGTGAAGCTGGGACAATCGTCTAACACTTTGTCTGGTGGCGAAAGTCAGCGTGTTAAGTTGGCCTCTTTTTTGGCGAATGAAACACTACAACCGATGATGTTCATTTTTGACGAACCAACTACTGGATTACATACACACGATATAAAAACCTTGTTGAAAGCTTTTGATGCGTTGTTGGCAAAAGGTCATACGGTTGTTATCATCGAGCATAATTTGGACGTGATTAAATGTGCCGATCATATTATTGATATTGGTCCTGAAGGAGGAAAGGGCGGAGGACAAGTCGTTTGTGAAGGTACACCTGAAGTGATTGCTGCCTGTCAAGAATCTTATACAGGACACTATCTAAAACCTCTTTTGCAAACTTTGTATGGCTGAGAACAAAATTAAACAACGTGTTTTTTATGCTTTGTTTATTCCCACGCTGTGCGTTTTTAGTATGGGATTTGTGTTTGTGCTTATGCAGTGGTTTCATGTTGATGCTGAAATTGGTGGCATTTTGCCACGCACATGGAAAGGATTGCTAGGAATTTTTACACATATTTTTGTGCATGCTTCGTGGCAGCATTTATTAAATAATGTAGTGTCGTTTTGGGTGTTGTCCGTTTCCTTGTTTTATTTTTATCACAACATTGCCCTTAAAATTGCTTTCTACGAATGGTTATTAGTGGGTGTGTGTATTTGGCTTGGTGGACGTGCAGGCTGCCATGTTGGAGCTAGTGGAGTTATCTATGCTTTGGCTTTTTTCTTGTTGGTGAGTGGCTTCATTCGCCATCATATACCACTTATGGCCATTTCATTTATAGTTATATTTTTATATGGCAGCATGGTTTGGCATCTATTTCCTTGGCAGCCAACAGATACTGTATCGTGGGAAGGACATTTGTTTGGGGCAATAATTGGGGTTGTGCTTGCGTTTGTATATAGACATCAAGGACCTCAAAAAATAGTCAAAATTTGGGAAGAAGAGAGTTCGGATGAGGAGGAATATTGGAATATTCCGCTAGAAGACGAAGAAAAGCTTTCCTAATAGAACAATTTACGTTACTTTTGTACACTTAATTTTTAAATAGCCTATTTACTATGGAAAATGAACACAAAGAGATTAATTTGTTGGATTTTATGTATCTCATTTTTAGAGGACTTGCGCGTGGCCTAAAGCGTTTAGGCAAATCGTTGTTACTTTTATTGAGATTCTCGATACAAAATAGTTGGGTGATTTTGGCCTTTATCATTTTGGCCTTTTTTGCAGGTTGGTTTTTTACGACTCCTGCTCGTACTATGTTTAAAGGGGGATCAACCATTTTATTTGTAGAAGAAGCTCGACCTGCGGTACTCGATCATATTGCTCGCTTAAATTCCCATTGTCGCACTAAAGATTTGGCGGTGGATTTGCATTTGCCAGAATCTATAGCCAGTAAAATTCGCAAATTTGAGACATTTAATTGTATTGACGTAAAAGGTGATAAAGTTCAAGATTTTGTGGATTTAGATAATAACCCTGATTTTTTAATAGATACAACGTATGTCGTGATGAACGATCGTTTGTTTTTACGTGTTTCTGCTAGAGGGGTTACCAATTTTAAACCGATTCAAGAAGCTTTACAAACTTACTTTGATAATCAATCAAGTTTTGTGCTTTTAACACAACAAGGTAAATCACGGCTTGAAGGCCAACTTCAAGCGTATAATCACGAGGTGAAACGTTTAGACAGTTTGGCTAATTATGAATATTTCTCACAATTGAAACCTATTGAGTTAGAAGGTGGAAGAACATTTGTTTTTGCACAGAAAGAGAAAGAGTTGTTTCACGAACAACTATTTGAAGTGATGGTACAACGTGACCATGTAGTAACCCAATTAGCACAAAATAAACATGCTGTTAATTTTCAGTCAGATATGGTATTGATGGCTCCATGGCGTATCCTTTGTCTGTTCTTTTGGGTGCTAGGTGGTTATGTGTTTGGCGCTTTTGTGGCGTGGGGGATTGTAAGACGTAAAGAGGTTTGTGAATTTCTTAAGAAATAAGACAACTTCAATATAATTTAGAAAAAGCGACTCTACCGAGTCGCTTTTTTAGTTGTTAGAAATCAACGGATACTTTGAAGTTGACCATAAAACCAGTAAGATAGTTAGGTACTGCAAATTGTTGATTGTAAATATCTGTAACCCAATAATAAGAGTTTACATTCTTGATATTAAAGAGATTAAACAGTTCCAGATTGAGCCAAAGCGCTTTTATCACGTTTTGTTTATCCATAAATTTATCTTGTCCCTTCAAAAAACCACGTGATGCTCCAATATCTACACGGTTATACGCTTTTGTACGCAATACCGCTTGATAGCGCTCACTATGAGGTGGCCCAAATGGTAATCCATCAGACCATACCAATTTTAGGTATATTTTATATTCAGGATGGTTTGGAAAATAATCTTGAAAAAATATGGAGAGGTTATAACGTTGTTCGTTTGGCCTTGAAATATAGCCCGGATGAACAGTGCCTAATAAGTTTCCTGTATTGCTATACACTCGATAAGAATCATTTAAAATATTTTCTTTAGAATACATCCACGAAAATGAAATCCACGAGTCGGTTCCGGGAACAAATTCACCAAATAATTTCAAATCAATTCCTGCCGTTTGTGCTATCGCATTATTTTCGCCAATATAACGAATGCGTACATTATCTACATAGTAGGGATTGATACGATCACCAGGTTTGTAATAACCTTCTATGGTGAATTTAAATGGTCGGTTCCACAATCTAAAGAAATAGTCGGCACCAAGTAGAGTATGTAGTGAGCGTTGTGCTTGTATATTTGGATTTAATGCCATAGTGCTATTTCCTTCAGAATCAGTGGTTTTTGTCCTGATTTCTTTATAAAAAGGCGCTTGATGATATAAGCCGATAGCCATTCTAAAATTGACATCAATAGCCCAATCTGGAAAAAAAGAAGCTGAAAGACGCGGGCTTATAAGCCACTCGTTGTTAAACGACCAATAGTTAACGCGTACACCACCATTTACAGTCCATAAACCTGCATCAGAAGCTATTTTATACGTTTCTTCAAAATAACTTGTAAAGCGTGTTGTACTTAAATCAGTTTTAGCAGCGAGATTATAAATGAGTTCTACCTTTTCTGGATTGTAGGGCAGTGAATAACCAGCAGAATCTCTAAATTCCCATTCGCGTATGCGATCTAAAATAATTTCCTGTTGAA
>JARKSE010000167.1 GCA_029974315.1 Paludibacteraceae bacterium | reverse complement strand
ACAAGCAACTAATCGTATTACATTGCATCGGTTCACACTGGTGGTATAACGCGCATTTTGTAAAAACACCAGATATGGATTCACTATTTACACCAATTGTAGAATCACGCGTTATTTCAGGTGCAGACTCTATGGCTATTGTGAATTCATACGATAACACAATTTTATACACAGATCATTTCTTGAGTCAAGTAATCGCGTCGCTAAAACATAAAAACGCCATCGTTTTATTTCTGTCTGACCATGGCGAGGCATTAGGCGAAGATGGTAAATGGTTGCATGCCTCCGATCCATCAATAAAGGCGCTTCATGAAACGGCATCTTTTGTGTGGTTTTCAGATATTTACAAGAAAAAATATCCTACTTTTGTTGCAGCTGCGCATAAAAATTGTTGCCAACGCTATAGAACTGATTATTTTTATCACTCTATCATTGATGGAGCACATATACAAACAGATGTATTAGATACAACCCTCAGTATTTTTAGATAATGTCTACAATACAACCTAAAAATAAAATTCAACTGTCATCTCAATCGGTGTTTGTAATTATACTATCCACCATGGTATTATTACCAAACTTGGTGGCTACTTTTGTGGCTATCGATTTAGGTTCATTTTGGATGAGATTATGTTACCTCATTGGTTCGATATTGATTTTTCTTATACCTGCGACCGTTCTCAAAGCACGTTGGTTTTTTGCTTTTCACAGCGTAACGCTTATCATTGGTTTGGTTGAATTAACACATTTAATCATAAACAAAGCAACCACTTCGCTACTCTTTGTTTATACCATTTTAATATCAGAAACGGGAGAAGCGGTAGAACTTTGGTCAACGGCTTGGCCTCTTATACTGATTGTTTTTTTATTATTTATACTTTATTGGAAAAGCATTTTTCATCGATTGGATAATACATACTTATTCCCAAGCAAAGTGCGACGCTATATTATATATGTCATTTTACTGTCTCTAGCGTTATTTGGCGGTGCTTACAAAGCCAACGACCAGCTTCTAAATACATTGGAAATTCCGATTCACAATGAAAAAATACGGACTGAATATTTATCTTTTGGTGAAAAGATTTTCCCACTCAATTTAATAATGCATGCCTACAAAATTGGTGTCATTAACCAAGACATCGAAAACCAAAAGAAACAACTCGAATCATTCTCATTTGGAATAAAAAAACAGAAAAAACGCCCTAAAGAAATCGTCGTACTGGTAATAGGAGAAACTGCGCGCTACGGCAATTTTGGAATTAATGGTTATGCACGTAACACCACACCGCGACTCAGTAAACGTACGAATCTTATATCCTTTGATAGCACTTACGCTATTGCCAATTTAACCACCGTATCGGTTCCATTTATTTTATCACGCGCAACTCCACAAACAACAGATTTGTTCAACAAGGAAAAATCTGTTGTAGAAGCATTCCAAGAAGCGGGTTATCACACAGCATGGATTGCCAACCAAAGTTTTGGTAACAAATTACTGATGCCAATTTCGAGTTCATGTGATTACACACATTATTTGCCAGCTGATATCACAAATCACCAAAATCGTGACATCAAACTATTAGATTATTTACAACCACTGCTAGACAAAGAAAAAGGACGACAATTTATCGTATTACACTCGTTAGGATGCCATTTCAAATATAATTGCCGTTATCCAAAAGAATTTGCACAGTTTCAACCCGATTTAAATAGTGAAACCGATGTGACGACTTTTTTGGACAAATATAACCTGCGTAAGTGGGAAGATATTTCAGGAAAGCTGGACAATCAGCCGCTAATGACAGAAGTAAAAACATTATTAGTTAACTCCTACGATAATGCGATTTTATATACCGATTATTTTCTCGATAGCACCATTGAGGCATTAGAAAAAACAGGCAAATCATGTATTTTAGTCTATGTAGGCGACCATGGCGAAAATTTATTGGACGATAATCGCCGTATGTTTTTACACGGAACGTACAGTGGTAGTGCATACGAATATCATGTTCCTATGATGGTTTGGTATTCAAATAAATACAAAAGATTACATCCTCAAAAAATTGCGGCCTTGCAGGAAAATAAATCAAAAAGAATGTCGTCGATGGTAATTTTCAATTCACTAATTGATATGGCTAGCATTCACTATGCCAATTTGGATAGTTCATTGAGCATAGTAAACCCTCAATTGCAAAACCAAGACACCATTTGGGGACTTGATGCTAATCTCAAACTAATAGAAATTCCAACACAAAAATAAGGACTTATGCGACACATTTTTACAGTAATTCTTATGATTTCGAGTTTGTGGCTCACCAAGTTGTATGCGCAAGCATCAGAACCATTTGTCAATCATACATGGTCCATCGGTGTGGGGAATATGACGCTGCATGATAGCTACCTATCGCCAGCCACCTATTCAGGACTGAATTTGACCTTGAACTTAGCAGAAAGTGCTTTTTATAAAAATTGTAACGAAAAAATATCGTGGGACACGCGCCTACAACTCTCTTACGGCGACACGTACAATCCTGCAAAAACGGCATCTATCAACTATTTTGGAGGGATTTTGGGATATGGAAGTCACTACCATTTTCAACCATTACACAACTTAACCATTATGACTGGAGCATTTGTAAATGTAGAAGGTGCACTCAAATACAATAGTCGCAACGTGAACAACATGGGCTCTGGCGACCTCAATACCACCTTGTATGCATCAGCCATCATGCGTTACAAGGTGCGAGCCGAACGTTTACACATGAATATTCAATATGAATTGATGACGCCAGTTTTAGGATGTATGTTTATTCCAGAAATGGGACACTCTTACTATGAAATTTACGAAAATCTCCCCAATGATTTAGACAAAGTCACTCATTTTTCATCCTTTCATAACAAACAAGGCATTCAAGGAAAATTCACACTCGATTTTCTACTAAAAAACGTAACACTGCGTGCTGGATTTGCACACAACAACCAAACGTGGCAAGGTAACGACTTGAATTTCAAACAATCGCAGTTTAATATTCTTATAGGAGCCACATACAATATAATCCGATTGGGTGGTAAAAACTCCGAGAAATAAATTACTTTTTTCTTTTGAAATAGATGAAACGAACTCTAATTATTGCCATAAGCACTATTTTATTATTGGTCAGTTGCAAAGATGACAGCTATAAAACCTTTGATGCTAACCCATATA
>JARKSE010000204.1 GCA_029974315.1 Paludibacteraceae bacterium | reverse complement strand
TTTTTTCATACAAATGTTATAAAATTACTACTAATTATATTTACTATTTATAGTTATGAAAGGAAACGCAAAACTATGCGTCTTATTGTCCTTTGATCATAAGTTTTAAAATTTTTGTTACCTGTTGCCCATCAGAAACCGCCACATCCATACGCACTAAATAGATTCCGGGACGGACAGAACCAGTAAAATCCCAAACTAATTCAGTGCGGTTATCATACGTAAAGACAGTTTTATCACTGCTATAAACAAGACAGCCCGCCAAATCATATACTGAAGCTTTTACACTCAACGGTTGCTCTGGGCGATCGTGTACATATACAAAATTCGCTACGTTAACAGCAGGATTAGGATAAGCATACATATTAGATATTACCGGTTGTAATCCTTTTTCCACAATAAACTCGATTTCTGCTGTTGAGGAATTATTTTGTAAATCCCAAACACGGAAGAAAATATGATGTTTACCCTCTTCTAAGTCATATAGTTGATATTTTACCGTACCACCCTGATAATTACCCATTTCCGTGGTGTAATAAAAATTGAGCGTTTTTTCAAGTAATGGATTGTTATCTAATTTTAAAATAATATCGTGCCCTACGCCATTACCAATAGCGTTGATACCGCATTCATCGTACACATTGGCTACAAATAGAGGCGACTCATTTACCTTGTCACCTGATTTAAAATCGGGAGAATTTAAATAAATTTCGACATCAGGACCTTGATTTTCCCACACTACAAGCGTATCTTCGCCACCAATAATAAAATCTTCATAATAGCCATTCGCTTCAAAGTTTTGTGTTTCGTCGGCGGCATAATAGACTATGCGTCCAGCACCGTAATTGTAACGAATATCTTTAGGAACAATAAAATCAACTGTAAAACGCCCGTTTGTCACTTGAGCAGAACCTACAAATAGCGCATTCGTACGGTCTGTAAAAATATAAGGTTTTTTGAGTGAATCAACGGTAATATCATTAGATAAAGTTTTTATCGTCTCCTTTTTATCAAATACTGTAACATTCACAAAACCATTAAAATCAGTAGCTGACAAACCGCTATTATCTTCAAGATGACCAACTAAACGTACTTTACTCAACGCTCTAATGGTATCAGTTGGTTGGTCCAAATCAACTAACTTCACACTATCTGTAACAACCTTATGTGTGGAAGGATAAGCCAAGTGTAAAGCAGGATCACCTAATAGAGTAAAGTTCATTTTATTAGCATCGCCAGAACGTGCATTTTTTGAATTACGCATAATATCGCCCAAACGCAATCGGTTACCCGCAGCATCGCGAGCAAATACATTTTTAACAAATTCGCGATTCAAATAGTAATTTGGACCTGCATACACCGTACGAGTTGTTGTATATAATGCGATACCGCCACCATGTGGATTCAAAAATACTTTTTCACCACCACTCTGACGTGGCGTATCAAAGCGGCTAAAATCACATGTTGCCGTAACAAATAGCGGCAATTTGTCATTGTACATATTTTCGATACGTTCCGTAGTTAAAATATCTTCATTTGTCCAAGCATTATAACCGCCGTGTCCCATGAAATTAATCATTAACGTACC
>JARKSE010000004.1 GCA_029974315.1 Paludibacteraceae bacterium | reverse complement strand
GGGTTTTTCCATTTATGGGGAAGTAGTTGATCAAGATTGAGGGAGGTGAACAAATGCATACGCTGTAATACATCCTTCAGCCAATCGTATGGGTTTATTCCGTGAAGGCGACAGGTAGCAAAAAGGGAATAAATCATTGCCGCCCGCTGGGCTGCATCGTGGCTGCCGGCAAACAGGTAATTTTTGCGCCCGATTGCTACAGGACGGATAGCGTTTTCAACCGGGTTGTTATCTATGTTCAATATGGCATTGGTGGTATAAATGCTTAGCTTTTCCCACCGCGGCAAACAATAAGCTATCGCCTTGCCAATATGGCTTTTTGGTAACACCTTTGGATATTGAATGGTCATCCATTCTTTCAACGCTTTTAGTATGGGTACGGCTTCCTTTTGCCGTAATTGCAGCAAGTCTTCACCCGTTAGGGTATTATCTTTTATCCTACGCTCTACGGCATACAATTGCTGGAACATGGTTAACGCATGTTCGGCTCTTGCTTTATCGCTTTGCTGTGCCTCGTTAAATTTACGGCGTGCATGTGCCATGCAATGCAGCAGCGTTATGTCTGGTTTATTATCAAAGGCATCATAAACACTGTAACCATCGGTTTGCAGAAAGCCCGTAAAATCTTTTAATATTTCTTCAGGACCTTCGCGGCCGCGACCCTTGCGGTAATCGAACAGTACCAGCTTTTCCTGGCTATTGTGATATACCCAGTAATAACCAGGATGTGTGGTGCCTTTTTTTGTTTCATCAAGCACTTTCAGCTTTGTTTCGTCGGCATGGAGGTAACCGGTGCTTAATGTTTGATTTTTATGCAGTTCGTACAAAGTGGTTATTGCAAACAGGCTGTTTTTCGCCCAGTCGTTTATAGTGCTTTGTGCAATGGTTACGCCTGCTCTTTCAAAGCGTTGCAACTGGCGGTGCAGCGGAAGGTGATCCATGTATTTATCCACCAGTATCTGTGCCAGCAATCCTTCACCTGCCTTGCATTTTTCCATCATACGGCCGGGTAAGGATGCTGTAATAACCGTGGTGCTGATTTCGCTTGCAGGTTGTATATATTTTGGGCGGATGTATTGCTTTACAAATAATTCGCCAGGTATAAAATCCAGTATTTCAGTTATTTCATCGCCTATCTTTTTAAGACCGCTTACATCGGTATCGGGTTGCAGTACAATAATTTCCCTGCGGATATTTTCAGGCAACTTCATACGACCCGGATGTGCCTTCGATTTGTTCTCTGTTACCGCTGTTTTGGTTCGGATGTATGCAATTTTTTCAGCACCGGTAAGCTTGCATTGCGCAATCGTTTCTGCATCCAGGTCAAGCCTTAACTGGGTATTTACTTTGTTTTCATCAACGGCAACAAAACGTTCATGCTTGCTGCCAAAAACCATTTTCTTAAGCTGTCGCAATTCATGTACAAGCATGGCAACAGTAGCTTTCAATGATTCATTTTCTGCTAGCTGCTGCTCGTATAAAAGCTTATAATCAATATCTGTCTGTACTGCCTGCATTAATAATTCAAAACTAATCAAACACAGTATAGGCTTGTATTACAGGATAGCGTAATCCACGGTTTTTAATACGAATGTTGATATCTTTTTCGCCTGTGCACGTGCTGTAGCGAGATGCCACGCAGTATGAGTTGTAATTGATCGCTACTTACCAGTATGTTACTGTTTTTATGATCAGCTGCAGGTAGTTCATATGTACCTTTCTCAAGCCGCTTGTAATACATGGCAAAGCCATCGCCTTCAAACAATAATAGTTTAACCTGGTTGCGCTTCTTGTTAATGAAAATAAACACATCACCGCTCAGTGCATTCAATTGCATCTGCTGCATTACAATGCCGCTCAGGCTATCGAAACCCTTACGCATATCGGTTTGGCCGCTGTACAAATAATATTTGCAATAAGCAGAAAGGTGAAGCATAACTAACTGATAATTGCTTTGATAAAACCGGCACTCACAGGCTGATGAAAAACTAACCTGCCTCCATCGGTGAGCAGCAATTCAATACCTGCATGAGTACTTACATTTTGTAATGGCTTTATTTGTAGCGGGATAAATGTAGCTTCTTTATTAATGGCCTGGCTATCCCGAAATCGCTTGTACCAGTAGTGAAAAACATGATACCGAATGCCGTTTTGCTCACAGAACATTTTTTGGGATAATCCGCTTTGCTGCCAGTGGGCAACCATGGCAAACATTTTTTTTTGTACTTCTTGATCTTGCATGCTATTTTTATTGCAAAGCAAAAGCGGCGGCTATTGTAAAGCAACATGGTGTTGCCCGGTGCGATACTTTCCATCACTGCTTTTTATACGCCGACAACAATTCGAAACCAGTTTTTTAAAGTTTCACCAGGTTGAAACTGCGCAACCCGAAATTTAGTTTGCTGCCGAAACATTTTTACAGCGACAGTTTACACACTGCCTAACGGCTTGACGCTTGCGCCAAGGCGACAACCGCTTTTCTTGTTCGTTTTATGCTTATGCCATTTTGCTCTATGCACGCTGCTTGCCTGGTTTGGCGCTTTGCGTAAGTTGACGCAGGACTTGCAGCTGCTGCACGGCCCGCAGCTGACCTGCAATTGGCCATCCAGGACGCTGCAGTGGCAGATTGCCTACCATGCCCGCCAAACATGCCTTGACAAAGACTACGGCGGCTTACAGGGGTTTGGCGCAAGCCGGGCGGAAGATCATGGGCTGAGCATTTCTAATTCTGATTATCTTTAAAGCTGTATCCAGGCTGACGGCGGCAAATGCCCGGCCAGCGCCAAGCCTTACCGTTAGCTGCGATTAATATGCCGACACCAAACTACCATTACGACAGAATAGAAGGAGACAAAGACAATCTCTATAACACCATGCGTGGGACTGAACCATTAGGCTCAACAGACTACGAAGGTTTTGTAAAATGTAAACTTGTCCACGGACATGGTTGGTCTGTTGTTGTTCCTGACCTAATTTATATCATGGACAATGAGACAGACTTTACATGGTTTCAGTTTTATTCTTTCATGCCAAATCAATTTTCTAAATTTTCTGATGATGAAATCTTTGGAACTGTATATGTTGACATTGCCTTTGGACACACACTTCGGTTAACAATTTCTAACGAATGGCACGTTACCAATCTACAAGACCATTCAAACTTATTTAAATGCAGAATTACTGGACCTGCAAACCTTATGGACTTCAGTACTGGAAAAGGGAAAGTAATAAATGGCGTTCCTTACATATACTTGTATCATCATACTCTACCAGACATAAAAGAGTTAATATTAAAATCAGCAAACTATCGTGGCTCATTATGGAATTATCAAGGAACAAAAAAACTTGACACTATTTGTTATGCATATTTTACAAGTCTTGACACTTTAACTAAGCCGACAGATTTAAAGATGATTGCAATGGCTAACAATGGAGAAATGCATTTAGTCGTAGATGTTTCATTGGAAGTTGTTCCTATTACAGTATATAGAGAGAATACCGAAAATAGAACTGCAACTCTCAAACAACTAATTGACACCAGTATCATTTTGAATAATCATATTTGGATGCATACTCATGATGCTAATGGGACTACATACTATGAAATCTGTAGCCCATTTATTTATAGAGTAGGTTTAGAACCCAACACTTTACTGCCCTTTGTAGGTGAGCAAATTGACAGAGTAGCTAATACAAAGACAACAGGGTATATTATTTTGGGCGACTCTACAACTAAGGTTGGACTACTTGCTCCTTTTGACGAAGAACATACAACACACATCTTTAAAATTGAGCCTTTCCACAATACAAACAGTAATATGTTGCGTTTCTGGTTTGACAACGGCAATAAAGATTT
>JARKSE010000153.1 GCA_029974315.1 Paludibacteraceae bacterium | reverse complement strand
GCAATTGTCTAAAGCTAATACGGAACTTTCGGTAACGCTTACTGCTATTACCACGTTGGTGTCGCCCATTTTTACACCAGCCAACTTTGCCATTTGGGGCGGTTTGTACGTCAACTTTGTAAATCCTGAAGCAGGCAGTGCGTTGCGCGAATTGCATATTGATATTTATCAAATGTTTGAAACGGTATTTCTCTTGTTGGGTTTGCCTTTGGTTATAGGTATGTTAGTATCGCATTATTTGCCGAAAATAGCTCAAAAACTTAAAAAGCCAATGCAATATTTTTCTATTCTCTTTTTTATCATGATGGTGATATTAGCCTTTGGTAATAACGTAGATCTCTTTGTAAAATATATTGGTTTTATATTTGTTTTAGTATTGATTCATAATGGTTTGGCGTTGTCCACAGGCTTTGCTATGGGTACTGTTTTTAAACTACCCGATGCTGACAGGCGTACATTGACTATTGAAACAGGTATTCAGAATTCAGGTTTAGGTTTAGTGCTTTTGTTCAATCCTAAAATATTTCCACCCGATTTAGCCATTGGAGGAATGTTGTTTATTACGGCTTGGTGGGGTATTTGGCATATTATTTCTGGATTGTCTGTAGCGTTCATTTTTTCACATTGGCATAAAAAATAACGTTTTTGTGTTTCGTTATGGCTCGTATTCAGGATAATAATAAACTCTATTCATTTTTGCGCTATTATGTAGATGCTACGTTTTTTCTGGCGTATCGACGTCATGAGTATGTTGATTTGAATAAAATTCCAACTGATGGAGCCCTGATTTTTGCCCCTAATCATACGAATGCTTTGCAAGATGCGTTAGCGGTTTTAGTAGCGGATCACAAACCAACGGTGTTTGTGGCTCGTGCCGATATTTTTAAAAATCCAACCATCGCTAAAATTCTCACATTCTTGAAAATTATGCCTATCTTGCGCATTCGTGATGGGTTCAGTAATTTGTCGAAGAATGATGAAATTATGGAGCGTGCTGTAGATGTACTATGCGACAGAGTACCGTTTTGCATTATGCCTGAAGGAACACATCGTGCTAAACATAGTTTGTTGCCTTTGGTGAAGGGTATTTTTCGCATTGCACTATTAGCTAACGAGCGTATTGCTGGGCGTATGCCGGTTTATATCGTACCTATAGGCATTGAATATGGAAGTTATTTCCGTTATCGTTCATCGCTACTTTTTACGGTTGGTAACCCAATTAACGTAACTCGTTACGTGGAAGAACATCTTGATGATGATGTG
>JARKSE010000150.1 GCA_029974315.1 Paludibacteraceae bacterium | reverse complement strand
AAAGCCAAAATTGACGCTGCGAGCACCGCATAAATCACGTAATTCATAGTAAATAATTTTTTAATTAATAATTAAGGTTAAATATATTTTTTTCAATTTTCAAACTAATATTTGTAATAGTGACCGTATAATAAAAAAGTTATATTGTACAGCCAATTCAGTTTTAAAGCGTGCTTCTAATTCTACGTCTGCATCTTCATTTGTACCTTCGGCAATAGTACGAATCACAATACATGGTATATGAAAATCAGCACACGTATGCGCAATAGCCGCACTTTCCATATCAGCACAAAGCACCGATGGCAAATTCCGATTTATTGTTGCTTTACGACTTGCTCCAGTAATATATAAATCGCCACTCGCAATATCGCCCAGCTGCAATTTAGGCGCAAGAATATTGTATTCAGCTAACTCCTTACGGAAATCTTTAGCTTGTTTTAGGAAATTATGAACTGCATCTGTTGCTATTTGAAGTTCGTTTTCTGGAGTTACAAACGATGTTACACCACGTAATGGGATTTCATAGCGACGAAAAAGAGGACGCATATCCATATCATGTTGAAAAAGACGTTGAGCCACTACTATATCGCCCACATTGAGTTCAGGAACTACGGCACTTGCACTTCCCATCGATACTAAACGATCAACCTTAAACTCTTGCAACAAAATAGAGGTTGTCAATGCTGCCGACACTTTTCCCCAATGAGAAAATGCTACAACAATATTGACACCTTCAAAAACACCTTCATAAAACACACGATTAGCTCGTTCAGTGATGTTTTTTTGTTTCAGCTGTTCTATAATGTATTCAACCTCCTCGTGCTGGGTAGTTAAGATTCCTATTTTCATAGTACGATTGGGGTTTTAGTAAAAACTATACGACCACTATTATTTTAAACGCGCTTTTATCGCTTTTGTTTCTTCTTCAAATCCGGGTTTTTCAAGCAGGGCAAACATATTTTTCTTGTATGCTTCTACGCCGGGTTGGTCAAATGGATTTACGCCAAGCAAGTAACCGCTGATTCCGCACGCTTTTTCAAAGAAATAGATAAGTTCACCTAAATAAAACTCGTTCAACTTGGGCAATTCAATTTTCATATTAGGTACACCACCGTCCACGTGGGCAATCATAGTGCCAAGTTCAGCCATTTTATTTACTTCATCTACCCGTTTTCCGGCAAGGAAGTTAAGACCATCCAAATTCGCTTCTGAGAATGGAACTTTTTTGGTGTGATTAGGTTCTTTTATGGAAATAACCGTTTCAAAGATAGTCCGTTCGCCTTCCTGAATCCATTGTCCCATAGAGTGAAGGTCGGTAGTGAAATCAACCGAAGCAGGGTAAATACCTTTGTTTTCTTTTCCTTCGCTTTCGCCGTAGAGCTGTTTCCACCATTCAGAAACGTAGTGAAGTTTGGGGTGGTAGTTTACAAGAATTTCAATTTTCTTGCCCGAGCGATAAAGTTCGTTGCGTACTGCCGCATATTGGGCTGCCGGATTTTCTTCAAAAGGAGTATCCAATCCGCATATTTTTTCCATTTCGCGAGCACCTTGCACCAATTGACGGATGTCAAAACCTGCAACAGCAATCGGAAGTAAGCCTACCGAAGTAAGCACGGAGTAACGTCCGCCTACGCTGTCTTCCAAAACGAAAGATTTTAATCCTTCTTTGTCAGCCAAAGTCCGCAAAGCACCTTTGGATTTATCTGTAACACAAACAATTAGCTTTTGGGCTTCTTCTTTACCTTGCTGTTCTTCTAATTGAGTTTTTAACAGACGGAAAGCCAAAGCAGGTTCGGTTGTGGTACCCGATTTGGAAATAGAGATAATACCGAATCGTTTGTCTTTTAGCAATTCTTGAAGTTCATACAGATAATCTTCGCCGATATTTTGTCCGGCATAAACGATAACCGGATTTTTTCGTTCTTTTTGCAACCAGTCAAAACTACTTGAAAGAGCGTCAATTACAGCTTTTGCTCCCAAGTAGCTACCACCAATTCCGATAACCACCACCACTTCGCAATGACCGCGAAGAATTTCAGCCGTATTTTCAATATCAGCCAAATGAGCTTCATCAATAGATGATGGCAGGTGTAGCCAACCCAAGAAATCGCTTCCTTTGCCCGTACCTTTGTGAAGTGTTTCATTGGCTGCTTTCACTTCATTTTTATAGCCGATAATTTTTTCGGCAGACACAAAGTCCAATACTTTGTCTATGTTTAATGTGATGTTTGCTTTCATGATCTTTGTATTTAAGGTTAATTTATATTATATCTATTTGATTTATTGCAACTTACTTGATAACTCACGCATAACTAATGCTGGCGAACGGCGCTGATACAAAATAGCATACGCAGCGTCCAAAATAGGCATATTTACTTGATATTTTTCATTGATTTCATAAATACATTTTGTACCATAGTACCCCTCAGCGATCATTTCCATTTCAACCTGAGCTGTTTTTACAGAATAGCCCTTTCCTATCATTGTTCCAAAGGTTCGGTTACGACTAAATTTTGAGTAAGCCGTCACTAATAAATCACCTAGGTAAACTGACTCTTGCAAGTTGCGATGAAATGGGTAAACTGCATTGCAAAAACGATTCATTTCCTGAATAGCATTAGAAACCAATACAGCCTGAAAGTTATCGCCATATTTCAATCCGTGACAAATACCAACTGCTATAGCGTAAATATTTTTCATCACCGATGCATACTCTATGCCATAAATGTCGTCGCTCGTGTAAGTTTGTACAAATCGATTACGAAACAGATTCGACAGTTCACGTGCTCTATCACGATCTTTACAAGCTACTGTTAAATAAGACGTACGCCCCAATGCCACCTCTTCGGCATGGCAAGGACCGCTTAATACTGCAATCTGTTCTAAAGGCACATTGTAAACTTGATGAAAATATTCAGAAACAACTAAATTATCGTCTGGTACAATTCCTTTGATAGCGGAGACAATTATTTTACTATCGAGGCGCAAACGCAACTTTTTGAGATGTTGTTTAAGGAAGGGTGAAGGTATGGCAAAAACTAAAATATCTGAGTTTTTAACTACTTGGTTAATTTTAGATGTAAAAGTGATACGATTGGTATCAAAAACAATACTTGAGATATAAGACGGATTACGATTTATGCGCTTAAACTCGTCAATTTGATCCTGACGGCGCATATACCAATTGATTTGCGGCTGATGTTCTAATAAAATTTTTGCTATAGCTGTAGCCCAGCTTCCACCACCCATAACAGCAATCCGAGGTCTCGATTCTTCCATAAAGTACAAGTAATTTTATTATCTTTTACACTAAAAACAAGTGATCGCACACCAATCTTATCTTCAAAAGATTGATAAACAACTAAATAAAACAACAGATTTTGTAAAAACTAAACGAATTCACAAAATATACTATCAACTCACAAAAATAAATAAAAAAGTAAGAAAAACAAAGAAAGCAAGCAGTTTTAACCCTTACACCTCGTAAAAAATTACACCACACATAACAAACAGCTCACTTAAAAAGGCAACAAACCCAATTCATTACAAAAAATAAGCAAAATAGCCAGAGGTACGAAGTAACGTATTAAGAAGCGATAAACAGGAAAGAAACTTGTATTAAGCTTGCCCCCATTACTGATTTCATCGCGCATATACTCTGCTTTATAAAACCACCCCACGAATAAAGCAATTAAAAATCCGCCAAATGGTAAAAAGAGTTTCGATGTTACAAAGTCAAGCAGTTCAAAAAGTGGTTTTCCGTTAATCACCAAATTGGAATGTGGTCCTAACGACAACGAAGCAAGCACGCCACCCACCATCAATAACAATGACGATACTGCAATAACTTTTTTACGTGAAAGATGAAACTCTTCTGAAATATAAGCTACTATAACCTCTTGCAACGATATTGTAGATGTGATAGCAGCAATGGCCAATAACATAAAAAATAAAATGGCGAATATATACCCTCCAGGCATATGCGTGAATACTCCAGGAAGTGTAACAAATACCAATTCTGGTCCTTGTGCAGGATTAATTCCTAACGAAAAAACCGCTGGAAAAATAGCAACACCTGCCAATATTGCCACCAACGTATCAATAATAGTAACTTGCACTGCTGTTTGTACTAAATTATTACTCTTGCGCATATACGAGCCATACGTAATCATACACCCCATACCCAAACTAAGTGAAAAAAATGCTTGCCCCAAAGCGCTGAGTATAACTTGCGGAGTGATTTTTGAGAAATCAGGCTTAAATAGAAACGTTAAACCTTCTATACCATTGGGCATAGTAACCGACCGAATAGAAAGCAAAATTAAAATAACAGCTAAAAAAGGCATTAACAACTTCGAATAGCGTTCAATACCTTTTTCTACACCCGCTAAAAGTACAAGTGCTGTGAGTAATACAAAAATAGCAGTCCAAAATAGCGGTCGATACGTGTCGGAAGTGAAATCAGTAAAGGCCACTGACAAATCTGTCGGTGTTTTACCTACAAAGTTATTAGACACTGCTTGAGCGACATATTCTAAACTCCAGCCTGCCACTACAAAATAAAATGATAGAATTAAAAATGCCGTCAATGCGCCCAAAACTCCAACGCCTATCCAGCGATTATTTCCCGTAAGTTTCCGAAACGCCCCCGACACATTAGCATGCGCTCGACGACCAATGGCAAATTCAGATACCATAACGGGAATACCAAGTAAAAACACACAACAAATATAAACTAACAAAAATGCAGCACCTCCGTTTTGACCTGCTTCATAAGGGAATTTCCAAATATTACCAAGTCCAACGGCTGAACCAGCCGCTGCTGCCACTACACCAAATTTACTACCAAATTTTGTTCGTTTTTGAGATTGTGAAGTCATGTTTTTATTTTATTTAGCGTTGTTATCAATCATTTTATGACGATTTTCGTAAGCTTCTACTATACGTTGTACCAATTTATGGCGGACAATATCTTTTTGATTAAACTCTATACAAGCAATTCCTTTGACATCTTTGAGCACTTCTAAAGCATCTTTCAAACCCGATTTTTGTGATATTGGCAAATCAATTTGTGTCATATCGCCCGTGATAATCATTTTGGCATTCAAACCCATACGTGTTAAAAACATTTTAATCTGTTGCACTGACGTATTTTGTGCCTCATCTAAAATTATCACCGCATCGTTCAAGGTACGTCCACGCATAAAAGCCAATGGAGCAATTTGGATTGTTCCATTCGCCAGATAATCGGCCAACTTAGCTGCTGGCAGCATATCTTGCAGTGCATCGTAAAGTGGTTGTAAATAAGGATCAATTTTTTCTTTCATATCGCCGGGTAGAAATCCTAATTTCTCACCTGCTTCCACCGCAGGACGGCTCAAAATAATTTTTCGCACTTCACGATTTTTTAGAGAGCGTACCGCCAACGCAATAGCAGTATAAGTTTTACCAGAACCCGCTGGCCCAATAGCAAACAGTAAATCATTCGTGTCGTAATATTTCATCAGTTTTTGCTGATTTGCTGTGCGTGCCACAATAGATTTACCACCAACACCATGCACAATGAGATGATCATGTTTGATTTCAACAGGCTTCTCCCCTTTTACGATATCAATGATATGCTGCTCTGTTAATATGTTGTGTTTTACACAAAAATCAGCTAATGCGTGTAACACATTAGTCAAAGCCGAAACATCAGCATCTGAACCAACCATTTTCAACACATGCCCGCGCCCCATAAGTTTCACACTTGGATGGAGGTCTTTTATTAAACGCATATTAGCGTTATTCACGCCGTAAAATACAGCGGTATCAAGATTGTCTGGAAGATTGAAAACGGTTTCTAACATCTCATCGTTCAATTTTAATGCGCAAATTTAATAAAAATCTCTCATATTTACCCAATAATAAGCCTATATGGCAAAAATAACAAATGCCGCAAAATAGTCTGCGACATTTATTTAAATATTTTACAAGTAATCAAATGTTACCAAGCAAACAGAGGATATTTTGACATCATTGTATTTACTTCTGCACGTACTTTAGCTATCACGTGGTCGTCTTCTGGTGCTGATAAGACACGGTCAATTAAATCGACAATTTTCACCATATCTTGCTCTTTCAAACCACGCGTAGTGATGGCTGGCGTACCAAATCGTAAACCTGATGTTTGAAATGGTGAGCGACTATCAAACGGTACCATGTTTTTATTGGTGGTAATATCGGCATTTACCAACGCTTGTTCAGCTACTTTACCAGTTAAATCTGGAAATTTGGTACGTAAATCTACTAACATAGAGTGATTGTCCGTTCCATCTGAAATAATTTTGTAACCTTTATCCATAAATGCTTTAGCCATAGCAGCGGCGTTTAACTGTACTTGTTTTTGGTACAGTTTAAATTCTGGTTGTAATGCCTCACCAAAAGCGACAGCTTTAGCTGCAATAACATGCTCCAATGGACCACCTTGTATGCCTGGAAAAATAGCTGAATCCAACAAGGCCGACATCATTTTCACTTCACCCTTAGGCGTTGTTTTGCCCCATGGATTTGGAAAATCTTCGCCCATAAGAATAATACCACCACGTGGGCCACGCAATGTTTTATGCGTAGTAGAAGTTACAATGTGTGCATATTTAACAGGATTACGGAGTAAGCCAGCAGCAATTAAGCCAGCAGGATGTGCCATATCGACCATAAAAATAGCTCCAATTTTATCGGCTACTTTACGAATACGCTCATAGTCCCAATCACGGCTATACGCAGATGCTCCTGCAATAATTAATTTTGGTTTTTCAGTTAAAGCAACTTGTTCCAACTGGTTGTAATCCACACGCCCATCTGCTTCTTTTACATTATATTCGAGTGCGGTATAATTCAATCCTGAAAAATTGACTGGTGAACCATGTGTTAAATGCCCACCATGTGAGAGACTTAAGCCTAAAAACTTATCGCCATGATCTAAACAAGCAAAAAATACAGCCATATTGGCTTGTGCCCCCGAGTGTGGCTGAACATTCGCCCATTTAGCACCAAACAGTTGGCACAATCGATCAATAGCTAACTGCTCTGCCTCATCAACCACCTCACAACCACCATAATAACGTTTCCCAGGATAGCCTTCGGCATATTTATTAGTCAAAACAGAACCCATAGCTTCAAGAACGTCATCGCTAACAAAATTTTCAGATGCAATAAGTTCAATACCTTTTGTTTGGCGTTCACGCTCACGCTTAATAATATCAAAAATGAGTGAATCTCTTTTCATATGTCTATTTAATTTATAGTTATTTCTCCTTTAAAAATAGTTGTTGCCGGGCCTGTTAAAAATACGTGATTAGAAGTCTCGTCCCAAACAACCTCTAAATCGCCACCCAATAATGAAATGGTTGCTTTACGCTCCGACAAGTGATTTAACACAGCAGCCACAAGCACCGCACAAGCACCCGTACCACACGCTAACGTTTCACCAGAACCACGCTCCCACACACGCATACGCAAGTGAGTAGTGTTAAGCACTTCAACAAATTCCACATTAGTTCTATTAGGAAACAGTTCATCTGTTTCAATGGCAGCGCCTTGACGCGGTAAATCCAACTGTGCAATAGCATTTGTAAAAATCACCGTATGCGGATTTCCCATCGACACACAGGTAATATCATACGCCTCATCATTTACAAAAATTTGTTCATTAATCACACGATCGAGAGGTAAATCAACTGGAATACGAGCAGCGTCTAAAATTGGTTCACCCATATCAACAGTCACAATATCTACTTGATTACTAGAATTTACAAAGAGTGTTAAATCTCTAACTCCTGCTTTCGTTTCCAAGGTTAACGTGGTTTTCGTAGTCAAGCCAAAATCGTACACGTACTTACCTATGCAACGCGCTGCGTTACCACACATTTCAGCTTCAGAACCATCGGCATTGAATATACGCATCCGAAAATCACATGTATCGGACGATAAAATAAGCACCAAACCATCAGAGCCAATACCTGTATGACGATTACTCCAAGCTATCGCCAAATGTTCAGGATTTTCTAAGGTGTGTTGCAAACAATTGACATAAATATAATCATTGCCAATGCCATGCATTTTTACAAATGGTATAGTCATAGTTATTTTGTTTTTTTACGCACACTAAAACCAAATCGACCGAGTTCTTCGCCCAATTTATAATAATGTCCGTGAGAATAAGTAATCAATTTTGCATCAGACAGTTTAAACTCATCTGTAATGGGGTCAATATAACGACTATCAGCCTGCACATTCACCACTTCAGCAATGAACATATCGTGACTTCCCAAAGGGATTATTTGCTTTACACGGCACTCAATGGAAAGCGGAGATTCAACAATGATAGGGGCACTTACTTGCTCACCTTTGCGTGGTGTTAATTTCATTTCAGCAAACTTGTTGTAATCTTTTCCACTTCTCACACCACACCAGTCAGTAGCAAAAGCCATCTCCTCGTTGGTCAGGTTCAAGACAAATTCCCCTGTACGTTTAATAATTTCGTACGAATGACGCTCTGGACGAACAGAGATATAACACATAGCAGGATTTGTACAAATAGTACCAACCCAACTCACAGTGAGCATATTATATTCCGCCTCGGAACCGCCACACGACACCAAAATAGCTGGTAGTGGATAAATAAGAGTCCCTGGTTTCCAATGTTGTTTCATGCGATTATAATAATGGAATGATACGCAATGCAAACTGTTTGGTTCGCAGCATCATTGCTTATCGAAATTCAGATTTAAAGTCTACCACTTCCAATCAATTATTCAAACAATGAATTAATCAATTATTTCTTCAACCAACCATATTTTTCTTTAGGTGTTGCTTTAATCCATGCTACAGTAGCAATAGCATTAATAACCAAGAAGAAGGTAAACAGTACTAAACTGAAAATATTAGATGTCACTACAACAGCTAACAACATACCTGCTACGCTGTAAACCAACCAGTAAAGCCAAGAATCATTTTTCTTATAAATTAACCAATAGTTAGCTAATACACTGGACGCAATCATAGAACCACTGATGATTTTAGCCACTGCGTTTTCACATAAGCTATCGCCGTACATCACAAAAGTAGCAAACACATAATCTATAGCAATGATACCAATAAAAGCTACAAAAGTAATCAACATAGTTGAGGTAGTTAAAAACTCAGGAGCAAATACATCGTCTTTTTTCTCTGTTTTTGAACCTTTTTTCCACGACAAAATAGCCATGATTTGGAAAGGAATAAATACGACAAAATAGAGAAAAGTTAAGTCGTATAATCCATTCAAATAGAATTGAATACCCAATAAAGCCGATGAAGCCACACCCAAATAAAAACCAGTATAATTTTCGGGATTTTTAATACTCAAAATATACGCCACACCAATAATACTTGCAGGAATTCCGACACAAAAAGCAGCATCGTTAAAAAATAAAAGTTTACCTGCCAATGCTGGCACCCATAGTTCAGCTAAGTACAACACACCTAACAGAGCACCAAATAACACAATCGCAATCAATGAATTTACAGTAGTTTCGCACCATAATTTTGTAACAGTCGAGTTCATAATAAAATTGTTTTTGAGTTAGTTTTTAAATTATAATTATTTTGTTTGCAAAGATAATCAATTTACAAATGAGACAAATCACCACTCACTTTTTAAACAGCTTATCCGCTAAATCTAAGCGATTCATCTTTTTTAAATCGCGTTGAATTTGGTTGCGAGCTTCAGGTTTGTACCAAAAGAAAAATTGACGTTGTGCGAGCTTTTCAGACTGGGAACGTGCCACATAAACCGGTTTCATGGTATATGGATTCAGTCCTGTGTAGTACATTTCAGTTGCTAACGTCATTGGCGTTGGCGTAAAATCCTGCACTTGCTCCAGTTGAAAATTGAGCTGTTTTGTTTCTACGGCCAATTCGGCCATATCTTGAGGTTCGCAACCGGGATGACTTGAAATAAAATAGGGAATCAGTTGTTGCTTAAGCGATTCACGCTTATTGATCCAGTCAAATGTGCGTTTAAACGTTTTGAATTGTTCAAAACTTGGCTTACGCATCACATTCAAAACTTTTTCACTAGTGTGCTCTGGAGCCACTTTAAGCCGCCCTGAAACGTGATGGGCAATCAACTCATGCGTGTATTCCTTATTGCCTTTATTCACCTCTTCGTTATCGGTACTATGAAGCAATAAATCATATCGTACGCCACTGCCAACAAAACTTTTTTTGACGTGTGGTAAGGCATCTACTTGGCGATACAAATTCAACAAAGGACGATGGTCTGTATTCAAATTACGACAAACCACAGGCGAAACACAAGAAGGACGTTTGCATTTAGCACATAAATCCAGATTTTTGCCTGCCATACCATACATATTTGCCGATGGACCTCCTAAATCACTTAAATAACCTTTATAGTTTGGTGCCTCCGACAATTTACGCACTTCACGAAGTACCGACTCTTCGCTACGCGACACCACAAACTTGCCTTGGTGCATAGAAATAGTACAAAATGCACAACCACCAAAACAGCCACGATGGATATTCACCGAAAACTGAATCATATCAAATGCAGGAATGTTTTTCCCTTTATATTTCGGATGAGGCAAACGAGTAAATGGTAAATCGTGTGTTGCATCAAGCTCGGCAGTAGTCATCGGTGCAGATGGCGGATTTACCACTACAAAAGTACCATCAACAGGTTGCACCAAATGCACTTGATTTAGTTTATTTGACTCCTCTTCGATAATACGAAATGTTTCAGCCGATGCCCGTTTATCTTTTGCACAAACAGCATGCGAGTGCAAAATAATTTGATGTTCGTACGACGGTTTATCGTTAGTCCTATAAGCCATTTGAGGAATTGTTTGGCACTCCTTGACAGATTTTCCTGTTTGCAACGCACGCACCAAAGCACGAATGGGCTGTTCACCCATGCCATACACTAACAAGTCTGCTTGTGTATCAACCAAAATCGATTTGTGATAACTATCGCTCCAATAATCATAATGCGAAAAACGGCGTAAACTTGCCTCAATTCCACCAATCACCAGTGGCACATCAGGATATATTTTTTTGAGAATTTGCGAATAAACTATTGTGGTTCGGTCGGGACGTAAACCTGCTCTCCCATCGGGCGAATAGGCATCGTTGGAGCGCAACCGACGATTAGCCGTGTAATGATTTACCATAGAATCCATGCAACCAGCAGAGATAGCAAAAAAGAGGCGCGGACGTCCCATTTTTGTAAAGTCACGATGATCGCCACGCCAATCGGGCTGAGGAACGATAGCTACGCGCAATCCTTCCGATTCGAGTACACGACCAATAACTGCTGTACCAAACGACGGATGATCGACATAAGCATCACCCGAAAAAAGCACCACATCGACACTATCCCAGCCTCGAAGTTCCAACTCTTTTTTAGTGGTTGGCAAAAAATCGGTTAATCTATACTCCTGCATGCACTCTAAACCTTATCAAAATCCAAAGCTAAATCCCACCGTACAGGTTAAATTTTTACCTTGATAAAATTTCGGTGAAAATTTATCGAGATTTCCTTGGCTTGTCAGGCGTGTTTCAGACGTTATAGGCGTTGATGTTAAATCATAACCTTCTGCATTGTTCCACTCTACGTTGATAATGGCGTAAGCGTTATTCACCACTTCGTAAATCGCCTTAAAAACGACTAAATCATTATGCCAAATCTTTTCGTTAAACGGTTTTTGACTAATAGCCTCACCTACTTGACGGCGTATGTATTCGTAATCGTTATATTTTGTAGCATTCGTGTACGACAAATTCAAATTCAAACTACGAATGGGTTTATAGTTGATGGCCACATAAATATCTTGTGAATTGTCGCCCAAATAACTACCTAAATTGTAACTATTCGATGCCCAAGTTAGCGTTTGAATAGAGTGTTTATAGTTGATAATATTGCTGCGTGTAAATTCGCCTTGTAACGAGATGTTTTTCAGAGGCCAATTGCTCACATTAAAACCAACTTTGTACGATACCGGATTTTGTTGTGGATTCGAAGGCTTCAAACGTGCCCAACTAATTTCGTCGATATACATAGAACCGTACAAATGCAGATGTTTGATGTTTCGTGAACTCACATTAAAGAAAAGTTGCGAGTTTTGATTTTCTGTTTTCAGCCCTTTAGTCAACAAGTGGTCTATCGATTTATAGTAGGCAATCGGAATAAAATAGGCTGCCTGCACATTGTTTTCTGCATAAATAATGGAGTTACCAAACGACAAATTCAAGCCTTGAATAGGCGTAAAAGTCAACATATTAGCCGCCAAAAACTTATTGGCTGGACGGTAATGTTTGCGCACAACGCCGTCATCATAATCTTCTAAATAATAATTTGTACTGTCGAGCACATTACTAATTAACCAACCGTGTATATAATTCAATTCGAACCACTTGCAAGGTTTCAAATTCAACGTCACCATAGGAAAAGACGGCGCTTTACCCGAAATAATATTAGAACCGTTGTAATTATCGCCCCACGTAATCACATCTTTTACTAAACCAATGCTTCCCCACGACGTATAGGCTTTAATACCGCCACGCATATCGCTATAATCGCCACCGTAGTTGGCCTCTTTATACTCTATGCCGGGTAAATTGTTCAAAAAAGTCGGTTGGGTAATTTTAGCACCTGCAATTTTATCATATCCCGTTGGGAAATAACTATCACGCAAATAAGTTCCATTGAATGATTGATCGCGGTAACTACCATACACCGATAGATGGTTCATAATAGTCGCTTGAAACTCTGCTCCAAACCAACGTTTAGTGATAACACCTTTTTTATTCGCCAAAATATCCATACCCAAAATAGGTGTAATGCGGGCTTTAAACTGCGGCGAATAGTAGTGAAATGCGGGCTGCAACAACGAAAGATTAAACGTTGTTTTATCTGTCCAACTTACAATGGTAGTTGGCATGGTGTCGCGTTCCAAGGCGTAATCGTTCAAGAAAAATTTCAAATCGGCTTTTTGACGTTTCGTCAATAACGAATCTTTAGCTTGCGCCTCTACCAACTTTTGCGCAATAAAGTTACGACTATACGGCTTTACCACCGAATTAACAGAAATCACTTTGTCTATAGCCAATTCATCGATAAAATCATAAATCTGCGTGTACGATATACTTTCAGGAATATCTTGTGCCACGCTTACGAACGTAAACAAAAACAATAACAACGATGCAAGTAATTTTTTCATAGAATTAAGCATTATTTATAAACATAACGTCCTTTTTTCTGCGTCACTTTGCCATACTCTATGGCACGCGTTGGACAATGATGAATACACGATAAACATTGTGTACAATCCTCTTTCCACGTCGGTTTCCCATTCACTAATTCAATTGTACCAATGGGACACAATTTAGCACATAAAGCACAACTTGTACACGCATCGGTCACCCAAAACGATTTACTGGTCATCATGTGTTTGCAAAATTGCGGATAGATAAGGCGCGATTTCAGATATGGCAACGAACCACGGTGATAATGTGCTATCGGCAAATCTTTTTTTATGCTCTCTATTAACTGTGGAAGCAAGCGTTTGGCATCTGCCTTTTTCTGCTCTTCGAGCGGTTTGGCATCAACATCAAAACCCGGAAACATAATGTAATTATTGGGCATTTGAACCGAATAGATGTGACGAGTAGCCCACCCTTTTTTGGCTAATAAATCGTGCATTTGACGATCGGCATGACCACACTCATCGCCACAAGTAAACATGACAAAAACAGAGGGTTGTGCATGGTTTGAAATTTGTAATTTTTCGATAAACTGCACTACCAACGGCGGAATACCCCACGAATGAATAGGGAATACAAACCCAATGCGTTCAGTAGCTCCCAGTTCAAACGTTGGCACCGGCGCATCTGCACCATAGTAAGCTGCCATAGGTACAAGCGATTCTGTCAAAGCTATTGAAACCGTTTCGGCTACCCACTTGGAATTGCCCGTACCCGAAAAATAACAGATCATAAGTGTCGTGTTAAAATTTTAGCTCTCGCAGAACATTATGCCTGCATACGTGCAATGTATTTTCCGATAATGTCAAATTCCAAATTGACCACAGTACCCACTTCTATTTGTGAAAAATTGGTGTGTTCAAATGTGTAAGGAATAATAGCCACTTCGAAACTATTATCGGTTGGAGTACACACCGTAAGGCTCACGCCATTAACCGTAACCGAACCTTTATCTACTGTGAGATAACCACGTTTACGCATTTCGGGTGTACTGTCGTATTCAAAACGGAAATAGTAACTACCGTCAGCATTACGCACTTCGGTACACACAGCCGTTTGATCTACGTGTCCTTGCACGATATGTCCGTCAAGGCGACCATTCATCAGCATACTACGTTCAAGATTCACTTTACTGCCCACTTTTAGTTTGCCTAAATTGGATCGCTCGAGCGTCTCTTTAATGGCCGTCACAGTATATTCATCGCCATCAATAGCCACTACGGTTAAGCAAACACCGTTATGTGCTATACTTTGGTCAATTTTTAACTCGTTGGTAAATGAGCAATGCATCGTGATGTGCAAATTCTCATGTTCTTTGTGCAGCGCTGTTACTACAGCCGCTTCTTCTACAATTCCTGAAAACATTTTTATGATTTTTGGTGATATAACAACATTATTTTTTAACAGTCAGTGGCGAATAATCACGTGAATAACGCAAATGTTGCTCGGCATAACCTTCGGTATAGTTAAGAGAAAGACCTGTAAATTTACCATTCTTATCAAACGACGCTTTATACACCGGATTTACAAAACCTTTGTAAGGCGCAATGTTTAGTTTGGCATAACGTTCTAAAATCTCTTTGTGCAAATCTAAATCTACTTTCACGGCATAAGTTTCTACTATATTTTGTGCTGCTTTGTAGTCGCCTGTCGATTTAATGCGTTGAATTTCAGCCAAAAGTTCGCCCAAATGCTTTTGCAGCAACTTATAGTCATTGATTACAACAAATTGTTTGCCATCGCGTTCACGTATTTCCACAGCACGGTCGCCATCGGTTTGCGATTTGTGATACACCCATTTAGTAATGAGTTGACGGTTTCGCATGTGCGACTGTTCAATGTTTTTTCCGAGTTCAACACGCGTCAATTGCGTCATTAAACCATTCATAAAGTAACTGTAATATTGTGCTTTATAGGCAGAATCGTTGGGCAACAAGCCAAGTTCAACCATTTTGGGATCAGCCATAAAATAGAGTCCAAACAGATCGGCACGCGTCTCTTCAATAACTGCGCCGTAAGCTTTAAGCGCATCGGGGTCAACTCCGGGCAACAATTTTCCCGAACCGTGTCCAAGACATTCGTGCAAATCGGTGTGCAAATTGTCGGTTTGGCTTTTGTAGGCATCCATCAGAGCAATTTCGTTCGGACTCCACGCAAATTCTTCGAGAAATCCATTACCATGCGATGCTTGATCATACGCTTCAGTAATGTTTTCAATCGTCACCGATTTTGAACCGTGAGCTGCACGAATCCAGTTAGCATTGGGCAAGTTTATACCAATAGGCGTAGTGGGATAGCAATCGCCACCAAGCATAGCTGCCGTAATCACTTTTGCCGTAACGCCTTTTACCTCCTCTTTTTTGAACTCTTCTGCTATTGGCGAATGATCTTCAAACCATTGTGCATTGTCGCTGATGATAGTCGTGCGTTTTGTAGCCTCAACATTTTTGAAGTTAATCAGTGCTTCCCAGCTAGCTTTCATTCCAAGCGGATCGCCATATGTTTCAGTAAATCCAGTTACAAAGTCGATAGTCGATGCTGTATCTTTTACCCACAAAATAGCGTATTCGTCAAATGTTTTTAAATGTCCTGTTTGGTTGAACTCAATCAATTTTTGAATCACCTCACGCTGTTGGTCATTTTCAGCTACCGCTTTTGCTTTTTCGAGCCAATAGACCACTTTTTCGAGTGCAGCAGAATACAAACCGCCCACTTTGTACACATCTTCGTAGATGACACCATCTTTTTTCACCAATTTACTATTCAACCCGTACGAAATTGGCATAGGGTCATTGGGCTGTTTCATTTTAGCATAAAAATCTTCCACTTCTACTTGGGTTACACCATCGTAGTAGTTGCAAGCCGACGTAAGTACCAAATCTTCACCAGCAGCTTGATTTACACGTTTGGCATCAACCGCAGGATCGAAAATAACAGGCACCAACGTAGCCAACAACGTCTCTACCGTTTCGCCCTCACGCAAAGGTAATTGTTCGACAGGCAACGCCTTTACCGCTGTTTCAAAATAGGTTTGTGAAAATGCAGGCACAAATTTATCGCCACCATAGTGATGATGAATACCATTGGACACCCACACGCGTTTCAAATACAATTCCAACGCTTTAAAATCGGCGCTGGCTTTATCTTGGTTAGGGTCGGTGTAAATAGCCTCCAACAGCTGACGGATAGCTAAATTATATTTCCCATTTTGGTCGAACAAAATATCGCGACCTTGCAACGCAGCTTCAGTTAGATAGTACAGCAGCTCTTGTTGTTGCAACGAAAGTTGTTCAATTTCAGGAACACGATAGCGAAGAATTTGCATGTCGGCAAACTGCTCTACCGTGTAGTTAAAATCGTCAATTGCTGGTGTGGTAAGGGTTTCTTTGTTGGCGCCACAACTCGCCAGAACTAATGCTGTCGTAGCCATTACAATAGATTTTTTCATAAGTCATTTATTATTAGAGTTTTGTTTTCAAACAATTCTGTTTAAACAGAACTACAAAGATAACGATTTTCAGCGAAAAACCACTTCATAACAACAACTCTTCTATTTTTTTAAGTTGATTTTAGTAATCATGCAGTTAAAATAGGCGATTTTTTTCTTGTAAAACGTGTTACTTTTAAAAAAAAAGAGATACATTTGTACGAAGTAGATCTTTACGCATATCTATACAGAAGCATGCGTATATACAGATACTTTTAACTTACACTTTGCTTGTATATGATTCATTTACTGAGAGTAACACTAAAACGCTGAGCGTTAAATGAAAATAACATACGATATGTTGTATATTTGTTGCGTAAATAAAACGTTA
>JARKSE010000146.1 GCA_029974315.1 Paludibacteraceae bacterium | reverse complement strand
TAAAGCGTGTTGTACTTAAATCAGTTTTAGCAGCGAGATTATAAATGAGTTCTACCTTTTCTGGATTGTAGGGCAGTGAATAACCAGCAGAATCTCTAAATTCCCATTCGCGTATGCGATCTAAAATAATTTCCTGTTGAACACCTACACCCCACTGCATGTGATGGTTGGCAAATTTAAAATCTCCTAAGTGTGAAATGTTGACAACAGTAGCCGATAGACGGTTACGAGCATGTTCGTGATACGTTCCAACGCCTTGATTATTAGTGCGTCCCGTGTTGTTTATGTCTAAGTCCGACAGCCAATATTGTCCAGTAATATCGTACGTTTCTTGCTCGTTAGTGTTATACGTGGATGTCATTAAACTCAATGTAAGTTGTTTGTGTGGCTGATAATTTACGGTAAACGCTCCAAAATAAGTTCTGAAGATGTCTTTTTCCATGCCCTCAAAAAAGACTTTAAAATTACGATTCATCTGCAAAGTCCCAAATGACGTTTCTCGTTCAATAGGAGTAAAACGATAATAGTTTTGTGAGAAATTACCAAGAAATGAAGCGTCCCATTGTTCGTTAAATTTAAATGTGAGATAAGTTTGGTAATCGACAAAAGAGGGAGAATATTCACCTTGTGTGTCGAGTGTTCCTAGTAGATACGACGAAGTTTTATAGCGAATGCCGTGTACTTGCGTGAAGTTTTTAGATGCAGACCCTAAATAAGCAGAAGCACCAAGTAAACTCAAAGAAATTGAGCTTTCAAACTGTTCAGGTTTTTTGTAAGTAACGTCTAAAACAGAGGACATTTTATCTCCATATTTGGCACCAAAACCACCTGCGGAAAACTGAACTTTGCTTACTAAATCAGGGTTGATAAAACTTAATCCCTCTTGTTGTCCCGCACGTACTAATAAGGGTCTGTAAATTTCGATATTGTTGACATAAACGCTATTTTCGTCGTAACTACCACCACGTACAGAATATTGTGAACTTAATTCGTTGGTAGAATTTACGCCTGCAAAACTCGATAAAATAGACTCTATATTCCCTCCAGATACGTTGGGCATCATTCTAAATTGCTCGGTGTCAACGCCTTGCATCGTGTTGGTTTGACGTTGAAACGCTCTTACTTCAATACTTTCTAATTGTGTCGAAGTGGAAGATAATATTTTAGTGGTATTTATAACGTCTTCTGTTGCGGGAAAAGCGTGCTCTTGGGTTTCATATCCAACACAAGAATAGACGACGTGAAATGTATCGGTAGCTTCAACGCGAAGTTCATAAAAGCCCTGCTCGTTCGTAGCGGTGCCTTGTGTTGTTCCTTTTACTTGCACGTTGGCTAGGTCGATTCCACGATTATGTGCATCTAAAACATAGCCACGTAAATATATTTTTTTTGCAGGAAGTGTACCACACAAAAGAAGTAAAAGTAATATGAGGAGATTTTTTTTCAAATATGCGTGAATTTATCGATATTTATAACGTTAAAATTACTTTATTATTGTCAGTTTAGCATACTTTAGTAGCAATGGTTTTTCGCCATGGTCTTCGAATTGTATAAATGCTTTTGTATTATCACCACTTCCTTCAATAGAGATCACTGTACCATTACCAAATACATGATGATGGACATGCATACCTGCTTTATAAGGATAATTGTGATTTCCTATATTGCTACTTTGATTATTTGGTACAATCCGTTTTAACCGTTGCGGTGTAGCAACCGTTGGTGGAGTATCAAAGTGTGAAAATGTAGGCGCAGCTGGCCGTACTATTTCTGTGTATTGTTTATTGTGGGGTGTTTGAAAATATTGTTCGTCAATATCATATAAAAAACGGCTAGGATTTGAAAATTGAGTTCGACCGTTTCTAAATCGTGATTTAGCATAACTGATTACACAATCTGTTTTTGCACGTGTAAGGGCTACATAGAGTAAACGGCGCTCTTCTTCTAGTTCTCTTTCGGTTTCACATAGGCTAGACGGGAATAAATTTTCTTCAAGTCCAACGATAAAAACGTGTTTGAATTCCAATCCTTTTGCTGCGTGTACGGTCATTAACGTTACGCGATTTTTGTCGTCATCATTCTCTTTATCTTGATCGGTAAGTAACGCCACTTCTGATAAAAAATCGACCAACTTTAATTCTGTATCGCCAACATTTGCTTTTTCTTCGCAAAATTGATTGATGGCGCTCAAAAGTTCTTGTACGTTTTCTTTACGGCTCAATTTTTCGGGTGTGTTATCTACCGAAATATCTTGTATAATACCCGAGGCTATAACCACTTGTTCGGCTACAACGTAGGCGTCTTTATCTTCATTGAGAATTCTAAACTGTTCAATTAAACTGCCAAAATCTTGTAATTTTTTCGCGGTTCCTTTGTTTACATTTAACTCAAAACCACTTGGTTTTGTAATCACTTCCAAAGGGCTAACATTATAAGCATGAGCTGCATTTAAAATTTTCTGCTGCGTTGTTTCGCCAATACCACGTGTAGGATAATTTATTATACGTTTGAATGATTCTTCGTCATTCGGATTGATTATCAATCGTAAATAAGCTAGAATGTCTTTAACTTCTTTACGTTGGTAAAACGACAAACCGCCATAGATTTTATACGGAATAGCGAGTTTGCGCAAAGCCTCTTCTAATGTACGTGATTGCGCATTGGTTCGGTATAAAATAGCATAATCGTTGTAAGCATCTCCAGTATCTTTAATGCTTTCTTTCATAGCTGTTGTCACCGCAAAAGCTTCATCATAATCACTGTAGGCAGAGAGTAATTTAATAGCATTTCCTGGTTCGCCATCTGAAAATACCTGTTTACGAATTTGATTTTTATTTTTGATAATCAAAGAGTTAGCTGCATTTACAAGTAGCTGAGTAGAACGGTAGTTTTGTTCCAATTTAAATAGTTTAGCCCCTTTGTATTGTCGTTGAAACATGAGCATGTTGTCGATGTTGGCACCCCGAAACGAATAGATGCTTTGTGCGTCATCGCCTACCACGCAAATGCGCTGATGATTGGCTGCTAGCTTGCTGATAATGATATGTTGCGCACGATTAGTATCTTGATACTCATCTACTAAAATGTAATCAAATCGCTCTTGATACATGTTCAGAATTTGAGGATTTTTTTCAAAAAGAATATTGGTGTAGAGTAGTAAATCATCGAAATCCATAGCGTTTGAATTACGACAACGTTGACAATAGAGTTGGTAAATTTCTATAAAACGTGGCGTTTGGGAATGTAAATCTGAACGCATTACATCCGAATCATTCGCATAAATATCAGGTGTTACTAAATTGTTTTTAGCAAACGAGATTCGACTTTGTATGTTATTGACCGTGTAAAATTTATCGTTGAGTTGTAACTCTTTAATCAAACTACGAATCAAACTTTTGGAGTCACTTGAGTCGTATATGGTAAAATTAGAAGTGAAACCAAGATGGTGGGCTTCGTAACGTAGAATTTTGGAAAAAATAGAGTGAAACGTTCCCATCCAAAGATATTTAGCACGTTGTTCACCAACCAATTTAGCGATACGTTCCTTCATCTCTGCGGCCGCTTTATTGGTAAAGGTTAGGGCTAAAATTTGGCTCGGATGCCAACCGTTTTGTAATAAATAGGCAATTTTATAAGTCAATACACGTGTTTTCCCTGAGCCGGCACCAGCCACAACCAGCGATGGACCATATGTATAAGTGACAGCCTTGTATTGATTTTCGTTGAGTA
>JARKSE010000144.1 GCA_029974315.1 Paludibacteraceae bacterium | reverse complement strand
CAGTGCGACAGTGCGTCATCAGAAAAACAACGTTTTTCTAAACAATTACATTAAACGCATAATTACAACGAGATAATGACTTTTACAGCACAACAAATTGCAGACTTTCTTCAAGGAGAAGTTGTTGGGAATAAAGATATTACAGTTAGTGAGCTTTCTAAAATAGAGGAGGGGCGTCCTGGTACCCTTACGTTTTTATCCAATCCTAAATACACCCATTTTATTTATACTACACAGGCTGACGCTGTGTTGGTCGATCGTACGTTTGTGCCTGAACAACCCATTTCTGCTACGTTAATTAAGGTGGATAGCGCTTATCAAGCGTTAGCTAAATTATTAACTTTGGTCGATTCTATGAAACCTAAAAAAACAGGTGTTCATGAAACTGCTGTTGTATCAGAGTCGGCGCAATGGGGCGACAATGTGTATCTGGGAGCGTATGTCGTAGTGGGTAACAATGTTAAAATTGGTAACAATGTTAAAATTTACCCGCATGTATTTTTAGATGATGGCGTAGTGGTTGGCGACGATTCGGTACTCTATTCACACGTTTCTGTTTATGAAAATTGTGTAATTGGTAAACGCTGTATCGTTCACTCTGGCGCAGTACTGGGTGCCGATGGCTTTGGTTTTGCACCTGACGAACAAGGTCGTTATAATAAAATTCCACAAATTGGCAATGTGGTGTTGGAGGACGATGTAGAAGTTGGAGCAAATACTACGATTGACTGTGCCACAATGGGCTCTACGGTAATTCATCGTGGGGTAAAAATAGATAATTTAATTCAAGTAGCCCACAATGTAGAAATAGGTGAAGATTCTGCTTTGGCTGCACAAACCGGTATAGCTGGTTCTACAAAAATTGGTAAGCGCTGTGTGTTGGCTGGTCAAGTGGGCGTGGCAGGACATCTCAACATTGCCGATGGCTCAATTTTTGGTGCACAAACAGGTGTTTCTAGCCACATTAAAGAGGGGGGACAAATTTGGCAAGGTTATCCAGCTATGCCGGTGGGAACGTTTCGTCGTTTGTCTGTAATTCAAAAACAATTGCCCGATTTGCAACGTAAAATTTACGAATTGGAACGTCAAATCGAGGCGATGAAAACTAAATAACCAAAACAAATTAATTATGTCAAAACAAAAAACACTTAAAACATCATTTACGCTTTCAGGCAA
>JARKSE010000143.1 GCA_029974315.1 Paludibacteraceae bacterium | reverse complement strand
ATCCAAATTTCAACATTGCTGTTATTTCTTAGTGAAATATTACCGTCATTATCTACTTGTACCGATGGAATATTTTCTAACACTTCACTTGCTGAAGCTCCTGCTGCAGCAATGTTTTGGTCAACATGAAACACTTTTTTATCAATATCGAATCGTACTTGGGAGCCTTGGGCTACAACTTCTACTTCAGCTAAAGCATGAGCGTCTTCTTCCAATTTGATAGATCCAACGGTTATTTTATCGTCAGCAGATTTGATAATAATCTGTTTTGTGTACTTTTTATATCCAACAAAAGAGATTTCTAAACGATAAGTCCCTTTGCCAACATTGTCAATAGTAAAAATACCGTCAATATCTGAAATACCACCTCCTGTAAGTGTGTTATTAGTTTGATGAAACAGAACAACGTTGACATAATCAAGTGGTTTGTTATTAGGGTCTAAAATTTTGCCTTGAATGGCAGCAGCTTGTAAATTTACTGTGAAGACAACAAGTGTAAAGAGAGTATAAAAAATATGTTTCATGGAGAAAAAAGTTTGTGTGAATACTCAAATTCGGTCAACTGTGTTACAGTGACACGTCTATTAGACTGAGAAGAGGTAAAAACGTTTAACGGTGTGCCCAAAAAGATTCGATAGCTAAGCGGTAAGAGTCGAGTCCAAACCCTCCAATAGTGCCTTTAACAACAGGAGAGAGTAGTGATTTATGACGAAAATCTTCGCGTTTGAATACATTAGAAATATGCACCTCTATAGTTGGTGTTTTTACACCAGCAACTGCATCGGCAATGGAGACAGATGTATGAGTATAACCGCCGGCATTCAAAATAATACCATCGGCAGTAAAGCCAACTTCATGAATTTTATCAATAAGCTCACCTTCTATATTCGATTGGTAGTATGATAATGTGATATTGGGATAACGTGTTTTGAGCGTTTCGAAATAACTCTCGAACGTGTCCTCTCCATAAATTTCAGGTTCACGTTTCCCCAGTAAGTTGAGATTTGGACCGTTGATGATGACAAGGTGCATAAGCGTAAAGCAATTAGTTTTTACAAAGGTACAAAAATAATTTATATACAGAAATAGAGCTAAAACCTGTTTTAAAATTGTTTTTTAATAAAAAATTATCGAAAAACAATAAAAATATTTGGAGATTCAAAAAATAATAGTTTACTTTGTTGCACAAAGTTTATACAATGAGTGTAGGTGCTCTTAATTTTTAATTTAACATGATTAGCTATGAAGACGTTTTTTAAAATGACATTAGCAACCATTGTTGGTTTGCTTCTCTTCTCTGTATTAGGTGTAATTATTTCATTGAGCTTTCTAGGCGCTATTGCTGCGTCGAGTGAAAAAACAATGCCAATAGAGTCAAACTCTGTGTTTGAACTCACGCTTAAAGGTGTGCTGGTTGAGCGTTCTGAAGAGAATAGCTTGGCATCGATTCTCTCTAGTTTCGATGATTCACAGGTCACAATGGGTTTGGACGATTTGTTATTAACCATTGATAAAGCATCGAAAAATGAGAATATTAAGGGTTTATATTTAAATATTGAAGATTTTTCGGCAGCTCCGGCTTCCATCAAGGAGATTCGTCAAGCGCTTATAAACTTTAAGGAAACGGGTAAATTTATAACTGCTTATGCCGATAATTATACCAATGGAACTTATTATTTGGCTTCTGTTGCCGACAGAGTAGCAATGAATCCACAAGGTATTTTGGGACTAACAGGTATTAGCATGAATACCGTGTTTTTCAAAGACGCTTTGGATAAATTAGGTGTTAAAATGCAAGTATTTAAAGTTGGTACGTTTAAATCGGCTGTAGAACCTTATGTAAATACAAAAATGAGCGACGCTAATCGTTTGCAAATGACGCAACTATCAAATTCTATTTGGTCGGATATGTTGGCGGACATGAGCAAATCGCGTAAACTTGATGTGGCGGTGTTGAATCGTTTTGCCGACGAAGGTCTATTTTTTGCAGAATCGGAGAAAGCGTACGAATTAGGTTTAGTTGACACATTGATTTATGAAAATTTGGTGGACAGCATACTTGTAGCATTCGCAGGCGATGATTATAAGTCAGTCGTTTTCAAAGCTATGAAAAATGCAACCACCAACGACAAATACTCATCAGATAAAGTGGCTGTAGTTTACGCTATTGGTGCAATTGATGGCGGCAATGAAGAGGATATGAAATCAGACAAAATTGCAGAAACACTTCTCGAATTAGCAGATGACGATGATGTTAAAGCGGTGGTTTTGCGTGTAAATTCTCCAGGTGGTAGTGCTTATGGTTCAGAACAAATTTGGCATGCTGCAACGTTGGTAAAAGCTCAAAAACCGTTGATTGTATCGATGGGCGATTATGCTGCTTCGGGCGGTTACTATATTTCGTGTGTAGCTGATACAATTGTAGCACAACCCAGTACTATAACAGGCTCAATAGGTATTTTCGGATTACTGCCAAACTTCAAGGGCTTAACTGAAAAAATAGGTTTAGATTTTGATGGTGTAAAAACCAATAATTTTGCTGATTTTGGCATGGTGGCACGTCCCGTAACAACTGCTGAAAAAGTGCTGTTTCAAAATTATGTGAATCGTGGTTATGAGCTGTTTGTAAAACGTTGTGCCGATGGACGTGGTATGGCTATTGATTCTATTAAAGCTGTTGCCGAAGGTCGTGTTTGGACAGGTGTAGATGCTCACAAACTTGGTTTGGTTGATGTACTTGGAGGCTTAGATACTGCTGTAGAACTTGCTGTGCAAAAAGCAGGTTTAACGAATTATAATTTGAAAACCTATCCTGATAAAAAGGATTTTTTGCAAGAGTTAATGAGTGATTTTTATACGTCATTAGAAACTCGTACGCTGCGCAATCAATTAGGTGAAAATTATCGTTATGTGAATTATCTTAAAACGTTACAAGCACAACAAGGAGTACAAGCTGTTATGCCTTTTATTATAGAATTTGAATAAAAGATAATAAAAAAAGAGAGGTAACCACAAATTGGTACCTCTCTTTTTTATGTAATGCTTATTACATGCGTTTTTCCATAGCTACTTTGGTAATAGCGTCAGCTAGACGTTCACACTCTTCGATCATATCCATAAAGTGTGTGCTTGAAGCATAGGTTAACGTACCATTGTTGACCTGATCAATACTTTTTATTTTGAGCGTATATCGTAAACTATCAATGTCATTTTCGATGCGTAGAATTTCTTCGCGGCACTCTTTGGCAATTTTACTTTTCAAAACACTCTTGTAAAAAATATTCAACTGCTCTTCAACCATGTCAAACATTTTATTTAAGTCAGTTAATTGCTCGGCTGTAAAATTGAACTTCAGTTTATTTTTACGTGTAGCAGTACGACTAATGTTATAACAGCAGTCAGCAATAGTTTCAATTTCAGAGGTTACGTATATGTAATTACGAATATTTCGCTTCAACTCAAGACTAATAGGAGATTCGGCAATTTCATGTAAGTAGTCGGCAATAGCTAAATCAGTTTTATCACTTGCATTTTCAAATTGTTCTATACGTTCAGCATACTCTTGGTTGCTTTTATCATTATGTTTTTGTACAGCATATTGACGCGTTTCTTTAAACATGAGCAAGGTGCGTTGTGCAAAGTATTCAATCTCTTTTTCAGCTTCTATCAGTGATAATTCTCCGGTAGATAAAAGACCGCCAGAAATAAATTGTAAACCAAATTCACTGTCTGTTTTTTTCTCCTTAATTAAAGTAGTTACAATCTTTTCATACAATTTTACAAACCAAATCATCACACACACGTTAATAGTGTTGAACATGGTGTGGAATAGTGATAATGCGTATAGTGGAGTATTTGCTGAAGGTTCGCCCCAAGTAACAGCCCACAGTACAAAGCGCGTAAATGGATAAAACAGAATGAGTCCCCAAATTACACCAAACACGTTGAACAATGTATGCGATAACGCAGCACGTTTAGCGTTTGTATTAGCAGGAATTGCCGCTAAGTTAGCTGTAATAGTAGTACCTATGTTTTCACCTAATACCATTGCCGCAGCAATTTCAAAACCAATCCAACCTTGATTCAACATTACTAATGTGATAGCCATGGTTGCACTTGACGATTGCATGATGAGCGTTAAGATAGTACCAATAAATACAAATAAGAGTATCGAACCGTAGCCTAAATCAACGTATTTTTGTAAGAAAGCTAACACTTCTGGATTTGTATTAATATCTGGTACGCTATTTTTTAAGAATTCCAATCCGATAAATAGGAGTGCAAATCCCACCATTAACTCCCCAATAGATTTGCGTCTATCGTATTTTGAAAAGAGTAGCGGAATGGAGAGACCAATTATCGGGATAGCGATATCGACAATACTGAACTTAAACCCAACAAGTGAAACTAACCACGCAGTAACCGTTGTACCAATATTGGCACCCATAATTACCGAGATAGCTTCTGCCAAGGAGAGTAATCCAGCATTTACAAAACTCACTACCATCACTGTAGTAGCACTTGACGACTGAATGATAGAGGTGATAATTACCCCTGTTAAAACACCCATCACACGGTTTTTAGTCATGTTGGCTAAAATACTGCGCATCTTCTCTCCAGCTACTTTTTGGAGAGATTCACTCATCATGGTCATCCCAAATAGGAAGAGTCCAAGACCACCACAGAGATTTAAGAAATCTAAAAAAGACCAATTCATAATATTATCATTTAATAATTAAAAAGATGTTAGATTTTAGTATTTGTCACTGTTAAAAGTTGCTCAATATCATCTGCCGATAGTACAATAACATCGGATAATGGTTCAAAGTTGTAAGGAATAAATGTGAGTACTTGACAGCGTGCAAACTGTCTATCTTTAGAGGTCACAAATTCTAGTTTTACACCGGTTTCATTTTGAGAAATTAAATTCCCCAGTTGTGCCCATTTTTTGGCTTTAATAGCAGCTATGCTCTCTTGTCCTTTACCAGCTGTACAAAAAAATACGCGCCCTTCTAATTTGCTATTAGTTGGCTTGTATATATAAGTTTTACGACCAAAAGAGAGTTTTAAAATTCCCACAATGAGCAATGTCCCAGCTAACAAGCCTAATGCGACTGAAATATATTGATTTGCTGATTCGGGAAGCATGGTAATAGCTACTGCACAAATAATACTAACCACGATTAATGTGAGAGCATTAACTGTTGTTTTTTTACTTTTACGAACAATAATGTTGGATTCACCTGCCACTAAAGTTGGAGATATAAATGAAGTTGCCATAATATATTATAATTTAGTTTGTTATAAGATAAAAATAGAAATAATGTCTATCACAAGTTTGTAATAGAACAATGATTTTTTTATCTAAATTCTAAATTATAATACGATGTAAGGCAAAAATATAGTAGTGCGCCTGAACTATATCGTTGGGTACGAATTTAAGATCGGCGTGGATATTCCACTGTGCTTTTTCGAGGTTTTCTGTGTGACGTGTAAGTACAGTGTATGGTGGAAATGGAGTTGCAAACGATAGATTTTGAGATATAATAAGTGAACTTGCAGGAGGGCAGTGAATAGCATTAGCAGCTAAAATAGATCGAAAATCGGGAGATGATTGTACTTTGGAAACATAACATAGCGCAGTTTTCATATCAGCTTTTGGAAGCATTTCTACTGTATGAGCAGCGGATGCCTTCCCGTATGTAGTTAGCAGTAAACTTCCTATGATGATAATGAAACAGAGTACCTTTTTCATACAAATTTCCAAAATCGTTGTCTATTTCGAACTGAAATAACGTTACAAAGTTCGCACATTATTTGTTAATAACCAACTGTATGAACAAAATTATTTTCGTGCAGCAAACTGTTATTTCTCCACAGGTTTTAACCACTTATCTAGCCAATTGAAGAATGTGCGTTGCCACAAAATGCCATTTTGAGGTTTTAAAACCCAGTGATTTTCATCAGGAAAAATAAGTAATTCGGCAGGAATACCTCTCAATTTTGCTGCATTGAATGCTGCCATACTCTGTGATGCTAAAATACGATAATCTTTTTCGCCGTGAATACACAAAATAGGGGTATCCCATCTGTCCACAAATAGATGTGGTGACGAAGCATACGTTTTTTGAGCCACTTTATTAGTTTTGTCCCAGTATGGACCACCGAAATCGCAATTGACAAACCACATCTCTTCGGTTTCCAAATATTGCTGTTCAAGATTGAACATACCATCGTGGGCAATGAAGGCTTTAAAACGACCTTGGTGATGGCCAGCCATCCAATAGACAGAGTAACCGCCAAAACTTGCGCCTACACAACCTAAGTGCTCTTTATCCACAAATGGTTCGTTAGCAACAGCGTCGATAGCCGACAGATAATCGAGCATGCATTGACCGCCGTAATCGCCACTGATTTGTTCCAGCCACTCTTGACCAAATCCGTACAAGCCACGGCGATTTGGTGCTACGATAATGTAGTCATGTGCTGCCATGATTTGAAAATTCCAACGATAACTCCAAAACTGACTTACGGGGCTTTGTGGACCTCCTTGGCAGTAGAGTAGTGTTGGATATTTCTTATTGGCATCAAATTGTGGTGGATAGATGACCCACACGAGCATCTGTTTATTGTCGGTGGTGGTGATCCAACGCTCTTCGACACGTCCCATTTCCAATTGGTCTAAGAGCTCTTGGTTTTCAAAAGATAGTTGCGTTTGCACGCCCGTAATTTCGTCGATGTGGTAAATATCGTTAGGCGCACTCATACTGTGACGCACACCAAATAGTGCCTCTTGGTTCATGGCAATAGCTTCGTAGTCATGTGTGCCTTCGGTGATTTTTGTGAATGTACGCTGTTCTATATCAGCACGGTAAATTTGTGTAGTGCCGTGTTGTACGCTGGTGAGGTAGATGGATTTATTGTCGCTACCCCATTGTAGTGTAGCGCAACTTTGATCCCAATTGGCACTGATGTCAGTGCGTTCTTTGGTGGCGAGGTTCATGACAAATAGACGGTTTTTATCCGATTCATGACCGTCATTTTCCATGCTTTCCCACGCCAAATATTCACCATTAGGCGAAAAAGTAGGATTGATATCGTACCCCATCATGCCATCAGTAAGGTTGTTGATGGTTTTCCCTTGAGCAATGTCGTATA
>JARKSE010000140.1 GCA_029974315.1 Paludibacteraceae bacterium | reverse complement strand
AACTCAATTTCACCATTTTCAAAAGGACTTTCGGCTTCACAAATTTCTGCAATTCGCTCCCGAAGTTTTTGGTAAATATTATTAATTGTACCACGATTTAAATTTGTCAATTTAGCCACTTTTTTTGCCTCGATATCGAGGCAAAAAAGCTTTAAAATCAATCGAAATTTCTCGTCTGAAATCCTGCCTCTAAAAAAATAATTGTTACTCATTGGTCTTCAATTAATTATGAAAATATAATCTTTACTTAACTAATCTTGAAACATTTTTTAAATGCATTGTTAAAAAAGAAATCTTCCGTTTTAAGTTTTTCTTTTAACATTGAAGAAAGTTTTTTGTCAAGATATTTTGAGCCTTTGTTAAGGATTTTTATTATTTCTTCAACTAATTCTTTGGTTAGTTTTTTGTCAGATTCTAAATCATTGTTATTTACAGCTAACGACCATGTGTTGAATTTGTAGTCATGGATTTCAAATACTTTTCCTTTAAATTTAAAATATATTATCCAATTTGTTTTTTCAATATCAACTGGAATCTTTTCAAAACCAAGATTTTTGAATAATAAACTAATTATATATTTCGGAGGTTTTGAAATCCAAGACACAATTGTTCTTGATGAAAAGGTTTTCAGGTCTTCATCTGTTACTTTTTCAAAATTTTGAAAGAATAAGTCTAATGACTTTTTATGGTTCTCGTCTATTTTCATATGTGTTTAAAATTGCACCTAACGTTCAAGACTAAACCCAGTTGGGTAATAAGTATCGCAACTTTATCAACCAAGAACTTTTGTATTTAATAACGCTTAACTCTGTCGCCCACGTAGTCCCCAATTGGGTTTGAGCCTTTGTTATGCGCTTTTATTGTTTTCTATAAAGTGTTCTAATTCTTTAAATTTGAAGTAAGTATATCTGGTTATTTTTTCTTTGTTTTCAACATACAATTTCTTTATCACAGGAATAATCGAATATGGGTCTCCTTCTTTCATAAATCTTGAACGGTAAAATGTTATGTGGAATGCATCTTCCTCCATATTCCAATAAAAATGGGGTTGTAAATCTTGCAATACACTTAAAAAACATGTGTTTCCTCTAAATATTTCATTTTGAATCATTGAATCCACTAAACGTTTAGCATTTTGCTCATAATCATAGATGTATTTATTTTTCTTGTCATGGATGTTTTGAAGTTTTACACATATCTCTTCGTAACTTAATCCGTCAACATCTTTATAGTCCAGACCTAGTTCTTTTAGAACAATTGCTAAGTCTTTATAATTAAGCCCATGAATTTTATAACTAGAATCTTGATGTTTAATTATTCTTTGAGCATAAGTTTCAGGTTCAATATTTTCTCCGATATAGTTATCATTTAATTCAACAAAATACTGGAACGTACCAAATAACTCAATAAAACAGTACAATTGTTTAACTTCTTTTTCATTTTCGCTGATTTGTCGCTGAGAAAAAAGGACTAAAGAATGTGACATAAAATTTGGATCTATACTTGTCCTAACCAATTCCATCATTTCTTCAATTTTAGCAATTGGATAGTATGGTATTACATTATTGTTGCATTTAATAGCTTTGTTTTCCCTATCAATTAAATGTTTTATTGTATCATAACCCACACCCTTACTTAATGCAAATTCAATAGCCATTTTTGTCAATCCTTGTTCAAAAACACTATTAACAAGATTGAATGGGAATTCTATAATACCTAAATAATGATTTAAAGATGACACAATTTCGATGCTATAGTCAGAATGATTTGGAAATTGTTCTTTTAATTCATTTTTAACTTTGAATTTATAGTTCTTAGCAACTTTCTCATTTGCGAATACATAAGCAACTTTTTTATCATGGTCAATTTTGTATTCTGGTCGCTTATTCGACAATATTTTATTCTTTAAACTAATATCTATACACTCATCAGAACCTATTAAATGAAGCTTTCCATCAAGTCCAACTGAATTAGTATCTCTATCCTTTTTTATATCAAGCTGTTCTGTAATTAAAGTGAAAATATCACAGAAAGGTTTATCTACCTTTCCACCAAGAAATTCTTCTCTTCCACAAGTTTTACAAAGTATTCCAGACGTTTTCAACTGTCCTCCCAATGCTTGTGGAATTATATGTTCATAATGATTTTTAGTATTAGAATTAACATGCGATTCTAAAGGTACTCCACATAAATAACAATTGCTCATATTCTTATTTATCTTATTCGGTTTCTGTCGTTTAGTTTAATTGCGCATAACAACGTCTAATTTACGATACACATATACAGAAAATCACTATAAATTATATTTTTATCTATTTAAAGATTGTCTAAAAAAGCCGAGTTTCTGTGCCTTTTTAATATTCGATTTTATCGGTTTTTTCATCCCAAATTTGGAACGCTTTAATGGCTTCGTCGCGTAATTTTTGCATAGATGGAATTTTTCTGTCAGCCGGTTTCAAATCCAATTCATCATAAATAAAAGAATCGTCAAATCCTATATTTGCAGCGTCTTTTTTAGTGTTTCCATAGTAGAGGCGGTCGAGGTGTGCCCAATAGATAGCGCTCAAACACATGGGGCAAGGTTCGCACGAAGAGTAGATTTCGCAGCCGCTTAAGTCGAATGTGTTCAGTTTTTTGCAGGCTTTTCTAATGGCACTAATTTCGGCGTGCGCTGTCGGGTCGTTGTTGGCAGTAACTCTATTGCCGCCGGTAGCTATCACTTTGCCGTCTTTCACTATTACAGCTCCAAAAGGACCTCCGTCTTGTTCAATGTTTTTAATTGAAGCCGCAATTGCTTTTTTCATAAATTTTTCGTTGTAACTCATGATATTAATTTTTTAGTGGGTTATTTTAAAAATCGTTTCAATTTATTGAGTCCTTTAAATGGTGGAAATTTTACGGGAATGTCGAACCAAGTTACTGATTTCAGTACAGAGCGGCGGTTGCTGAACGCCAAGAAATTTTCGCGATGGTGGTATTTCCCCAAACCGCTGTTTCCTACGCCTCCAAAAGGTAGGTGCGGATTAGCAAAATGAAGAATAACGTCATTGATGCAAGCGCCTCCCGAAGAAGTTTGTGCCAACAAGGCTTCCGCTTTGGTTTTAGTATTGCCGAAGTAATAGAATGCCAGCGGCTTTTCGTGTTTATTCACGTAATCGACAACGGTTTTTGTGTCGGTAAACGTCATTACCGGCAATATCGGTCCAAAAATCTCTTCTTGCATCACCGGCATATCTTCCGTAACATTGTCGATAATAGTTGGGGCAATGTAGCGGTTTTTTCTGTCTATTTTTCCTCCTACGACAATATCGCCGTCTTTCATTAATTTTTCCAGTCGTATAACGGCTTGTTCGTTGACAATGCGTGGGAAAAAATCGTTTTGTTCGGGATTTTCGCCGAAAAATTCTATCAACGCTTTGCGCATTTCAGCCAGAAGTTCGTCTTTGATATTTTTGTGTGCAAAAAGATAGTCCGGTGCAATGCAGGTTTGTCCGGCATTGATGGTTTTTCCCCACATTATTCGGCGTGCAGCCACTTTCAGGTCGGCATCTTCATCTACAATGCACGGACTTTTTCCGCCAAGTTCCAAAAGCAACGGCGTGAGATTTTTAGCAGCAGCTTCCATTACTATTTTGCCAAGTTTGGGACTGCCCGTGAAAAAGATAAAATCAAATCGTTGCGATAGCAGTAAAGTATTGACTTGTCTGTCGCCTTGTACGATAGAAATGTAGTTTTCGGGAAACGTTTCGGTAATGATTTTTTCCATTATGTCGGCTACGTTAGGTGTGTAGGGCGACGGTTTGAGCATGGCGCAACATCCTGCCGCAATGGCTCCCACCAGCGGGCACATTAGCAAATTGACCGGATAGTTCCAAGGTGCAATGATTAAAGCGGTACCCAGTGGCTCGTAAATAATATAACTGCTCGATGGAAAAACCGATAGTGATGTAGGTACGCGTGTTGGTTTCGTCCAGCGTTTAAGGTATTTTTGATGGTGTTTTATTTCTTGCAACACGATGCTGATTTCGGTCAGAAAGGCTTCGCTTTCCGATTTGTGTAAATCAGTCCAAAGTGCTTTGTAAAGTGCTTTTTCGTTTTTTATAATAGCATTGTAAAGCGCATCCAATTGCTGTTTTCTAAATGCGATGGATTTCGTGTGTTGTGTCGCAAAAAAATCGCGATGCGCCTGCAATGCCAATGGAATTTTTTCGGGAATCATTTTGCTATAAGTTGATTAACAACTGTTTAATAATAGATAACGATGTTTGTGGCGCTTCTTTCCAAAAATCGGTATATTGACCAATATGGTCGGTAATGCCCGGCGTATCGCTGATAATGCGTAGGCTCAGGAATGGCACATCGTAGAGGTAGCACACTTGTGCTATGGCGTTACTTTCCATGTCCACCGCCAAACCTTCTGGAAAGAGCGATTTAATATGTTTCAAACTATCAAGGCCGGAAATGAATTTATCGCCGCTACAGGTAAGCCCGATGTGAAGACGTTGCGCAATGTTAATTTGTTTGGCTGCGTTTAGCAGTTTTTTGTCGGCAAAAAAATAGAGCGGAAATCCTTGTATTTGTCCATATTCGTTGCCTGTGGAACAATCTACATCGTGGTACACTGTTTTTTCGCCGATAACAACGTCCATTACATTTACTTTTTTATCCAAACTGCCGGCAATACCGGTATTGATAATATAATCAGGATGGTAGTTGTGTATCATAGATTGGGCGCCGATGGCGGCACACACTTTGCCTATTCCGCTTTTTAGCAGAACAATACGGTGGTGTCCGATAGTGCCTTCTATAAAGGAATCTTTTCCGTATGTGGACTCTGATTTGTTGTCCAAAATAGTAACAACAAGATTTTTTTCGGCTTCCATTGCAACGATGATTCCAATTGTCATAACCTGTAATTTTGAGATTTTCTAATGCAAAGTTAGTCGTTTTTTTCACAATGAAAAGGTTGTCGCGAAAAATAATGGGATAAAAAGATAATTTGTTGTGATTTGGCTTTGTTTTAAATCGAAAAACAACTACTTTTACAACTATGAGTGTGGAAGAGATAAAAAATCGGAAAAATGCTTGTAGAGAGCTGATAAAACAACGTAAGCAGCAGTTTACCGTCGAAGAGTTGCGGCAAAAATCAATTGTGGCTGTCGGTAATTTATTAGCATTACCCGTAATGGCACGTGCCCATACGGTGATGCTTTACCATTCGTTGCCCGATGAAGTGGACACGCATTTGCTGATACACCAATTAATCTCTTCTAAACGAATTGTTTTGCCTGTTGTTTGCGGTAAAGAAGCTTTTCCTGTGGAATTGCGCCATGAAAAAGATGTGTCAGAAGGGCCTTTCCGCATTATGGAACCGCAAAATCCGACTGTTTTTTCTGAAACTATTGACGTGATTGTTGTTCCGGGTGTGGCTTTTGACAGACAAGGACACCGTTTGGGGCGCGGGAAAGGCTACTACGATGGTTTGTTGGCGCATTATCCCGATGTTCAAAAAATAGGCTTATGTTTTGATTTTCAGATGGTTGAAACTGTTCCAACAGAACAACACGACATAATTATGGATAAAATTATAACCGATTGACAACTATTAATTGATAAAAATGTTTGCCACGAAAAAATTTGTTGGAATAAAAAAAAGTGCTACCTTTGCAAACTCAAACAAGCCCAGATGGCGGAATAGGTAGACTCGCTGGTCTCAAACACCAGTGGATTCACTTCCATGCCGGTTCGATTCCGGCTCTGGGTACGAAAAAGTCCCGTTAAATCATTTGATTTAACGGGACTTTTGTTTATCGAACAGTAGTTTTGCGTCCGTTCTAAAAACTATTGGTACAAGTTAAAGAAACTTGCGCCAGATAATTGCTATCAAGCTCCAAGTTTGCACGTTACCCCGCTTGACGCAAAACCCGTGTTAACACCAGTAATTTTTGTTAGCCCACCTTACCGCCCGCAATTAAATTAACTAATGAAATAATTGTCTCAATACCTCTTAATATTGGCTTGACTTTTTTGTTTACAAAGTCGTAAAACTTGCCACTTTTAACGCCACTTTTAATAAGGTTAAATATTTCCTGATGATTTTTATAGTTTTCAGGTAAAACCTTATTGAGTGATTCAACTGCGTTTTTAATATGGTCTCTTAATTCTAAAAATGCATCTTCAAATCTGTCCTGTTTAAGTCCAACAATAAAAGAGTCAGAGATATTGTCATCGTTGTTTATTTGAAAAAATAAAACGAAAGGAGTTTTAATATTGTCATCAAGCTCAAATTCCGATTTAACAAAACCAATTGCGTTATCTATTGGTGTCGGCTTTCTAGTTATTGGTACTAAAAGTGAAATCATTCCACTTTGTGTGTATCTTTCTTGTTGTCGTAATTCGTCCTGATAAATTTGTTCTTGTTGCCTGTTGTAATAGCTTGTCTTGTGAGTTGATATAAAAAACACTAAGCATGTTGCCAGAAATTTTGTCTAACGCGCTCCAATAATTTTTATCTTTAAGAATGTTGGTTATCGTATGATTTTCAAAGTCATATACAATAAAGGCAAAAGCTAAAGCTCTACCTTCACTTTTATGTTGTTTGCATTTCTGGATGAAAAAGTCTTTAAAACCTTCTTCGTCAAACTGTTGTTTTTCGTTAATTACTATTGGAACCATATTGTCATTAACATTTAATTTACGATACAAATATACAACATTTTTTAGTGTTAAATACATACATTTGTATATTATTTTATGTTTTGAACCTTTTTATTGTGTCCGTTCTAAAAACTATTGGGCACAAAAAAGAGCTGTCTTTTAACAAGACTGCTCTTACAATCTATTTTTAGATGATTTAATTAATCGTCATCATCATCGCAATCAAACATATCGTCCATCAGATCCCAGATAACTTTTCCGAGTTGGTAGTTATTTGACTTGTCGTCATTTTCATTGTAAGTAATCACAATAACACCATCTGCATTTGGCGTAACTTGCGCAAGGTCATAATTAGCAGCAATTGTCTCGAAGAAAGTGTTTACGTAGAAACTGATTACTACTCTTCCGGCATTGTTATCCGGTGTAAAAGGTGGGTTAAATTCAACTTCAAAATCAAATCTTTTGTCTGAAGAGAATACAAATGGAGTGTTATTTATGCTTCCTTCTATACGAACCGATTGTCCGTTGAGTGGAGAACCGGCATTCTTGCTCTTTTCAAGGTCAAATTCAATCTCCTCATACTTTGCTATCGGAATATCAAGGTTGTTAAGAAGCATCTGAGTTTGCAACTCTCCGTTTAACAGCAAATCAACCTCGAAAGGTCCACGAAGTTTCACCTCATCATCACTAGAGAAAGTGCCGTTGAATTCAGCAACCAATTCATCATCGTCTGCAAGGTCAAACTCAATCTCTGCAATGTTTAATTTAAAACTGTTCACTTCTAAACCACCACTGAAAATTGATGGAGCATTTGATTGCTCAGGTGCTGCAACTTTAGCAGAACCGTTAGCCTTAAACCGTATGGCTACTTTACTTTTTGCCACGTTATGTTTCTCACAGCTAACCAAAGCAAATAGCAATAGAAATGCCAATGCCGATAATTTTAAAAAATTCTTTCTCATAATAAATTATGTTTAATTAATAATAAAAAAACTTATTCTGTTCTGTTTTCTTGATACCTGTCAAGCTTTGTAAAGTAACAAATAGTAAGCAAAGATACAACAATATTTTGATTTTAGCAAATAAACATATCTATAATATGCTTTTACTTTTCGATTTTTATATGAAAATCTCTTTTGAATTTCTAATTATCAGGAGATTAAAAGGATTTCTGTTTTTTATAAGAGTTTTACTTTTATAGCCGTGAATGTGGATTTTTAGAAGCCAAAATCCTTTTGCAATATTTTATTTTTCAACCAAACAAAGGGATTTTTCCTCTAATATCCTTTTAAAGATTTTTACCGGTTTGGGGATAATATTCAGAGTAAAGTTTTAGCTTTTACATTTGAATTAAGTGTTGAGATTGAACTAATTTTGATTTGATAAGTCAAAAAGCAAGAAAAGCGCATGCAAAAATTAAGGCAGAAGGCAAAATTCTTGGCAGTTTGGCAGGTGCAAAAAGCAGTAAACTTAAACTTAGTGGAAGAAAAAGACTAATTAAGTGTTTAAAAATTAGGATAAAAAATATATTTATTGTACTTTTGTTTTGAAAAATACAACTAACAACTTTTACTTTTAAAAACAAACTGTTACTAACAGAGGCAGATACCATCAAATTTATAAATAAAAATAACAATTTAAAACAAACGATTATGAAAACAACAGTTATTACAATTGCACTTGCAATGTTGACAGCAACAGCTTTCAGTCAAGAGAATAAACCAACACAATCTAATGAGAAAGCTCAGACTGAGAAAGAAGTTCAAACTCAAAAAGGTCCAAATTTTGTTGATAACAACAATAACGGGATATGCGACAATTTTGAAAAAGGAATTTGCCCAAGACGTGGTCAGGGACGAAATGCCAAAGGAAGATTCTTTGTAGATAAAGACAACGATGGCATTTGCGACAACTATCAAAACGGAAACCGTCAAGGACGTGGTAAACGAATTGGTAAAAAAGGTAAGGGACAAGGACGAGGACCAAACTTTGTGGATAAAAACAATAATGGTATTTGTGATCGTCGAGAAAACAAATAACAAAGTGCAGATACAATTAAATTAGGGGGCAATATGTCCCCTAATTTAGATTAAAATTTAATACCTATAAATTATGAGAGTAAGAAAAAACATTGCAATCAGCGAAAACGGATTTATTTTTAATCCGCTGACAGGAGACAGCTTCAGTGTTAATGAAACAGGCGTTTTTATTGTCCAAAAACTAAAAGACGGTGAAAGTGACGAAACAATTATCCAAAATTTGAAGGATAAATATGACTTGGACACTTCTACTGCTGAAAAAGATTTTAATGATTTTTTATCCATGCTGCAAAGCTATCAATTGATTGCCAATGACTAAGAGAAAAATCACAGTAGCAGTTACCGGATTGAACAACATTGACAGTCCGGGACCGGGAATTCCCGTTATTCGAGGATTGAAAGAGAGCGAAACCCTCGACGTTCGTATCGTGGGCTTATCGTACGAAACTCTCGAGCCCGGAATTTATATGAGCGACTTGGTGGACAAAGTCTATCAGTTGCCATTGCCAACAGCCGGTTCTGCCGTGCTGAAAGAGAGACTAAAATACATCGTAAGTCAAGAGAAAATTGATGTATTGATACCCAATTTCGATGCCGAACTGCACAATTTTATCAAAATTCAGGACGAACTGAAATCGGAATTGAATATCGCCACATTTTTGCCATCGCAAGCCATTTTTGATGAACGTCAGAAGTCCGAATTGGGCAAGTTTGGCGAAAAATATGGCGTAAAAGTTCCTGAAAGCCACATGATAAATCAGGTTTTAGAAATCAAAAAACTGGAAGAGACCATGAGCTATCCGATGGTTATCAAGGGGCGTTACTATGATGCTTACATTGCTCAGTCCTACGAACAAGCCAGTTCATATTTTTACAAAGTCGTGGCAAAATGGGGCTATCCTGTTATTGTTCAGGAGTTTGTAACAGGCACAGAGGTAAACGTAACCGCTATCGGAGACGGCAAGGGAAATTGTATAGGTGCTGTGGCAATGCGGAAATTGTACATCACGGACAAAGGAAAAGCATGGTCGGGTATTTCGTTAGAAGATGATGAACTGATGGCGATTTCTCGAAGAGTAATTGAAAATAGCAAATGGCCCGGCGGTTGCGAATTGGAATTTATCAAAACCAAAGATGATGAATACTACCTGCTTGAAATGAATCCGCGTTTTCCGGCTTGGGTTTATCTTGCCAACGGATGCGGACAAAATCACCCCGAAGCACTTGTAAAAATGGCTCTCGGCGAAGAAGTTCAGCCATTTACCGATTATCAGAGCGGTAAAATGTTTATTCGTTATTCCTACGACCAAATTGTGGATATATCGGAGTTTCAACAAATTTCCACAATGGGAGAAAAATAACTATCGGGCTTTGGCTCAAACTTTCTATTGTAATCTAATTTTCTAACTTTTAAAATCTAATTTCATATGTTTCCAACTTACGAAAGTCCAACAATTAAAAAATTAAATGCCGGAATGATGAATAAATTCGGCAGCAGAACAGAATACACACCTGTAAAATTTATTGATAATGTGGCAGTTGCCGATTTAATGGACAAATATGGCTCGCCACTGTTCGTTATCAGCGAAAGAACTATTCGGCAGAATTACCAAAAAGCCCTGAAAGCTTTTAAAATGCGTTATCCCAAAGTGCAATTTGCGTGGAGCTATAAAACAAACTATTTAGATGCGGTTTGTAAAGTGTTTCATCAGGAGGGCAGTTGGGCGGAAGTTGTTTCCGGTTTTGAATATCAAAAAGCCATTCGCAACGGCGTTCCCGGAAATCTGATTATTTTCAACGGTCCCGACAAATCCAAAGAGGATTTGATTTTGGCAGTTAAAAACCGCTCGCTTATTCATATCGACCATTTTGATGAGCTGTATATGCTGATTGAGATTTTGGAAGAGATAAAAGACACAAAAGCTCGCGTAGCAATTCGCGTGAATATGGACACCGGCATCTATCCGCAGTGGGACAGATTTGGTTTCAACTACGATAACGGGCAAGCGTGGAATGCGATTGTAAAAATTATTGCACAAGAAAAACTGCAATTAGAGGGTCTCCATTGTCATATCGGAACGTATATGCTTACTGCAAATGCTTATGCAGTAGCTGCCCGCAAAATGTGTGAGCTTGCTTTGAAATACTCCAACACCACCGGAGAAAACATAAAATACATTGACATGGGAGGTGGATTTTGTTCGGCAAATACACTTAAAGGCTCTTATTTACAAGGAGCAGACATTATCCCCACTTTTGATGATTACGCCGAAGCGATTACTAACACCATTTTGCAATTTGGTTTTCGTCCCGACGAATTGCCCCTGTTGATTTTGGAAACAGGACGAGCATTGATTGACGAAGCTGGCTATCTGTTAGGAACGGTTCTGGCTACAAAACGTCTTGCCGATGGGCGCAGAGCTACGGTACTTGATACGGGCGTAAACATTATGTTTACATCGTTTTGGTATAATCATCGCGTTTCGCCGGCTCAGGATTTTTCGCAACATGCCGAAGAAACAGTACTTTACGGTCCTTTGTGCATGAACATCGACTGTTTGCGCGAAAGCGTACTTTTGCCACTTCTTAAAAAAGGTGACCGTATTGTTGTTCACGAAGTTGGAGCATACAATATGACCCAGTGGATGCAGTTTATCACTTTGAGACCCAACATTGTAATGATTGATACGAAAGGCGAAGTACACCTAATTCGTAAGCAAGAAACAGTAAATACTATTGTGGATTGTGAAATTGTGCCGGAACATTTAAAGAAATTTGTAATATAATCACCTCGATAAATGCGAAGCAGAGCCTCCCTTAAATCCGTCGCCAATCTGCATCTGAAAGCAACTTACAACAGCTACGGACAGATTTTCTTTTCCATGCAAACTTGGCTTGCGGTAACCATACTTATTGTAAGCATGTTAGATGTGCGAGTAGGGTTTGGGGGATTGGTAGCTGTGATGATCACCAATTTGCTATCTCATTTACTTGGGTTCTCGAAAGAAAAAATTGCTACCGGTGTTTACGGTTTCAATGCCGTTTTTATGGGAATGAGTCTGATGTTTAAGTTTTATCTTAACTCATCGTTTTTGCTCTTTTACATTTTCGGTATTGTACTTTCATTTTTGCTAACGGTTTGGCTCGAAACGGTATTTTCAAAGAAAAGTCTGCCCGTGTTGACTTTGCCTTTTGTTATCACAAGTTTTATTATTGACTTGTCATTCAAGAGCTTTGCCAATATCGAACAGATTACTCAGTTTGACCGATTTACCGTTTTGTTAGCTAAACAAATGAGTGTTCCGTGGTATGGTTTGGTACATTCGTTGGATAATATTCAGCTTCCGCAACTCGTTTACTATTACTTTAAAACGCTGGCTTCCATTTTTTTCACTGATAGTATTTTAGTTGGGATATTAATTTTTGTTGCGCTGCTCATACATTCCCGCATAAAATCGACTGTTGCTTTTCTCGGATTTTTCTGTGCTTTTGCAGTAAGTAAAATTGTGGGCTTTGATTTACAGCAACTTACTGCCAATCTTGCCGGGACCAACTTTATTTTTTGGGGAATAGCGATGGGAAGTTTTTTTATTATCCCAAATATTTACAGTTATCTGCTTGTGGCGGGGCTTACACCGGTGCTTTTTCTTTTGTATGCAGGTATTGAGAAAATAATTGCAGGGTCAGGATTGTCGTCATACACATTGGCATTCAGCGTGTTGACTATTTTGTTGATTTATGTACTTATCCATCGTACGTTTAATAAATTTTTTGTTTTTCCGCTGATACAGTACTACAATCCGGAAAAGACGGTGTATAAAAGAGTAAATTTTTTGCAGCGTTTTGAAAACGATTTACCATTTAAAATGAAACTTCCGTTTTTGGGAGAATGGACTGTAAGTCAGGGATATCATGGGGAAATCACACATTTAGGCGAATGGGGAAACGCACTTGACTTTGTAATAACCGATAATGATAAAAAAACCTACTCGCTACCCGGAACAAAAAAAGATGATTTTTACTGTTACAATAAACCCGTACTGGCTCCGGCTGATGGCTATGTGTATCAAATCAGCAATATTACTAAGGACAACGAAATTAACGACGTAAACACAAATAAAAATTGGGGTAATACAATTATTATCAATCACTTGAACGGGCTTTTTACTCAAATTAGTCACCTGAAACAAGATAGTTTTACAGTAAATATCGGAGATTATGTGACTAAAGGAACAGTGCTTGCCTCATGCGGAAATTCAGGTCGTTCGCCCGAGCCACACATACATTTTCAGATTCAGTTAAGTCCCGAAATTGGAGCGAAAACGCACCCTTATCCCTTCGGTTACTACTTTGAGAAAACAAACGATAAACCGATTTTGCGAATTGGCGATGTTCCGACCGAAAATTCCATTATCTACAATGTGGATTGTTTGGATTTGATATATAACGCTTTCAACTTTAAGCCCGGTAAAGAGCTGAATGTCAACTTTAATGGTGAAAAAGTAAAATGGACGGTTGCAACCAATGCCTACAACCAAAGTTATATTTTCTGCGAAAAATCCAAATCAACAGCATACTTTGTCAATGACGGCACGATGTTTTATTTTACCGACTTTGAAGGGCGAAAAAAATCTGCACTTTACACGTTTTATCGCAGTTGCTTCAGACTTTTGCTTGCAGGTGAACGGAGTATTGAGGTTAAAGACAGCATTCCTCTGTCAAAAGAGCTGCCACTGACTCTCAAATGGTTACAGGATTTTATTGCCCCAATAGTTCTACTCAGTCGGGTAAATTTTTCATCAAAATTAAACCGATTGGACAATCCATATTATCCCGAGAATGCCGAGTTTGTAAACCGAGTTGAGGTCAAATCTTTTTGGAAAAAAGAACAACCGACAGAGTACACCGTAGCCATATCACAGTCTAAAATTGAAATTAAATCGAAGAATTTGAGTTTATGTATCGAATAGTTTTTAGCTTGATAGCGGTATCTGTTTTTGGGACGGTAAAGGGGAAAAATACGCTTGTATTTGATACTTTAGATAAAAATCAACAAACGGCATATTACGACAGCCTTACTTTTGTTCAATATAATAATTTGGATTATAAATCTCTGAAAACCACAATAAAAGAAGCTGAACGATTGGGGATAAGTTTTCAGTATCTGAATTATCGTAAAGCCATAGCATATTACGAACTAAAAAACTATGCAAAAGCCATAAAGTACTACGAAAAAGCCCTTTACGATGTTCCCGATGACATGTTTTTAAAAGAGAGCTTATATTTTGCTTATTTGCAAAGTGGACAAGATGTAAATGCTACTATTTTCGCACAAACACTTCCAAAAACCAGTCAGGAAAGAATTGGATTTTCTTCTTCGTTTCTCGATTTTATCAACTTTTCAGGAGGATATACTTTTAGCGACAACAATGAAAAATTGCGAAACGGCATAGCCAATCTCGATACCATCAATCAGTATCAAGATATGATATCGGGCGGGATAATTTTTGGGCTAAACCTTTCTAACCGCGTAAAACTTATTGCAGGCTATAACCTGTTCAGCACAAAGTTTGAGCGTTTTGCTCAAAATAGTTTACAACACAAAGATATACTGTCGCAACATCAACTTAATATTGGCACGGAATTTTATTTAAAATATAACTTTTCACTCGGTTTTACCGGCGGTTTTTATGCTATTGATAAAAACTATAAATCTACTGCTCAAAATTCAGGAAATGAAACCGAACAAGGAGGGGAACGAGCAAGACAATCTTCTCAATCAATGGATTACAAACTATCGGCATTAATTTTTCTCAACAAACGATTTATCTACGTAACACCTGAAATTTCTTTCGCATACTCCAATTTTGCTTCTTCTCATCAGTTACAGTCTAAGTTGCAACTAACTTATTATCCATTGGGGAATTTGAATTTTTACGGAATTACTTCGGGAGCTATAATTTTTGACAGCGATAAAAAAAGAGGTAACAAGGCTGTTGTTTCTCAAAATTTAGGCGGTAAATTATTTAAAAATATGTGGTTAGATGGCATGATAAGTGTAGGTAACCATCTGAATTACATAACAGAACGCTCATTTATTGTGTACGATACCTACGACCCAATTTTGCTTATGTCGAATTTAAGCCTCTCTTATTATTTCAAAAAAATAACAGTTTCAACAACTTACTCATGGACACAAAAAGAAGGTTGGGCTTTCACAGATTATTACGCAAAATTATTAAAGTATAAGTATAATAATCATTTAATTAATCTTACAATAAAATGGAATCTTTAAAGAAAACTATAGCAATAGTTATGTTGCTCGTTGTGTGTGGGGTGTCAGCTTCTGCGCAAGTCAGTCCTTCCAAAATTTTTGAAAACAATTATGCCAAAGAAGCTTCCGGCGATTATCAAGGAGCTATCAATGACCTCGTTGGGTTAAATGGTTTCGATTATCACAAATCACTTCGATTAGGCTGGCTCAACTATTTGAATAAAAATTTTGATGCCAGCATTTATTACTATCAGCAAGCTGTAAAGCTACGCCCAAAGGCTGTTGAGGCGTTACTTGGACTTTGCAATCCGCTTGATGCACTTGGAAAAACAGACCAACTTGAAGCCACCTACAAAAAAATTCTCGCTATCGACCCAATGAATTCAAAGATAAATTACGCGCTCGGTAATATCTATTATTATCAAAAAAAATTCGTTTTGGCTGAAAAATATTTCGATTTGGTGATTAGCCTGTATCCTTTTGACTACTATTCAAATCTGATGTCAGGTTGGACAAAATATTTTTTAAACAAAAAAAACGAGGCTAAAATACTGTTTAACACTGTTTTAATAATATCTCCAACCGACAAGTCGGCAAGAGAGGGATTGGCGTTGATTAATTAATTGTTTGATATCATATTGCTTATACAGCATCAGAATTTAAAAGCCCGACAATTTTGTCGGGCTTTTGGTGAAAAATTTTATTCTATTTTACATTTTTTGTTGCGTCTACAGGTAAGTAAACTTGCGCCAGATAAAGGCAGAAAATGTCTTTGGTTTTGTCATTTTGAAGGTAACTTAACGCCACATTTATAAAACTTTGTAAACTGTTTAATATTTTTTTCTTTTAATTCTCTGTTTTTAAAATTGTCATTCGCTGCTTTGTCGGGATAGATAATTACACAGTCAACAACTTCGTTGTCGCTTGTAATGTTTAATTTTTCCAAGACTTTCCTATCTCTCGCATAACCACTTAACTGTCGAATGTTATCAATGTCGTATTTCCCATCTTGAGTATAAATCTCTTTGTATTTTGTGTCAATTAAAATTTTGTCGTCCAACTTCATAAAGTCAATATCTCCGTAATGTCCACGTGTCTGCCTTTTGCCGTCTTCCGATAATTGATAAATAATTTTTGAACCATAGGCATCTTTCAGCAAGCTATAAACATATAGTTCAAACAACTTACTCATATCAATCCAAAATGGTGGTAGCTTTTTCTCGTCTGTTTTGTCTGTGTTTTTATA
>JARKSE010000120.1 GCA_029974315.1 Paludibacteraceae bacterium | reverse complement strand
GCACAAGAAATCAAATTGAGATAGATTTAAATGGTGAAGGTGCTGAAACGTGGTTGAGTGGAATGTTAGTTAGTGATTGCAATCAGAAAACTGAAAATTTTACAATCCTTAGACACAATGTTCCCCACTGCACAAGCAATGAGTTATTTAAATATATTCTCGACGGTGCAGCAGAAGGCGCTTTTACAGGACGTATTGTTGTACAAAAAGGAGCACAAAAAACGGAAGCTTATCAAACCAATCGTAATATTTGTTTGACTAAAGAAGCGCGTATGTTTTCTAAACCGCAACTGGAAATTTATGCTGATGATGTGAGGTGTAGTCACGGAGCAACTACTGGACAATTGGATGAGGCAGCGCTGTTTTATATGCAAACACGTGGTATCAGTTATGAAGAAGCTCGCATGCTGTTGTTGTTGGCTTTTACCGCAGATGTGTTGGAGCATGTAGAAATTGATGCTTTGCGCGATCGTTTGCATTTGTTGGTTGAAAAGCGTTTGCGCAGACAAGAATCGAAATGTAAAGGTTGTGTTATTTGTTAAATCATAAAAATAATATAGTGTGGAATTATTAAATTTAGATACTATTCGAGCAGATTTTCCTATTCTTTCTGAAAAAGTGTATGGAAAATCGTTGGTCTACTTTGATAATGCGGCCACCACGCAAAAACCACGTTGTGTACTCGACAAAATAAACGAAGTTTATACTACACAAAATGCAAATATTCATCGTGGTGTACATTATTTGAGCCAAAAAGCCACCATGGCGCATGAAGAAGCACGTCAAACTGTAGCTGATTTTATCGGAGCTCGTAGTTCTAAAGAGATAGTATTTACACGTGGAACAACGGAAAGTATAAACTTGGTAGCTAATGTTTTTGTTGAGCGCTTTTGTAGAGCTGGCGATGAAATTGTATTTACACAGATGGAACATCATGCCAATATCGTGCCTTGGCAAATGGCGGCTCAGCGAGCTGAATTAGTTTTGCGTGTTGCCCCCATAAACGAGTGTGGCGAACTTATTCTCGATGAATTAGATAAATTGTTGACACCAAAAACGAAATTGCTTTCTGTAGCTCATATTTCCAATGTTTTGGGAACGATCAACCCAGTGAAAGAAATTATACAAATGGCACACAAAAAGGGAGTTCGTGTGCTTGTAGATGGGGCTCAAGCTGTGGCTCATAGCGGTGTAAATGTTGTCGATTTAGACGCTGATTTTTACGTCTTTTCTGGACATAAAATTTATGGTCCAACAGGTATTGGTGTATTGTATGGTAATAGTGAATTGTTGGAAGAGTTACCTCCTTACCAAGGTGGTGGTGAAATGATCCAAAATGTAACTTACGAAAAAACAACTTATAACGAACTACCTTATAAGTTTGAAGCTGGAACACCAGATTATGTTGGTTCTGTGGCGTTGGCAAGCGCACTCGATTATGTAAAACACATAGGTATCGAACGCATAGCAAGCTATGAAGATGAATTACTCCAATACGCAACATCTAAATTATTAGAAATTCCAGATATGTGTATTGTTGGTACAGCTAAACATAAGTGTAGTGTGATTTCGTTTGTAATAGACGGTATTCATCCGTTTGATTTGGGCACATTGCTTGATAAAACTGGTGTTGCAGTGCGTACGGGAAATCATTGCGCTCAACCGCTTATAGATTTGCTTCAACTGCCAGGAACAGTAAGAGTTTCATTTGCATTTTATAATACGAGAGAAGAAATAGATTATTTTATCGAACAATTAAAGCGTTGTATCGCTATTTTGAAGTAACCATTATGGAAAAACCAAATCCGAATCACGTTAATATCGAAGAAATGTTAGGGCCAAAATTACGTAAAAAAATGCCCCGTTTCTTGATTAATTATTTAAAAAAGATTGTTCATGAATCAGAAATGAATGAAGCTATTGATCAGTCAAATGGCCTTTCAGGACCTGAATTTTTTAAATTTGCGCTCGATTATTTAGATATTTCATACACTGTTATTGGTGAGGAGAATTTACCCAAAGATGGTAAATATATTTTCGTAGGTAATCATCCACTTGGAGGTGCCGATTCTCTTATTGTCGGTGAAATTATACGTCAGCATTATGGTAACGACATTCGTTTTATTTCTAATAGCTTAGTTGCTGGGATGAAACCACTATCTTCCATGTTTATTCCAGTAAATTTATTAGGAGGTCCACAAACACGTGATTTTGGCGTATTGATGGAAGAATTATTTGAATCGGATAATCAAGTTTCCATTTTTCCTGCTGGTACGTGTGCTAAAAGAGTTAATGGAAAAATTACCGAAATGCCTTGGAAAAAAATGTTTGTTACGCGTGCTAAAAAATTCCAACGTGATGTTATTCCTATTCATTGTACGGGGCGTAATTCCAACTGGTTCTATTTTATATCCAATGTGAGTAGATTCTTAGGACTGAAAGTGAATATTGGTATGATGTATTTGGTGGATGAACTTTTTAAAGCTCAGCACAAACATTTTACGGTTACCATAGGTGAACCTATTCCTTGGCAAACGTTTGATTCGAGCAAGTCAGATGCACAATGGGCAAATCATGTTCGTAAAATGGTAATTGGATTAGGAGAACAAACCCATTCAAAATAAACAGTTTATAAAAATAGCTGTTGTGTTATAGCAACACATAGAAATTTAAAAAACAAAATGTATCTTTGCTTTTTAGATTAAATTTAAATAATTAAGCAGTATTAGTAACAATGATGAAAGAAATTATAGCTCCTGTTGATAAAGATTTGATAAAATCAGAATTGACTATTGACCGATTTTTGCGTTCAACAAACAAGGCCAATAATGAAATTTATATTGTAAATGCACACAACTCACCTCATACCATGCGTGAGATTGGTCGTTTGCGTGAATTAGCATTTCGTACAGCTGGTGGCGGTAGTGGGGAAGAAACCGACACGGATGAATTTGATTATCTTGATATTCCCTATGAACAACTTATTGTTTGGAATCCAGAAGCTGACGAAATTATAGGTGGTTATCGCTTTTTGCATGGTAAAAATGCCATTATAAAACCGAATGGTCAACCACACATTGCGATGGAACATCTATTTGATTTTTCGCCGCAATTCATCGAAGATTATTTACCTTATACCATGGAGATGGCGCGCGCTTTTGTGCAACCCAAATATCAATCGTCGCAAATGGGAGTTAAAAGCCTTTTTGCGTTAGATAATTTATGGGACGGCATTGGCGCTTTGATTGCTTTGATTGGTGATATCAAATATTTGATGGGCAAGGTTACCATTTATCCCCATGTGAATGAGGAGGCTCGTTGTGCTATCATGTATTTTATGAATAGATTTTTTGGCCATCACGTGGAGCTAATTTATCCTAAAATTCCCTTACAGATTCCAGAACCTTTAAAACTGGAATTTGAGAAATATTTTACAGAAACCGATTATAAAGATAATTTTCGTTTGTTGAATAGTTACGTGAAAGAACGTAAAGAAAGTATTCCTCCGCTTATTCATGCTTACATCGAATTATCGTCAAGTATGCAAACCTATGGTACGGCTCAAGATCCTGACTTTGGAAGTATATTTGATACAGCCATGATGATAACCATTGATGATATTTATGAAGCCAAAAGAGCTCGCTATGTAGAAACCTTTATTCAAACGCGTTTAGGTGAAATTCCTAAATCGCTATAATTTTATGATAATTTGGATTGTAATTAGTGTTATTGGCGTAGCTTCATTGGTGTGGTTAGCTGTTGCCATTGTTAAATCAAAACCTCAAGCTGGCGAAGAAATTCCAATCGAAATTCCTGACGATTGTTGTGGCGCTCATGAAGTGTGCGAACGTGATAGTTTGTTGTCAAAAACCGATGAAATCGTCTATTTTGATGATGAAGAGCTTGACAGGCTAAAAGGTAAGAAACTAGAGAGTTACACACCAGCCGACGTTGATATGTTGGAACACGTTTTTTATACACTGCGTGAACAGGATGTGGCTGGCTGGATTCGTAGTTTACAATTGCGCGACATTGCTTTACCCAGTGATTTACGCGACGAAGCATTGTTAATTATTTCTGAACGGCGAAATGTAAAGTAATAACTACTTTATTTATAATATGATATGCTAGGCTTTCCAAAGGCTTAGCATATTTCATTTTTATACACAACCGTTCAAAAATGGGAACCTGTTTATAACATTCACAAATTTTAAATCCCTAATTGAACAAAAAGAGGTAAGTTTGTACTCTCATAAATATTGAAATTATGTTGTTTAATGAAACCATTTTTGGTCCTATTCATAGTCGCCGTTTAGGCGCCTCTTTAGGTGTCAATTTATTGCCCGTTAATGCTAAAATTTGCTCTTTTGATTGCATTTATTGCGAGTGTGGATTTAATTTTACGCACGAAGGCGCCCATATTCCTACTAGAAGTGAAGTGGCTACCTTACTCGAAGAAAAATTGAAAGATTTGCTGGCAAAAGGTGAACCACTTGATGTTATTACATTTGCTGGGAATGGAGAACCCACATTGCATCGCGATTTTAATGCCATTATAGATGACACTATTCGGTTGCGCGATTGTTATTTTCCAAAAGCCAAAGTTAGTGTGCTTTCTAATGCCACACGTATTCACAAGCCTAAAGTACGTGAAGCGTTATTGAAAGTGGATAATAATATTCTTAAACTTGATTCTGCGATTTCCGCTACCGCCAAACTGATAAATCAACCCAATAATCCAACTTTTTCGATAGATGATACTATTGCACAATTGGAATCCTTTAATGGGAAATTGATTATTCAAACACTCTTTTTTACAGGCAATTACAACGGTCAACATATCGATAATACTTCAGAACCTGAAATTATAGCTTGGTTGGAAGCGCTCAAGCGTATTCATCCTCAACAGGTTATGATTTACTCGTTGGATCGTGCTACGCCAGCGCAAAACTTACAGAAGGCGGATAGTGAAACTCTATCCACTATTGCTAAACGTGTAGAAGCTTTAGGTATCGAAACGCAAGTAACTTTTTAATAACAATCCGATGAACCAAGAAAAGAATCTGCTTTTTGAGAAAGCGATGGATAATGTGCCAGGTCAAAATGTGTTGGTCTGTCCGTTGGATTGGGGTTTGGGGCATGCGGCACGCTGTGTACCTATTATTAAAGCGTTAGAAGCGCGTGGCAAAAACGTATTATTGGCTGCTGATGGATTTCCGTTGGAGTTTCTTAAGCAAGAATTTCCACATTTAGAACATATTTCATTCCCAGGTTTCAAGGTTAAATACGCTACAGACGACAATCAAATGGGTGCTATGTTTACCCAATTACCACAATTTCTAAAAGGGATTAGACAAGAACATCGTGCTATAAAGAAAATTTGTGCTCAATATCAAATAGATACAGTTATTTCCGATAATAGGTTTGGGTTGTGGAATCGACGTGTGTATTCTATTTATATGACGCATCAACTTGTGGTAAAAATGCCGATAAAATGGCATAAATTAGAAAAACTAGTTTGGTTCGTTCATCGTTTGTTTATCTATCAATATGATACCTGTTGGATTCCAGATTTTGCGAATCATGAGAATCTGACTGGTGAGTTAACTCATAAGTATAAATTACCAAAAAACGCTCAATTTATCGGTATTTTATCTCGCTTTTCATCGACTTTAGAAGTGTCTGGACATTCGCCTTACGAAACCATTGCCCTAATTTCAGGTCCTGAGCCTCATCGCTCTATTTTGGAAAATAAACTGATAAAACATCTTCAAAAAAGTCTTTTCCCTTCACTGATTGTACGTGGCGTGCCTTCGCAACAAACCGAAGAAGTTAATATTCTTAACGTTAAGTTGCTATCGCATCTTGATACGCCTACGTTGCAAAGCTTAATTGCTTCTACTCCTACGGTCATGTGTCGTTCAGGGTATTCTACTTTAATGGATTTAGTTTCGCTTAACAAAAAGGCTATTTTGATTCCAACCCCAGGACAAACAGAACAGGAGTATTTGGCAGAACATATGAAAAATATGGGTTTTACCATGCTTTTACAAGATCAGATATAGCTAAAATTTCATCATTTTTTGATTAAAAAATTAAAAAAGCCGATTAAGCCAGTTTTATATTGGCTTTTTTGCTTATTTTTGTAGTTTGAAGGTTTATTCAAGAAAAGCAAATAAATACTTGAGAATTGATTTAACTAAGGTCTGATTATGAAAGTTTTAATCGTATGTTTTTCTGGTATCAGCAATGTCGCTTCCATCGTACCTTTGTTAGATTCACTTCACAGGAACTATCCTCAGCATCAATTTACGCTTTTGAGTCGTTCTTTTTTATCTCCATTATTTGCTTCATTTGAACGAGTAGAGTTTGTAGGAGCTGATATTCGCAAAAAGCACAAAGGTGTATTGGGGGCTTTCAAGTTATTTAATCAATTAAAAAATGCTAAATTTGATGTTGTATTTGATTTGCAAGGTTCTTGTCGTAGTCAATTGATTGGATGTTTATTTAAACTATCAGGAAAACATGTACATACGCTTGATAAACAAAAGCATGAAACTTATCAATTGATACATCGTGGTGCCGATAAATATAAACCACTAAAAACTATTTTTGACCGTTATTCAGAGGTTTTTGCCAAGGTTGGACTCAAAACAGATGATGAATTTGCCAAGTTGCCATCAGCTTCAATGGAGTGTCGTTAAAAAATAGTCGATGTTTATGGTAAAAAAGAAGGGATTTGGATTGGTATTGCACCATTGTCCATAGCGCGAGGTAAAACGTTACCTTTGCGTAAAACAAAAAATGTGATACGCCATTTTGATAATCAGCCTAATACTAAGATTTTTTTGTTTGGTGCTGGTGATTTGGAAAATGAACTCTTAAGTGATTGGCAAACTATTTTTAAAAATGTTTACGCTGTGCACACGTCACTTCGGTTAGATGAAGAACTTGCTTTGATGGAGCAGTTGGATGTGATGGTGAGTATGGATTCCGGGAACATGCATTTGGCAGCGCTAACAGCAACGCCAGTAGTTTCAATTTGGGGAGCAACTCACCCATATGCAGGTTTTTTAGGTTGGAAACAGACGTATGATACGTGCGTCGGAGTTAATTTTTCGTGTCGTCCATGTACTGCACATGAGGACAAAAAATGTCACTTTGGTGATTATCGTTGTTTGGAATCTATAGCATCAGAAAATATTATAAAGAAAATAACCTATATACTCGAAAAAAAACTAATCTATGGGAAAAATTATTGCTATCGCTAATCAAAAAGGAGGTGTTGGTAAAACAACGACCAGTATCAATTTAGCCGCTTCATTGGCTCATTTTGGTAAAAAAGTCCTTTTAGTTGATGCTGATCCACAGGCTAATGCCTCAACAGGATTGGGTGTTGATATTGAAAAACAGGAAAAAACTATTTATCAATGTTTGATAAATACTATTTCGACCAAAGATGCAATTTGTAAAACCGACATCAACAATTTGGATCTCATCACTTCTGATATAAACTTGGTTGGTGTTGAAATTGAAATTGTTGATGCAGAAGACCGTGAATTGCATATGCGTAACGCCTTGATGGAAGTAAAAGAAGATTATGATTTCATTTTGATTGACTGCTCTCCATCGTTGGGTTTGATTACCTTAAATGCGCTTACAGCTGCAAATTCTGTTATCATTCCAGTTCAAAGTGAGTATTTTGCTTTGGAAGGTATTGGGAAATTGTTGCACACCATTAAATTATTGAAAAATAAATTGAATCCATCATTACGTATTGAAGGCTTTGTGTTGACCATGTTCGATGCACGTTTACGCCATGCTAATCAAGTAGCTAGTGAAGTTAAAAATCACTTTGGTGATATGGTGTTTGATACGATAATTCAACGTAACGTAAAATTGAGTGAGGCAGCGAGTTACGGACAACCTGTATTGCAGTTTGATGCAGAGTCCAAAGGAGCACTAAATTACCTCGATTTAGCAAAAGAACTCATAGAAAGAACTAAATAAAAATCAACATATAATGAAAAAACAAGCATTAGGACGCGGTTTAAGCGCATTGATTGATACTGATATCAGACCAGATGGCGGATCGTCTATTAACGAAATTGAACTTTCAAAAATTCATCCAAATCCTAATCAGCCTCGAACTCATTTTGATCAAGAGGCGTTGCAGGAGTTGGCCAATTCTATACGTGAAATGGGGATTGTTTCGCCAATTACGTTACGTCAAATGGACGACGATACGTATCAAATTATTGCAGGCGAACGACGTTATCGAGCTGCAAAGTTGGTAGGTTTAGATAAAATTCCTGCTTATATCAAAACAAACCAAGATGAGCAGCACGTGCAGTTGATGGCGTTGATTGAAAACATCCAACGTGAAGATTTGAATGCCATTGAAATTGCACTTTGCTATCACAAATTGATGGAGGAGTATAATCTAACTCAAGAAGGATTAAGCGAACGTGTTGGTAAAAAACGTGCTACAATTGCTAATTATTTGCGTCTGTTAAAATTGCCTGCCGGAATTCAATTAGCACTAAAAGACAAACGTATTGAAATGGGGCATGCTCGTGTGTTGGCAGGGATTGATAATGCTGTTGATCAACTCTCTGTATATGAACAGATATTAAAAGATAATTTATCGGTTCGTGCAACTGAGAAATTGGTACAAGATTCACCAGAAATAAAATCGGGTACACCTAAATCGGTCAAAAAAGGTGCTTCTAATAATGAACAATATAGTGCGCTTGCAGCAGATTTAACAGCTCATTTGAAAGCTAAAACTCAAATAGCGGGCACTGACAAAGGCGGTAAAATTACTATTGCTTTTAAATCAGAAGAAGATTTAAATCGTTTAATAGAAATTTTAAAACACGGGTGACACTAAATGAAACGGTCATTTTTGTTGATTGTAGGTGTTTTGTTGATTTTTTCTGACTTATGGGCAGAACCAACAGATTCTATTCGTACAGTTAATACGGATACAACATCACACTTTTTACAAACAGAAAAGCCGATTATCTTAGATTCGTTGACATTTGCTTTTGATTCGTTAGAAAAGAGTGAATTGGCGACTATTCCTGTGTTATTTAAGCCTGATCCTCAAAAAAGTTTGTGGTATGCTCTTATTTGTCCTGGATTAGGTCAAATTTATAATCGACAGTATTGGAAAGTGCCTATTGTGTATGGTGGTGTGGCCGCTTTCACGTATGCTATTTCTTGGAATGGGAAATATTATCGCGATTACTCACGTGGGTATAGAGACATTATGGATTCCGATCCTACCACAACAAGTTATGAAAACCTGTTGCCATATAGTATTGACCCGAATTCAAATGAAGCAAAAAATTTGATGAGAAACCGACAAAATACGTATCGTCGTTATCGCGATTTGTCGATTGTAGGCGCAGTTGTTTTTTATGCAATCACGGTTGTTGATGCATACGTTGATGCGCAATTAGCAGATTTTGATATAAGTCCAGATTTGTCTATGCAGGTAGGTCCTGCGTTATTTTCAACGCCTGATAGCAATAAGCCTAGTGTAGGTGTACAATTTAATTTTAATTTGTTTTAAAATACTACCAAATAAAGATATTATGAAGTTTTCTAAAGTCCTTTTTACCTTTGTCTCCTTATTTATTTGCAGTCAACTTTTTGCACAAACAGTGGTACAAAATACTTCACAACCTCAAGTAGATAAAGTCACACCAGATAGCATTGTAATTCCTGACGAATTTGTTGAAAGTTTAAATGAAATTGTACACAATTGGTATTTACAAAATGCAACATTGGCAGAATGTTCAAAAGATACGGGTTTTGTCACGTATCCCGATGAAGTTTATTCTCAACGCTTGCAGAAATTACCTTATGTAATGGAAATGCCATACAATAGCATTGTGCGCAGTTTGATAGAGGTGTTTGCTAAACGACATCATCAAGTGGAATATATGCTGGGTATAGGCGAAACTTACTATTTCCCTATTTTTGAAGCTGCACTTGCGCGATATAACGTTCCTTTGGAATTAAAATATTTGCCTGTTATTGAATCTGCCCTAAATGCGCGTGCTATTTCGAAAGCAGGGGCTGGAGGTTTGTGGCAATTTATGGTTTCTACGGGGCGTATTTATGGGCTTGAAGTAAACAGTTTGGTCGATGAACGCTGCGATCCTGTAAAATCATCAGATGCTGCAGCACGTTATTTGCGCGATTTGTATAATATTTATCAAGACTGGCATTTGGTTATTGCAGCCTATAATTGTGGACCCGGTAACGTAGCTAAGGCGATGCGTTACTCTGGCGGTAAAAAGGATTATTGGCAAATTTATCCTTATTTACCACGTGAAACTCGTGGATATGTACCCATATTCATTGCAGCGAATTATATCATGAACTATTATAAATATCACAACATGTGTCCTGTGCAACCCAATATTACTGTGGCAACAGACACGATGATGGTAGATACACGCATTAATTTACAGCAAGTAGCTGAAGTTTTGGATATTTCGATTGAAGAATTAAGATTTTTGAATCCACAATATCGTCAAGATATCATACCTGGTAACATTAAACCTTATCCATTGGTACTGCCGTTTAATCAAATTACGGCTTATATCGACAATAAAGACTCTATTGCTGCTCATCGGGCTGCAGAGTTAGTGCCACAAAGGACAAAAGTTGAGCCTTTATACGGTGGTTCTAGCGTCTCTGGCTCTGGCGAGGTAGTGTATTACAAAGTTCGTTCAGGTGATACGTTGGGTGGTATTGCAGCTCGTTATCGTGTTACGGTAGCACAGATAAAAAAATGGAATGGATTACGTGGTTCGATGATTCGCACAGGGCAACGTTTAAAAATTTATCGTAAATAATAACGTATGGAAAAAGTATATTATTCGATAGCAGAAGTGGCTAAAATGTTTGATGTTAATCAATCATTGTTGCGTTTTTGGGAAGATGAATTTGATCAACTCAAGCCAAAACGAAATGCTAAAGGGACTCGTTTTTACACAGCGGATAATATTGATACGATTAAACAAATTCATTATCTATTGCGTGTTCAAAAGCTTACCATTGCGGGTGCAAAAGAACGTCTTAAATCTAATCACGATAGCGTTGTTAAGCAACAAAAAATTCGAGAAAAGCTGGTTCGTATTCGTAAAGAGTTAATAGATATTCGTTACGAACTAAATCAAAATGAAGCAGTTAATGAAGAAATTTTAATACCATAAAATTATTTCATATGAAATTTAAGTCTATTGTTTTAGTATTTAACCTAATTCTCTTTCAAGTTGCAGTATTGGCGCAACCGAAAGCGAAAAACGTTATTTTTATGATTGGTGACGGCATGGGAATAAACCAAGTTTATGCAGCCATGACAGCTAATGGCGGTCATCTTAATCTTGAAAAATGTACAGCTTCGGGCTATAGTAAAACCTATTCTGCTAATAAATATATTACTGATTCTGCTGCAGGAGGAACTGCCTTAGCAACAGGCACAAAAACAAATAATAACATGCTTGGGGTGGCGCCTGATAGCGTAACAAAGTTGTGGTCGTCGCTCTATTTTGCTAAAGAACAAGGATTATCAACAGGTATAGTTGTTACAGTGTCAGTTACCCACGCAACACCAGCATCTTTTTATGCACATCAAACTTCTCGCAATATGAGACGAGAGATTACTCAAGATCTATTAAAATCTGATATTGACGTGATTATAGGTGGTGGGCTCAATAATTTCAATAAAAAAACTAAAGTACAATTTGAAGCTAAAAACTATCAAATAGTTGAAACCGAAGAGGGGTTAGAAAATCTTCGACAAGGCAAAGTTTTGGCTCTTTTAGCGTCTAAAGATTTGCCTTCAGCAAGCAAACGTGGTGAGATGTTGCCTAATTCGGTGGAAAAGGCGATTTCTATTTTATCGCAAGATACAGCAGGTTTTTTCTTGATGGTTGAAGGCTCTCAAATTGATTACCAAGGGCATGCTCGTAACACAACTGAGTTGATAAATGAGATGCTTGATTTCGACAAAGCTATTGGTAAAGCGCTCGATTTTGCAGAGCAAGATGGAAATACGCTGGTGGTAATTACAGCCGATCATGAAACGGGTGCGTTTACAATTCTCGATGGTAATTTTGAAACTGGCGAAGTAAAAGGTAAATTTAATTCGTTTTATCACACAGGGGTTCCTGTTCCTGTATTTGCCTACGGTCCCGGATCCGAACAGTTTAACGGCTGGCAAGAAAACACTGATTTTCGAGATAAAATCCTAAATGCGCTGAATATAAAGCTGTAAGAAGTTGTGTTTTGCCTATAATATTGTTAATTCCGCCGTTGTAATAAATTGTACACTCCGTCCAAACTGTTATTTTGTTGTCCGGCTGAAACTCACTTTTAAAGTTGCACTTTGCCTGTGTATATATGAATGAGGTTCAAATATACACGCATGAAACTGTTACTTTTTTGAGCAGAGTCCTGATTTGGTAATAATGAGTAACTACGAGTTAGCGTATTTTGCTTTATAGGCTAGCGCATACAGTTTCATCTGTTTTACCATGGCGAGTAACCCATTGGAACGTGTAGGCGATAAATGCTCTTTTAGACCGATTTTATCGATAAAATGTAGATCTGAATTGATAATTTCGTCGGGCGTGCATCCTGAAAGTACTCTAATCAAAAGTGATACAATACCCTTTACAATTACGGCGTCACTTTCACCGTGATAATAGATTAAACCGTCTTTATAGTCAGCAGTTAACCACACATTACTTTGGCAGCCTTGAATAATATTTTGCTCTATTTTGTCTGTTTCAGGTAAATTTCCTAGTCCGTTGCCCAATTCTACCAAATACTGATAACGATCCATCCAGTCTTCAAAAGGGCTGAATTCATCGATAATTTCTGTTTGTTTTTCCTCTAATGTCATTATTGTAAATTTCTTAATTATCAAAACGTAGTAATTCTTCCCAAAAATTTGGATACGACTTACTTACCACTTCGGGATGTTCTATTTTAATTGGCAATTTTAGTGAAATTGGCGCAAATGCCATAGCCATACGGTGATCGTCGTATGTGGAAATCGATATATTTTGTTCAGTTGGTTTAACGATGCCGTTCCATGCCAATTCGTTTTCTGCAGGTTCTGTTAATTCAAAACCACATTTGCCTAATTCAGTTATTAACGCCGCTACACGATCTGTCTCTTTAATTTTTAAACTCGCTAAACCAGTAAAACGGAACGGTGTTTGTGTCATACAGCAAGTTACCGCAAGTGTTTGCACTATATCAGGCTCATCACTAAAATCATATTCAAAGTGTTTAGACTTCTTTAACTTGATTTCAATTTCAGCCAATTCATCAATAAATTTAGTTGTTACACCAAAGTGCTGGAATAGCTCAATGAGTTTTGAATCGCCTTGAGTGCTCTCTTGTTTTAATCCAGGTAATTGTAATTTTCCTCTACCATGTATAGTTAGTAATTCGTACCAATATGACGCAGCTGACCAATCAGATTCTACGTGAAATGGCACACTTTTGTAGGTTTGTGGAGATATTTCTATAGTTTGATTTGAGAAAGTGGTTTTTACCCCAAAATCAGCCATTATTTGTTGCGTCATACGAATGTATGGTTTTGAAATAACGGTGTTAGTGAGGGTTATGGTGAGTCCTTTTTCTAATTTAGGGGCAATCATCATAAGTGCGGAAATGTACTGGCTACTTATGCTGCCATCTAAGGTTATTTGTCCACCCTTTAAGGTGTTTCCAACAATTTGTAATGGGGGAAAACCTTCTTTTTCGAGATAAGTGATGTTTGCTCCCAGTTGGCGTAAGGCGTCCACTAAAATCTTTATCGGACGGTTTTTCATACGTTTAGAACCAGTAATTGTCCAAATGCCTGGTTTTATCGCAAAAAAAGCGGTTAAAAAACGCATTGCTGTACCGGCAGCACCAATATCAATAGTTGATGATTTTAATGTTAAAGCGTCTAATAAAACGGTTGTGTCGTCACAAACAGCCAAGTTCTTTATAGCACTTTGTTTTTCACACAATGCATTAATGATAAGTACTCTATTGCTGATGCTTTTTGATGCAGGCAGAGCAATAGAACCTTTTAAATGCACGGATGGTGAAAAATGGAGTTTCATAGTTTAATAGCCAGGTGTAGCACTGTTTTTACGACCTTTCCAAACATCTTTCAAAAAAGTGGATGATGTTTGTCCGCCGATGATATAGATATAATTTTCTTTGTCTATAATGACAGATTGACCGAAACGTGGGATAAAGAGGTTGGGTAGTTGCGCTTTTTCATCAGCTGCTTTCCAACTCAATCCGTAGTCGGGAGACACCCACTGTTTATCACTTAATGCACCACTATCATTTTTACCACCAATGATCATTAGTCCGCCTCCATACTGTATCACGGAAACCTGTTCACGTGGTGTAAACCACTCTTTTTCAGCGGTTAAATTTGCCCAGTAAGAACCGCTTTCTGTACTCCAAACAGTACTTAATAATGTTCCTCCTGAATTGCGTCCACCAACAAGAAAAGCTTGCATTTTACCTGATGGCGCAGCATCCACCCAAACACCAAATCCGGAAACAGGAAAGTTTTCAGGTGCGAATCCGAGATTTTTCCAAGTTGTTTTATCGGACGATTCAAATACAACTCTTTTAGAGTCAACTGTACCTAACGCATAAATTTTATTATTCATGCTAAACAGCAAACAATTTAATTGGGCAGTTGGAGACGCTATTTTAAACCACGAAAAACCATCGGTACTACCGTATAATTCTGCATTGTGAATCAATAGAAATTCGTCTTTGGTTGTAATTAATCTCTCTAAACTTGCGGACAATGGAAGTCCTGTGACAGCTGTTTCTGACCAAGATTTACCATTTGTACTTGTGTAGTTTTTAAAATTGGTACTTGTTTTAACAAAAAAATGTATGGTATTATTGAATAAAACCGCCTTTTGTTCGATAGTTTCTCCTTGGTAAACTTCAGAAGTTAATCCTTCCCAACGATACAAATCGGGGTCCACTTGGTGTACATTCACTTTTACTGTATAAGTTCGTGTCGATTTTTTGTCAGTAGCAATCGTGGTAATTTTTATTGGGTTTCTAAAATCTAAGGTGTCTTTGCCCGTATAGCGTATGGTATCATTTAGATAGATGGCAGAAAGCGTGCCTCCAAAAATTGACGGAATAAGAGAGTCCACGTCCGATAAATAGGGCAGTGAATCCACATTGTAAATCAAATTATTATCGTTATCGATAGTAAAAGTTGCTTTACTCAATCCATTAGTGCTTGCACTTTTGAGACTAAATTTCGTGATAGTGGTATTCGATGATGCGGGAGTTGTATCCTCCGTTTTTGTACAAGATGATGCAAAAATAGCAGTGATTATCAGTAATACAATGAGGATTTTTTGTGGGTTCATAAGCAACATAAATTATATGAGTTTTATTAACTGCAAAAATAGCGAGATTTTACACTCTTCGTTAAATTAAATTGACAAAATTTGTAAAATGCCTAATTTGTCCGAATCAACCGGTTTGTCATCTTTTATTGCTTTGCTGAATGGGACATGTATAATTTTATCATTTACAACGCCAACCATAATACTGCGCTGTCCGTCTAATAACGCATCAACAGCAGCAACACCCATACGACTTGCCAAAATTCGATCGTAAGCTTTTGGCGAACCGCCTCGTTGTAGGTGTCCGAGAATGATTACGCGTACGTCATATTGAGGATACTCTTGATGAATGCGTTCAGCTAAGCCTTGTACACCGCCATTGGTAAGATTTTCCGCAACAATAACAATACTACTATTTTTAGATTTTCGGAAACCATTTTTAATTAACTCTTCTAGTTGATCTTCGGCTGTTAAGCGTTCTGGAATAATAGCTGCTTCTGCACCTGATGCCAAAGCACTATTAAGAGCTAAAAAACCAGCGTCGCGTCCCATAACTTCTACAAAGAAAAGGCGTTCGTGTGAGTTGGCAGTATCTCTAATTTTGTCAACCGCTTCAACGATGGTATTCATAGCTGTGTCGTAACCAATGGTAAAATCAGTTCCCCACAGATCATTGTCGATGGTGCAAGGAACGCCAACAATAGGAATGTTGTATTCTTGTCCGAAAACACGTGCTCCTGTAAAAGTGCCGTCTCCGCCCATTACAATCAAGGCATCAATGTTTTCACGTTGCATGGTTTCGTAAGCTACGCGGCGACCTTCTGCTGTACTAAAATCTTGACTACGAGCAGTTTTTAAAATTGTGCCACCACGTTGTATGATATTACTCACATCTTCCGTATGAAACTCTTTGATTTCACCGGTAATTAGTCCTTTGTAACCTCGGTAAATTGCTTTTACTTTAACACCGTTAAAAATAGCTGTACGCGTTACAGAACGAATGGCAGCGTTCATTCCTGGAGCATCACCTCCGGAAGTTAAAATTCCAATACAATTTATTTTATACATATTTCATCTGTTTTTTTGTTATTGATTTAATCGTTTATTTAATTCTTGAGCTACGTTTTCCATAAGCCATTTAGGAGTGGATGTTGCTCCACAAATTCCAATAGATTGAGCGTCTTTCAACATACTGTCTGTAATATCATTTATGGTTGAAATAAAATAACTACGCTTATTTACTGTTTTACACTCCTGAAAAAGCACTTTGCCATTGGAACTTTTAATACCACTTACGAATAGTACAACATCAAATTTAGTAGCAAAAGTGTGTATATTTGGAATGCGATTAGCTACTTGACGGCAAATGGTATCGTGATATGTCAGCTTTGCCGGCGGCAACAATTTTTCTTCTATTGTTTTAACTAAATCATTAAAGCCATCAACCGATTTAGTGGTTTGGGAAAATAGAATAATGTCTTTTGTAAAATCAATGTTTGTTAGTTCATCCTTGGTTTCAATCACGATACAATTTCCATCGGTTTGTCCCACCAAACCATTCACTTCTGCGTGTCCTTTTTTACCATAAATCACAATTTGTGCTGATGGGTTTTCAGTATAGGCAGTTTTTATTTTCTTTTGTAGTACTAAAACAACTGGACATGATGCGTCAATAACTTCGATGTCATATTTACGGGCTAATTCGTATGTAGAAGGTGGTTCACCATGTGCTCTAAATAGGATTTTAGAGCCACGAATCGTTGCCAATTCATCGTGACGAATGGCATATAAACCTTTGTCTTTCAGACGTGCCATTTCCTGTTCGTTATGTACAATATCACCCAAGCTGTATAACGATTTTTCCAGTGCGAGTGTTTCTTCGGCTTTTTCAATAGCATTGATAACGCCAAAGCAAAAACCTGATTTTGGATCTATTTCAATGTGTACCATCAGCTTAAAAATCTAAATTAAATCTAAAACGAATTCCCCAATTTATTGCATTAGGTGCATTGCGATGGGTTAAACGCCACACCGATTGTACCGAAAATAATCTTAAAATATTCGATATGCCTACACCAGCCTCCATGTAAGGTGTGTTTATACCAGAACTGTTTTCTGGTAATTCTAAAATAGTGTGGTGTTTATTACGCAATCCTCCATACGCAACTTTAAAAAGTAACTCTTCTCTTAAATTGGCTTTTTTAACCCATGGGATATGGTTAAAAATCCATCCACTGGTAATATAACAAAAATTACCCATAATGTAAGCATCGGTTAAAAATTCCATTTGGTTCATCAAGCAGAAATCATATTCTGGAAACCAAACCCCACGTGTTCCTCTGGGCGATTCGAGCAAGGGAAACGGTACGTCTCCAAATACATATCCGCTTTCGATGAGGTATTTTAACTTCCCAGAAAAAAGAGGAATGTTTTGTTTTACCGTTAACACTACTTTTCCATAAGGCGATTGTTTGTTTCCCACTTCATAATATCCGTATTCGCCTTGAATATTGATTATGGGATAAATGGTGCGCAGATAATAACGGTGAAAATAGTTGTTTAAACTTTTTTCTTTGAAAGATAAACGTAGTCCAATCGTTGCGGACAAGGATTTTATAGAGTTTACACCTATTCCATCTTGAACAAAAGGCATGCCGTTGTTACTAAAAAGCTCTTTGGCATAAAAAGAGGTAGTGAAACGAACACCTTCTTGCTCATAACGATAAGTAAGCGTGGCTTTGTGTTGTTGTGCCAAGTTGTCATACTTTGTAATACGAGATAGTGTTGTTAGCAAATTTTCAGTACTTCCCACCATGTTTTCGTTCACAAGTAGAACGTTTTTATAGCCATAGCGGATAACATCGTTGTCATAAAAAAAGCCAATAGTGTGTTTGTAATTTACACCAAATCGGGTTTGAAATTCACTACCATATTTCCATTGTTTATCACTAAAACCATAACCGACATAGCCTCCGATAGTAAAATTATTCATCATTTTTTGGCCGGTTCTGAGTGCTATTGTTGGACGAAATCCTTCTAATTTGTTGTAGCGAATCCAGTTTACAACAGGTCCGAGGTCTAATTTCCAGGCATGTACGTAGCCATTCATTACCAAATCAACAATATTCAATGCGACTTTCTGCAATTTACTTTTATTGATGCTGTCAATGGCGTTTCGGAAGTTGGTTTCAGCTATTGTTAACGAATCATTTTCTGTAACACGTTTTGACGAAGGCGTCTCTTGTGTGTCAAATTGCGTGTTGGAATAGTTGATGCTTTTCTCGAACATTGTTGATATGCCGTTTTTTGTAGAATTATTGGCTATATCAAACTTAAAACCCATTGCAACGTGTTGGTTTGTATAATAAAACCGCTCATGTTGTAATTTTTCAAAGGTTTGCTCTACAATCAAACTGTGCATAAAGTTAATGTTTGCCGTAGTTGGCATACTCCCTCGTATATGAGTGATAGCGTATGTGGCGGAATCAATCCACATGTCGCCTTTAAATGCTAATTCTTTGTTGTTTTTTGGTCGGAAACGTATGTGATACGTTTTTCTATCAGCATTTTTAAGGCTGTCCATTAAAAAATAGTGGTAATATAACCTTCCTTGATTGGCTATTGGACTTATAAAATTGGATTGCAATATGGTGACGTGATTTTTATAGAAATTGATTTGTGGTGTGTAAGTGTCTAAAAAAACATGTAGCTGATTTTCTGGAATAATATTTAAAGATTTCTCGTTTTTTGTGATCAATTTTCGCTCTAAATTTCCGACACTATCACTATTTAATTCATCGGTTCTTTGTTCGTAGTAAACAGGAATTATTAGTAAGGAATCTTTTCCTCGGATAACGCCTTGTTGCATATCTCGGAACAGTTTACGTTGTAATGTGCGTTGTTTTATGTTGAAGAAAAACAGTTTAGTTTGGTGTTCTTCTGAGGTTGAGATATTGATGATTTTATCAGGATTGTTTTTATTCTTTGCGTTCAATACGTTACGCAAAATAGGCAAAGCTTCATTTTCACCAGGTACAACTATTACTTCATTCAAAACATTTTGCTCTTCTCGAAGCAAAATAGTTATCATTTGATTGTTGTTTTTTGAGATATTTACTTCTCTGCGTTTGTAACCTAATACCGATATGCAGACGGTTTTTTGCGGTTGAGTTGTACGAAGTAAAAAATAACCTTCATCGTTTGTGCTACTGCCTATTTGTGTGCCTTTGAACCAAACGTTGGCAGCTTGAATGGGTTCTTGATTTGCTGCATCAAGTACTTGACCAAACACAATAACTTCTTGTGCGAAGGCTATTCCTGCGCTCAAAAGTGTTGCAATGCAATATAAGAAGAGTTTTTTCAAAACTTATTTATTAGTGTTTGGGCATTTCTATCACTTCCAAATTTTGGATGTTTTTGCCGTCAATTTCAAAGCGGAGCACAGTGCGTACGTGATGAAAGCCTTCTAAGCCAGCAGCTCCTGGATTCAAGCAGAGCGTGTTGAATACTTGATCGAATTGTACTTTTAAAATATGTGAGTGGCCACATACAAACAGATCTGGTTTATACGCCAAAAGTTGTTGTCTGACCTCCTTAGCATATCGCCCCGGGTAACCGCCGATATGTGTTAGCAAAACTGAAACTTTTTCACACGTAAAATTCAAAAATTGTGGGTAACTGCTGCGTATCAAACCGCCATCAATATTGCCGTGAACAGCGCGTAGAGGTTTAAAGGAGGATAATTTTTGTACAACCTCCATGGAGCCAATATCGCCAGCATGCCAAATTTCGTCGCACTTGTTGAAGTGTTCAAATATGCGCTCATCAAGATAGGCATGTGTGTCCGATAAAACTCCAATACGTGTCATATTTGCTTAAATACAAATTGGTTGTGATCCATCAATACTCATATTTATTTGCAGAAATGCCATTTAATATAACATTCATAATTTGAGTGCGATGGTCTTTAATGTAGTTGCTGATGTTGTTGTTGATATAAGGCGTTTCCATGCCTTTGAGTGCGTATAAAAACATCATAGCTGCCCATTGTGTACTTTGTAGGCGAAATACGCCTTTTGTTGTACCTTCTTCCATAATTTCTCGTAACATGCGAATCTCTTTAATATCAACAGGACGTCGTGCTTTTTCAACTTCGTAAATGTTTCGAAAAAAGTCAGCACGCAAAGAGCCGTTACGCGTGATCGCCTCTTTTACGGCTTCGAAATGTACAAAAACGTATTCTTCTAATTTCTTTTCAGGCGACAGAGGCATACGCAACACTCCTTGTAGACGCTCTACCATTAAATCTAATTCGTTTTCGATAACAGCTAAATATACTTCGTCTTTACTGCTAAAATAGGTGTAAAGTGTACGGCGCCCCTTGCCTGATGCCACAGCAATATCGTTCATAGTGACATTTTCTTTACCATGCTGTGCAAAAAGTCGGCGAGCAGTGTCAACCAATAGTACACGGGTTTTTGAAACTTTTGGAGTCTTCATTTTGAGCATAAAATTACAATAGTGTGCAAATTTACATGTTTTATTTTAATAACTTTCTATAAAGTACTCAAAATTTTCTCAAAAAGGCTTAAATGTGCAAATTTTAGTAAATGTCTTGAAAAATAACCCTGATTTCAAACATTTTCTGTACCTTTGCCTCTCATTTGCGTATTTTGATACGTAATCTTATTCTGAAACCAAGTACTTATAATATCTAACTTCATTTTATGGATAAAAATTCAATTATTGGTATCGTTCTTATTTTAGCAATCATTATTGGATTCAATTGGGTGACTCAGCCAACGGCAGAAGAACAAGCTGCTCAGCAACGTTATCGTGATTCTATTGCCAAAGTAGAAGAGGCAAACAAATTAGCGCAACAGCTCATTTTAGAGCAAGAACAAGAGGTTCAACAGTCAACAGTGGTTGATACAACAACATTCTCTAAAGTAGCTGTGTTTGGTGATTTTGCCTCTGCTGCAGAAGGTAAAGAAGAATTTGTAACGCTCGAAAATGATTTACTCAAATTACAAATTAGCACAAAGGGTGGTTCGGTTTATTCGGCTCAATTAAAACAATATCAAACCCATGATTCGTTACCTTTAATTTTGTTTGAAGGTGATGAGAGCAAGTTTGCTTTTACATTGCTAACACGTAACAATCGTGTTTTGAGTACTGATGAGCTGTTCTTTGTTCCTCAAAAACAAACTTCAACAGCTGAAGAACAGACGTTGGTGATGCGTTTGGCTGTTGATACGATTAGTTATATCGATTTTACCTATACGTTGCCAACTGATGATTATATGTTGCATTTCGATGTACAAGCGCATAATATGGGCAACTATTTAGATCCTACAATGACGACGCTTGAAATGCATTGGAGTCAACGTATTCGCCAGCAAGAAAAAGGTCGTAAGTTTGAAAGTCGTTACGCAACGCTTAACTTTCGCTATACCGCTGACGACATGGAGCAGTTGAGTGAGTCTAAAAATGATGCAGAAAAACCAACAGGTAAAGTGCGTTGGATTGCTTTTAAAGACCAATTTTTCAGTACGATTTTTATTGCAGAAAACTCATTTACTTCAACTACGCTCGAAAGTGTACTTGAACATGAAAAGTCGCCATATCTAAAAAGATATACAGCTGAAACTTCTGTGGCATTTGATCCAAAAGGTAACGAAGCAACTCAGTTCCGTGTTTTTTTAGGTCCAAATCAATATAAAATATTAAGTCAATATGATAAAGGAGTTGAACGTGATCAAAAATTAGGCTTACAAGATATTATTCCATTAGGTTGGAGTCTTTTTCGCTGGGTGAGTCGCTTTTTAATTATTCCATTGTTCAACTTCTTTGGAAGTTTTATCCCTAATTATGGTATTGTTATTTTATTGATGACCATTGTGGTCAAACTTATTTTATTGCCATTTACTTATAAATCATATATTTCAACAGCCAAAATGCGTGTTTTAAAACCGCAAATAGATGAAATAAATGCTAAAATTCCTGCAGAAAAGGCAATGGAACGCCAACAAGCAACAATGGCTTTATATAACCGTGTAGGTGTGAGTCCCATGAGCGGTTGTTTACCCATGTTATTACAAATGCCCATTTTGATTGCGATGTTCGCTTTTTTTCCTGCTGCTATTGAGTTACGCCAAGAAAGTTTCCTTTGGGCAAAAGATTTATCCAGTTATGATGCTATTTTTAGCTGGGACGTTTACATTCCTATTATAACGCCTTATTTTGGAAATCATATCAGTTTGTTCTGTCTACTAATGACTATTACCAATATAGTATATACTAAGTTGAATATGGCTAATCAAGCGGGTGGACAGCAAATGGCAGCTATGAAATGGATGATGTATTTAATGCCATTCATGTTTATGTTTATATTTAACGATTACGCTTCAGGTTTAAGCTACTATTACTTTATTTCATTATTGATTACAATCGGTCAAACTTACTTATTCCGTCTTTTTGTAGATGAAGAAAAATTATTACAAAAGTTAGAAGCTAAAAAACAAAAACCAGCTAAAAAATCAGGTTTTTTAGCACGTTTAGAAGAAGCACAACGCCAACAACAAAAAGCGATGCAACAAAGAAAGCGTTAAGATATTTACACTTGCGGGACACAATTTAAAGTTAATAAATGTTTAATGGGTATTCATGGGTTCCGCGTTAGTGGGCGGGGTAATGTATCCCGCCTCTTTTTTTGCTTTTACAGATAATATTGAGGATCACTTTGAGTGCATTGAGCGCCTATAAAAAAGCGAGCTATCAACAGATGATTGATAGCTCGCTTTTAGTATAAAGGATGCGAATTAGCATTAGCTCATTTTTTTAAAAATAACGCTCGCATTATGACCTCCAAATCCGAATGTGTTCGACAAAGCTGCACGTACTTCACGTTTTTGAGCTTTATTGAAAGTGAAATTCAACTTATAATCGATTTCAGGATCTTCATCACCTTCGGTAAAGTTAATTGTCGGTGTAACAATATCATTTTTGATAGAAAGAACACAAATTATAGCTTCTAATGCGCCTGTTGCACCTAATAGGTGACCAGTCATAGATTTAGAAGAGCTGATATTTAATTTGTAAGCTGATTCACCAAAAAGTTCTTTAATAGCTTTTGTTTCCGCAATGTCTCCAAGTGGAGTCGATGTCCCATGAACATTGATATAGTCAATATCTTCAGGTTGCATCTCAGCATCTTCTAAAGCATTTTTCATTACAAGCATTGCACCTAATCCTTCAGGATGAGGAGCTGTAATGTGATGCGCATCAGCACTTAAACCACAGCCCGCTAATTCAGCATAAATTTTTGCACCACGAGCTTTAGCATGTTCGTACTCTTCAAGAATTAAACATGCACTACCTTCACCAATCACAAAACCATCGCGACTTGCACTAAATGGACGTGATGCGGTTTCTGGAGAATCGTTGCGCGTAGAAATGGCATGCATAGAGCTAAAACCACCAACACCAGCTTCGGTAACAGTTGCTTCAGCACCACCTGTTACAATAATGTTAGCTTTACCTAAACGGATGTAATTAAAAGCATCCACAATAGCATTGGTAGATGACGCACAAGCTGACGTTGTTGTGAAATTAGGTCCGCGGAAACCATATTTAATGGAGATGTGCCCGGGAGCAATATCAGCAATCATTTTTGGAATAAAAAACGGATTGAACTTTGGTCCAATTGTATCTTTTGTCTTAGCATATCCTAACACTTCATCTTCAAATGTTTTGATACCACCAATACCAACACCAAAAATCACTCCGATTTTATCTAAATCTTCTTTTTCTATGTCAATTTTTGCATCAGCAATGGCTTCATCAGCCGCTACAATTGCATATTGTGAGTATAAATCCATTTTACGTACTTCTTTACGATCAATGAATTCTGCACCATCAAAATTTTTCACTTCACAGGCAAATTTGGTTTTGAACATGGTGGTGTCAAAATGGGTAATAGGAGCTGCGCCACTCTTGCCGTTTACAACACTGTCCCATAATTCTGGGACAGTGTTACCAAGTGGAGTGACGGCCCCGAGGCCTGTTACTACTACTCGTTTTAATTTCATAAAAGTAAAGACAAAGTTATTATTTTGTAGCTGCTTCGATGTGAGAGATAGCATCGCCAACAGTAGCAATTTTTTCAGCAGCGTCTTCTGGGATTTGGATGTTAAATTCTTTTTCGAACTCCATGATTAATTCTACTGTATCCAAAGAGTCTGCGCCAAGGTCAGTAGTGAAGCTTGCTTCGTTAGTTACTTCAGCTGCATCAACGCCTAATTTTTCAACAATAATAGCTTTTACTTTTTCTTCTAATTGTGACATAATTCAAAAATGTTTTTGGTTAATAAAAAATTCAAAAATTTGAATTGCAAAGAAAGTCATTTTTTTTCAATCAACCTCCGTTTTTGACTATAAAAATACCAAAAAATGCACAAATGAATTATGAGTGTGCAAAATCAAATCTCAACTCAGCTCTATTTAATTCTTATAAGCAATTGATATGTAGAGCTTTATATGAGTCATTAAATTTATGCACAAAAACAGAGAATTGTGCACGTTTGAGTGGTTCAATATTTTGAAAATAAATTTATGACTTAATTTAGCTAAAAGACTTACTGCTTTTAAGATGAAAAGTATGGCTTTTTTCTCTTTTGTGAGATAAAAAGCGTATTTTTGTAGCAGAAAACTTGAAAACAATAGTAAAAATATGGCTTTAGTTAAATCTGTTCGTGGGTTTACCCCAAAAATTGGAAAGAATTGTTTTTTAGCAGATAATGCTACTGTTATTGGCGATACTTTACTGGGTAACAACTGTAGTGTGTGGTTCAATGCTGTTATACGCGGGGACGTAAATTCTATTCGAATCGGTAATCATGTAAACATTCAAGATGGTGCTGTGCTACATACACTTTATGAAAAATCACAAATTCATATTGGTAATTATGTTTCTGTTGGACACAATGTGAACATACATGGTGCAACTATTAAGGACTATGCGTTAGTGGGTATGGGCGCAACCGTGCTAGATGGTGCTGTTGTTGGCGAAGGAGCAATAATTGCCGCTAATGCATTAGTGTTAAGCAATACTGTAGTTCCACCTTATACTATATGGGCGGGAGTTCCTGCAAAACAAGTTAAGGAGGTTACGCCTGAACAATCTAAAGAGATAAATCAAAATATAGCTCACAATTACTCAATGTACGCCAGTTGGTACACTGAAGATAAATAAAATTGAAATGATATGATTAAACATGTTGTCTGTTTTAAATTGGCTGATAATAGCGCAAAGAACTGTGAACAAACCAAACAAGTTCTAGAATCGATGAGAGGCAAAGTGCCAACAGCTAAAGAAGTTACGGTGAATATTGATGAACTAAAATCACCACGTTCGTTTGATATCATGTTAGAAGTTTTGGTTGATAATTGGGAGGCTTTAGAAGAATATCAAAATGATCCATATCACTGTGAAGTTGTAAAAAAACACATGCAGGCAGTTTCCAAACAAAGTGTTGCGCTTGATTTTGGAGTTTGAAAAAAGGTTTTTTAATGCGAATAACTCAAAAAATATCATTTTTACTGTTAGTTACTGCAAGTTTTTTGATGGCTTGTGCAGGTAAGCCTACTAACTCAGAACAAAAGTCGAAAAATGCAGTTACTAATCCTGTATTTAACGGTGATTCTGCATTTCTGTTTGTGCAACGTCAGGTTGATTTTGGGCCACGTGTTCCGGGTACGTCTGAACATTTGGCTTGTGCTAATTTTTTAGACTCAACACTTCGTCAATTTGGAGCAGAAGTAACTGTACAACATGGTGAGGCAACTATCTACAATGGTCTTACAAAACCATTGATAAACATTATAGCTAGTTACAATCCACAAGCACCCAAACGACTTTTACTTTGTGCGCATTGGGATACTCGCCCATATGCTGACCAAGATAAGAATCCCGCTAATCAGCAAAAACCAATTTTAGGAGCCAATGATGGTGCGAGCGGAGTTGCCGTTTTGCTCGAAGTTGCTCGTCAATTGCACCAACACGAACCAGCTATTGGTGTTGATATTGTACTTTTTGATTTAGAAGATTGGGGTGCGCCTGAATTTTACACTGGTCCACAACGTGAAAATACGTGGTGTTTAGGTTCTCAATATTGGGCTCAACAAGCATCAAAAAATGGCTATAAGGCTGATTTTGGTATTTTAATCGACATGGTTGGTGCTCCTAATGCTCAATTTTATAAGGAGCAAATCTCAACGTATTATGCATCTTTTGCTGTTGACAAAGTTTGGGATACAGCTCATGCACTTGGATTTAGAAGTTATTTTATCAATCAAGTGGGCGGTGCTATTACTGACGATCATCTGTACGTAAACAGAATAGCTCACATTCCTTGTATAAACATTATCCAATATAATCCATACAGCGCTACGGGATTTGGTGATTATTGGCATACGCAAGACGACACAATGAAGCATATCGATAAGAAAACCTTATATGTTGTAGGACAAACATTGTTGCACATTATTTATAATCTTTAAACTGTAGGCTTTTGAAAACTCATCAACCATTAGAACGCTGTTTTACTGCTGATTGTGTTGAGGCAGGTTGTGATGAGGCTGGGCGTGGTTGTTTGGCTGGTCCCGTGTTTGCTGCAGCAGTGATTTTACCAGCTGATTTTGATAGTGCTTTGCTTAATGACAGTAAACAGCTTACTGAGCATCAACGTTATGCATTACGTTCTATTATAGAGAAACAGGCTATAGCGTGGTCTGTGGCGTACGTAGATGCTTCAGAAATCGATAAAATTAATATTCTTAACGCTTCTATTTTAGCAATGCATCGTGCAATAGAAGGACTGTCGATATGTCCCGAACATCTTATTATCGATGGTAATCGTTTCAAAAAATATAAGAATATCCCTCATCATACTATTGTAAAAGGTGACGGTAAATATTTGTCAATTGCCGCAGCATCTGTTTTAGCTAAAACGTATCGTGATGACTATATGACGCTTTTAGCTCAAGAATTTCCTGAATATGATTGGAAGTCCAATAAAGGTTACCCCACAGCAAAACATCGTCGAGCCATAGAACAGTACGGTGCTACGCCGTATCATCGTATGACATTTCGATTGTTGGATAACCAATTAAAGTTGGAATTTTAATTCTAAAAATCCTAAAAATTACACATTTTTTCAAAAAGTGAGCATTTGTGTGGACTGCATCGAAAAAAGGTAGTATCTTTGTGCCGTTAAAACAGATGTTTTGTGTTGAATGATTAAATCATTTTTCAGTAACATATTGTGCAAACGTCAAAATAGGTCTAATTCTGTTTTTGACTCACAAAAGCCACTTGTTGTGTTGTTAGGTTTTACGCCTTGCAATCTTCAATATTACCGTCTTGCGTTATTGCATAAATCAGCTCTCGTTACAGACGGGAATGGGCAAAAACTTGATAATGAGCGTTTAGAGTTTCTTGGTGATGCTCTGTTGCAGGCCATAATAAGTGATGTGTTGTATAAATCTTTTCCGTTACAGGATGAGGGTTTTTTGAGTATGATGCGTAGTAAAGTGGTAAAGCGTGAACATGTAGACGAACTAGCTGAAAAAATAGGTTTACCATCACTGGTGCAAGGTCGTGCGAATAACAATAGTCACATGTATGGCAACGCATTAGAAGCCTTGATTGGTGCTATTTACTTAGATCAGGGGTTTGATAAGTGTAAACAATTCGTCGAAAATCAGTTATTGCTCCGTTATGTCAATTTAGAACGACTTGCTAAAATAGATGAGGACTTTAAATCAAAGTTGATAGGGTGGGGACAAAAGCAGAATAAAATTGTCCGTTTTGAATTAATTGCACAAGAACGTCAAGATGGAAATCGCACAAAATTTCATTCAAAAGTATATATTGATGATACAGAGATGGGTTTAGGTGTGGGTTTTACCAAGCGTCAAGCTGAACAAAATGCATCGAAACAAGCATTACGTAAAATATAAGTATTAACTAAAATAATTTCATTATGGAGATCACTCATTTTTCAAAAATGGTATTTGCTAAAGCCCGAAAGCGAGGGAATCATCGCATTATTTTTTATCGTGATAATTCGCTAGCGAAATGGGTCGGCATTACATGGAGCGAGTTGGCAGAGAAAATTCAAATTGCAGCTCGTGCAATGGTTAAGTTAGGTGTGAAAGAACACGATAATATTGGAATATGTACTCAAAATAAACCTCATGGTATTATTGTCGATTTTGCAAACTTTGCTAATCGTGCTGTGTCTGTACCGATGTATGCCACATCTTCAGCTTCGCAAATTGAGTATATTGTGAATGATGCACAAATAGCTTTAATGTTTGTTGGTGAACAGCAACAATACGATAATGCTTTGGAAGTGTTAGCTACATCAAAACATTTGAAAATAGTCGTTGTTTTTGATAGTAGTGTTGATTTAAAAGGAGAAAAACGCGCTATGTATTTTGAGGACTTTTTAGCTTTAGGTGCTGATATGACACACGACAAAGAAGTTGAAAAGCGTAAAAAAGCAGCCAAAGAAGAAGATTTGGCCATTATTATGTATACCTCTGGAACTACAGGCGAGCCCAAAGGTGTTATGTTGCCACATACAGCTTTATTAGAAGGTATGCGCATTCACGCAGAACGTTTAGTGTCAATTACTAAACATGATAAATCTGTGGCTTTCTTGCCAATGTCACATATTTTTGAACGCGCTTGGATCTATTTCTGTTTACACAAAAACGTTAAAGTGTATCTAAATCTTCGCCCTACAGAAATTTTGCAAACTATCAAAGAGGTGCGTCCTACAGTAATGTGTAATGTTCCTCGTTTTTGGGAAAAAGTGGCGGCAGGAGTTCAGGAAAAAATAGAGACATTTACGCCTTTCAAAAAAGCATTAGTTACTTGGGCTGTAGCAGTTGGTAATACGTATAATTTAGATTACATAAGAGTTAAAAAATCAGCACCTCTTGGTTTGCGTTTTCGCTATATGATTGCCGACAAATTGATTTTTAGCACTTTAAAGAAAGCTGTTGGAATTGAAAAAGGGCGTATGTTCCCTGTGGCTGGTGCAGCGCTTGATGATAAATTAGCTGTATTTTTCCGCAGTCTTGGAATTCCGATTGTGTATGGTTACGGTTTAACAGAAACCACAGCAACGGTGTGTTGTTATGATTACACAGACTATCGTATAGGAACTTTAGGTACGGTGATGCCAGATGTCCATGTAAAGATTGGCGATGACAACGAAATTTTAGTCAAAGGTAAAATGGTTACTTCGGGTTATTATAATAAACCAGAAGCAACAGCAGCTGCTTTTGTTGATGGTTGGTTCCGTACGGGTGATGCGGGTAAATTGGTTGACGGTAAATATGTAATAATGACCGACCGTCTTAAGGATTTATTTAAAACCTCTAACGGTAAATACATTGCTCCACAGCAAATTGAGACCAAATTGGGTGCTGATCGTTATATTGATCAAATTGCAGTTATTGGTAATAATCGTAACTATGTAACAGCTATAATTGCGCCAAATTTAGAGGCAGTAAAAGCTTTGGCTGAAAAACATAACATTACTTATGAACGTATAGAAGATTTACTGGAGCATCCAACAATTCTGAAATTTTACGAAGAGCGTATTGCCGAAGGACAAGCTGACATGGCAAGTTTTGAGAAAATCAAACGTTTTCGTCTCATTAAGAAAGGTTTCTCTATGGAAGCAGGTGAGCTGACTTCAACATTGAAATTACATCGTGCAGTGATACAACAAAATTATAAAGCACTTATAGATGAGATGTATGATTCGGTAGTGGAGCCTGTGTTATAAACTGGTTGTTGATTGATAAAAGAAAAAGGGCAGTTCAAACTGCCCTTTTTTGTTCTGAATATCATTGTGGTTATACATTAAATCTAAAATGCATAACATCGCCGTCTTGTACTACGTATTCTTTTCCTTCAATGTTCATCTTGCCTGCTTCTTTTACAGCAGCTTCGGAACCATAGTGAATAAAGTCTTCATATTTTATAACTTCGGCACGAATAAATCCTTTTTCAAAATCGGTATGGATAACCCCTGCGCATTGT
>JARKSE010000111.1 GCA_029974315.1 Paludibacteraceae bacterium | reverse complement strand
ACGAACGCGTTATCCGTTTCTTGACTTTCCGTCTTGACAAATACGCACTCGAATATGCTACCAAACGTATTAACAAATCTAATCAAGGGGAGAAATAAGACATGGCAAACAATGCAGACATCCGTTATTTGACTCCTGTTGCAGTTGACAACAAGAAGAAAAAATATTGCCGTTTCAAAAAAAGCGGTATTAGATACATTGACTACAAAGATCCAGAATTTTTGAAAAAATTCTTGAACGAACAAGGAAAAATTCTTCCTCGTCGTCTTACCGGTACTTCGTTGAAATTCCAACGTAAAGTTGCCCAAGCAGTTAAAAGAGCACGTCACTTGGCTTTGCTCCCTTACGTAACCGATATGATGAAATAATTTTAAGGAGGAACAAACTATGCAAGTTATTTTAAAAGAAGATGTAATCAACTTAGGCTACAAAGATGACGTGGTAACTGTAAAAGACGGTTACGGACGTAACTTTTTGATTCCTACAGGCAAAGCAGTTATTGCAAGCGAATCGGCTCGTAAAGTATTGGCTGAAAACTTGAAACAACGAGCTCACAAATTAGCTAAAATTAAGGCTGATGCTGAAGAATTAGCAGCTAAAATTAATGGCTTGATTTTAACTTTAGGTGCTAAAACCAGCTCTACTGGTACCATTTTCGGTTCAATCAACAACATTCAAGTAGCTGAAGAATTAGCTAAACAAGGTTTTGAAATTGATCGTAAAATTATTGTCATCAAAGACAACATCAAAGAGGTTGGAACTTACAAAGCAGTTGTAAAATTACACCGCGACGTAACAGCAGAACTCACCTTAGAAGTTGTGGCTGAATAACAATAGATTTCTCTATATAAAAAGGTCGAACATTGAATGTTCGACCTTTTTTATTTCGCTGTGTTTACCGTGCACTTAACACACCAATCAGTTTTTCTTGAATACGTTCACCACCGGGATGAATCGCCTCTACAAAGAGCACATACACACCAACATCACACAGAACACCTTTATCTGAAAGCCCATTCCACGTAAAAACACCTGAAGTCCCCAGTAATTCCCCATTCAAAATTCGTCTCACATGAACGCCGTTGACATTATACACATCTACATACACGGCAAAACCATCTTGCCCCAATTCATAGTTCACTTGCAATAAATCCTGAAATCCATCATTATCGGGCGTAAACGTTTCGTTTTCTAACCAAAATAATTTATCTGCGAATTCACTATTAGGGACGTTGTATTGAGAATTTTGAAAACCCGGAGTTCCATAACCTGATTCAAAAGATGCTGATTGCCAATTATCTTGTGCTTGTGTTGCTCGAAAAGGATTGACTCGTTCTAACGCCACGCCTTCAGGATTTACCACAAATGGATGATGCATTTTTGCAGTATAAGAGAATTCGTCAATAATTGTTCCATCGGGCAATATCACAACAATACTGCCTTCATCATCATTCATTGCCGGGATAGCCATTTTTATGAAGTTTCTTGATGATGGACACGAAAATTGCTCACAAACAACTATTGGATCAGAGGTTAAAACCCAATAATCACCAGGAAAACAGAGCGCTTGATGCTTTGTAATAGAGATTGTCACATCTAAAAAATCGCCTTTACGTTTCGTCACCAACAATGAAGATAAATCCAAAACCTTATCTGAAATATTTAAAATTTCAATATAATCAACGCCGTCAGCTTTAGGATTGAATAAAAGCTCGTTAATCACAACGTCGCCAGCCGCAGGATATTGAGGCAAAGAAACACGCAAAACAACAGGCTCGAACAGCAAACTATCGACACAATGTAAATTTGAAACGTACAATACAGTTTGCTCTTCAGTTAAAAGAGAATCTTCTAACACTAGAGAGACTGCTGTGGCGTATGGCTCATTAAGCAAAGTTGATTGAATACCAGATGATTCAAGTTTATAATTACCATTATTCAATAATGCCGAATCTGCCATAGATTTTGAAAATTGTAATAAGAGTGTATCGGGTGCCAATACCGCAAGATAGTGTAATTGCGGTTCACGCAGATCAGGCAAATCGAACGCTATTGAATTGAAAATACAGGGCGTTCCACCCATATTGCTTTGCGAAGGCAACCAATTTTCTTGAAAATTATCTAAATAATCGACATTTATCCGCTCTAACGACCAACCACCGGCTTTCTTAAAAGCATCATCGCCGTACCATGTATCTGAAAATTCAGTCCATGCTACAACTTTTTCCTCATCAGAAACCAGCGTTATAAGCGCACCTGAATTAGGGATGGTAGGAAAAGAAGAAACTGGAAAAACTCGTCCATACGGAAAAAAATCAGTCATTTTACTGTTCGAACACAACAGCGCAAATGTGTGAGGTAACAATTCTCCATCAACAACAGTTCCACATTTATCACCTACGCACAGTTTCCAACCGGAAATATCTATTATTTTATCCGTACGATTATAAATCTCCACATATTCCGTATTAGGCAAGCGCACCACAGGATCAGGATCGGCCATAATTTCTGTAAACACAATGTCATGTTTAGAAAGATGTTGAATGGGTTTTATGTACGGCTCTCCAACTGCTGAAATACTGTCGCAAGCAAAATTTGCTCTATTTGATGAGGAATAATTGAAATACAATCCAGAATAAGCTGCTTTCAACACTGTTTTATCGCGACACGTACCTTCAAATACAAACTGTTCATCATTAGCAAGTTGTGACCACAATTGCCACTTTCCGTCATCACCGCGTTCTATTTTCAACCTCACAGAATAGCCTGCCGTAATAGGAAGTCGGTTATCATGACCATCAATTATTTTAGTTATGGTCATACCATTCTGCCGATATAGCGAAATCTCCTTGTTAGTACCACCCACCATTACAAAATAACCATTGAGCGAAGATGACAAATCTGACGTATCTGAAAGCAAATAAAAACGCACATAATTAGCCGACGTTAGTACAACTTTAAATGAAAGTGTACATTCCCAAATCGCCGACATTATTGCTTGAGAGTGCGTGGATAAAAACGCTTTATTAGAGCCAACTATTGCTTCATCATCATTCAGTTGTAGTTGCCCTATGTCATTCACTATAAACTTTGTGCTACTACCTTGCCAAGACGGATTTTGTGTAAAATCGCCATCGGAAAAATTATCAAAAAATTGTGCATACGTCATGACAGAAGAGCACAACAAAACAAACAGAAAAAATCTTTTCATCTACATTCAAAATTAATGAACAAAAAATTGTACTTTTGTTCACTGGATTTACATGGTAAATGTATCTCTTTTTTTTAAATGTAACAAACTAAACTCTTAATCTATGAAAGTAGCCATTGTTGGCGTTAGTGGCGCCGTTGGTCAAGAACTTCTTAAAGTATTGACAGAACGACAATTTCCCATTGATGAACTTTTACTCTTTGGTTCTAAACGCAGTGCAGGTTCTGAATACAAATTTAGAGGTAAAAAATACAGTGTAAAAGAACTCCAACATGGAGACGATTTCAAAGGTGTAGATATCGCTTTTACATCGGCTGGGGCATCTACTTCAAAAGAGTTCGCCGGTGATATTACAAAATTTGGTGCCATTATGATTGACAATTCAAGTGCTTTTCGCATGGACGAAGATGTGCCGCTTGTTGTACCCGAAGTCAACGCCAGCGATGCCAACAACCGCCCACGCAATATTATTGCCAATCCTAACTGTACAACAATTCAAATGGTGGTCGCTTTAAAAGCTATTGAAGATATTTCACACATTAAACGAGTTCACGTATCCACCTACCAAGCTGCGAGCGGTGCTGGAGCAGCAGCAATGGATGAACTAGAAGAACAATATCGTCAAGTACTAAACGGAGAGCCCGTAACTGTGAGTAAATTTGCATATCAACTTGCCTACAATCTCATACCTCACATTGATGTGTTTACAGAAAACGGTTACACCAAAGAGGAGATGAAAATGTACCACGAAACACGAAAAATTATGCATTCTGATGTAGAAGTGAGTGCTACATGCGTACGCGTGCCTTCTTTACGCGCACACTCCGAAAGTATTTGGGTCGAAACAGAAAAACCCATTTCGGTAGATGAAGCTCGTAAAGCTTTTGCTTCTGCCGAAGGTATTGTAGTACAAGATAATCCTGCCGAAAAAGAATACCCAATGCCCCTATTTGTTTCAGGCAAAAATCCTGTGTACGTCGGGCGTATTCGTAAAGATTTAGCAAATCCGAACGGTTTGGCTTTTTGGTGCGTAAGTGACCAAATAAAAAAAGGAGCAGCCTTAAATGCTGTTCAAATTGCCGAATATTTAATTAACAATTCCAAATAGCGATCGTGCTTTTTAAAACTAAATAAAAAAACAGCCTTTATATAAAGGCTGTTTTTTAGTAGCGGGAACGAGAGTTGAACTCGTGGCCTCCGGGTTATGAATCCGACGCTCTAACCAACTGAGCTATCCCGCCATTATCTCTTTTGAGGAGTGCAAAGGTAACTATTTTCGTAAAAACCACAAAGAGTTTTCTTAAAAAAAAGTGCCTTTACTACCTCTAACTACAACTTAGAACGAATAGCTGCTGCTATTTCTGTCATTTCTTGATGTGACAAAGTTAATTTCGGATTAGAAATAATCATATCCGCTTCTTTAGTTATGGGAATTAAATGCACGTGAGTATGAGGGACTTCCATACCCATAACCGCTACACCAATACGTTTGCAAGGAACAGCTTTTTTAAGCGCCACAGCTACTTTTTTTGCAAACTGCATCAAGCCTGTATAGGTTTCATCATCAAGATTGAAGATATAATCTTCCTCGCATTTCGGTATTACTAACGTATGTCCTTTAGTCATAGGATTTATGTCTAAAAAAGCAAAAAAACGTTCATCCTCTGCAATTTTGTAAGAAGGAATTTCACCGTTGATAATACGTGTAAAAATTGTAGCCATAACGTTATAATGAAATAGATAACACTTCTAATTTAAGCAAGCCTGAAGGAACTTGTAGTTCAGCGATTTCACCAACTTTCTTACCGAGCAACCCCTTAGCAATTGGCGTTGTAACAGCCAATTTCCCTTCACGTACATTAGCCTCACTCTCCGATACAATCGTGTATTCCATCTCTTGTCCGTTAGCTTGATTGCGCACACGCACTTTGGTCATAATCTGTACGCTGTCGGTATTCAATTTACTTTCATCAATCAGACGAGCATTAGCTAAACGCTCCTTGAGTTGCGAAATTTTCATCTCTAATAAACCTTGCGCCTCTTTAGCTGCGTCATATTCGGCATTTTCAGACAAATCGCCTTTATCGCGCGCCTCAGCTATTTGATGCGAAATAAGTGGACGCTCCACAGTTTCCATATGTTCGATTTGCTCTAACAATTTTTTGTAACCTTCTTCGGTCATATAAACTGTAGCCATAAAAAATACAATTTGAGTTATTAATGATAAAACAAAAAGAATTCCAACACGGAGTTGGAACCCTCTTTCGATGTGTCATAAACACTGTGCAAAGGTACGTCTTTTTTTGGAGATTACAAATATTGTAATTTAATATTTTCGCGTTAAAATTTCAGAGTAAATGATACCTTTTGCCAATTCATCAGTGTCATCCATGTCAATTGAAAAGGCAGATTCTGATTCTTCGTCATTTTCCACAGTAACAACCTTGTGCTTAACCGAGCGTACACCCTCAGCGGCCGAAACTTTCGATACCATAGCCTCTACAGGCTGTTCATTTGATCCTGCTTTTCTTGTTTTCACAGCAACAGGCTCTAAATGCTTGTCCTCCTCTCCTTCTGAAATTTTTTGGTGAATTTTCTTCCAATCAGGAACCGGATATTCTGTGGGTTGAATGTCCTTCTTTTTTTTCTTACCAAAAAAGCTCGAAACTACAGCTATTCCAATGAAAATCCAATAAATATA
>JARKSE010000103.1 GCA_029974315.1 Paludibacteraceae bacterium | reverse complement strand
GAAGCATGCGTATATACAGATACTTTTAACTTACACTTTGCTTGTATATGATTCATTTACTGAGAGTAACACTAAAACGCTGAGCGTTAAATGAAAATAACATACGATATGTTGTATATTTGTTGCGTAAATAAAACGTTAGCTGGTATTATAAAAAACGAAGTAACATGGGATTTGAATATTTTAAAAAGAAAAAATGGATTGAGATAACGAGAGAAGAGAGGCTGTTTTCAGCATATCTATATTTTTCAATCAAAGAAAATGAGGGGAAATTTATATCTTGGTTAAATCAAAAATTGGGATATGAAAAATATAATCCGTCTGGTACGTGGGAAGTTGGATACGAAGTATGCTTATACAGAGATTATTTGAAGTTTTTTAAAGAAAAAAGAACTGCTAAATTTTCGAGAAAACGCACATTTGACTTGTGCTTATTTTCAGAGAAAAACATAATAATTATTGAAGCAAAGGTTCAACAAGCATTTAAAAATAAGCAAGTTGACGATATTGTTAAAGATAAAATTATGATTCCTTCTTTGTTAGGTACGAAAGATTTAAACATCGATATTGTAGCATTATGTTCTTCAAAATACATAAACAGTAAAAGCAAAGTTTTTGAAAAATTTGATATGAGTATTTCTTGGCAAGAATTATCTGAACTCTATTATAATGACATTTTTAGTCATGCAGATAATTTATTTAAAAAATGAAGTTTAACCTTAAAATAAATATTATGGAAACAATTAAAGGATTTGCATTATTTATCAGTTTATTATTTGTTTGTATTAACCTAAATGGACAAACAGGTGATTCAATACCACCAATATTAAATTCAATAACTATATCACCAGCAACTATAAACAATGGTGATACAATTACTGTTACTATTGACGTAGAAGATGATTTGTCGGGCATTGACAGAATTCAAGTTGATATTGTAAATCCAGTTGGAGAGCAAGAGCACACAGCATTTGCTTCGATTGAAAGTTGGACATCATTAGGTAATAATCTTTATAGTTATGATGTAAAAATTACTGATTGGGCTATAAGTGGTGAATGGTATGTTCCATCTATATTTATTCATGACAATGCGGGTAACATGCTATATTTAAGCAATAACGATTCCACTTTAGCGACATTTACAGTAATATCAAGCTCTCCAGATACAACTGCTCCTGTTTTAAATTTTGTTACAATATCACCTAATACAGTAAATAATGGTGATACAATAACAGTTACAGTAAATATTGAAGACGATGTATCGGGCATTGATAGAGTCCAAGTTGATATTGTAAATCCAGTTGGAGAGCAAGAGCACACAGCATTTGCTCCAATTGAAAGTTGGACATCGTTAGGCAATAATCTTTATAGTTATGATGTTAAAATTACTGATTGGGCAATAAGTGGAGAATGGTATGTTCCCGCTATATTTATTCATGATAATGCTGGTAATATGCTGTATCTAAATGATAATGATTCAACTTTAGCCTCATTTACAGTAATATCAAGCACACCAGACACAACTGCTCCTGTTTTAAATTTTATTACAATATTACCTGATACAGTAAATAATGGTGACACTATAACAGTTACAGTAAATATTGAAGACGATGTATCGGGCATTGATAGAATCCAAGTTGATATTGTAAATCCAGCTGGAGAGCAAGAACATACTGCATTTGCTCCGATTGAAAGTTGGACATCATTAGGCAATAATCTTTATAGTTATGATGTTAAGATTAATAATTGGGCTATAAGTGGAGAGTGGTATGTTCCATCAATATTTATTCATGACAATGCGGGTAACATGCTGTATTTAAGTAATAACGATTCTACTTTAGCGACATTTATTGTGAATGGGGTATCATCAATTAATGAAATAAATAATCAAAATAATATAATTGTCTACCCTAATCCTAGTTCTGGTATCGTAAATTTCAATTTAGACTTCAATGTAAAATCTTTATATATCTATGATTATACGGGTAAAATTGTAGAAATTTACAATCATATTCAGACAGATTATATTGACTTAACAAATAAACCTAAAGGGCTATATATTTTTAAGTTTATAACTGCTAAAAATTCTGTAATATTGAAGAAAGTATTAATAGATTAATAATAACACCAGCTAACAAAGTGTAGCAGTAATAAGGGTTTCAGAGGTAATTTAAGCGTACTGCCCCGCATAAAAATTTATGTCGGTAGATAAGGATAAAGCCCGCAATCCCTTACTACTGCTACACTCGACCGTTACCTTTAATCTAAAAAAAAAACAAAACTTTATGAAAAACAGAATTTTAAATTTGACACTTATGTCACTCGTTTTGCTGACAAGTTGCAGCAAAGAATTTAACGACGTTACATCTTTAAATTCGTTTTCATCACCAAACGGACAAGGAGATTCAGAGCGTCAAGCCGGTGTAATTACCGCTGCCGAATGGAATGACCTCGACAATTGGAGTTTCTGGGAAAACATTATTAACACAGACGACTTCAAGTCTAAACCACAATATTGGACTATTTTTAACAATAATAGAATAGCTGTTAAAGTGGTTAGCTCTGCCGAGAAACCTGTTGTAAACGCATTACTACAATTAAAAAGAGAAGGCACTACTATTTTCACAGCACGAACAGACAACAGAGGACAAGCCGAATTGTGGGCTGACATTTTCCAAAATAACCCCAATGTTGATTTTTCAAAATTGACAATTGACATCAACAATGGAGCTCATCTGCTTTCTGATGTAAAACCTTATAAGGAGGGAACTAACAACATTGTAATTCCCGCCACAACAGTTGATAGTAAACTTGAAATAGCTTTTGTGGTAGATGCAACAGGTTCGATGGGAGACGAGTTAGAATACTTAAAAACAGAATTGCTTGATGTGATTTCAAGAATAAAGAGTGCAAACGCTCACTCAACCGTTTTAACATCGGCAGTATTCTATCGTGACAAAGGAGATGAGTATGTTACAATAGTATCCAATTTCACAAGCGATAATAATGCAACCGTAAATTTCATAAGCAACCAACGTGCTGAAGGCGGTGGCGACTTTCCCGAAGCAGTGCATACTGCATTGGACAAAGCGGTTAATGAACTACAATGGTCAACCAATGCCAAAACAAGAATTTTATTTTTACTGTTAGATGCACCACCTCATCACAACACTTCTGTCATAAGCAGCATTCAAACTTCTCTCCTAAAATCAGCGGAAAAAGGAATTAAAATCATACCCATCACAGCAAGTGGTATTGATAAAGAAACAGAATTTTTGATGCGCTTTTTAGCCATGACAACAAATGGTACTTATGTGTTCATTACTGACGACAGTGGAATTGGGGAGAGTCATCTACAGGCATCGGTTGGCGAATATCAAGTGGAATTTTTAAATGATTTGATGGTTAGACTGATAAATAAGTATGCCGAATAGTTTGCTGCCGACACCGATTTTAATTCAGGCTACGTCACGAAAAGCAAATACACAAAAAGACGCAAAGTAGGCGTAAACCCAAAAATTGGAGTAACTTTGCATTTCACAAATACGGTATATAATAAGTTATGTTGCCATTAGCTGAACGTCTTCGCCCTAAATCACTCGACGACTACATTGGTCAAAAACACCTTGTAGGCGACGGTGCTGTGTTACGCCGCATGATAGAATCTGGCAATCTTTCGTCATTCATCTTGTGGGGACCTCCGGGCGTTGGCAAAACCACGTTAGCCAAAATTATTGCTCATAAACTTGAACGTCCATTTTACACATTGAGTGCCGTAACGGCTGGTGTAAAAGATGTGCGTGAGGTGATTGAAAAAGCCAAACAAGCACGTTTTTTCAACGAACAAAATCCCATTTTATTCATCGACGAAATTCATCGATTCAGCAAATCGCAACAAGATTCGCTGCTTGGCGCTGTGGAAAATGGCACACTCACGTTGATTGGTGCCACTACCGAAAACCCGTCGTTTGAAGTGATTACGCCGCTCCTGTCGCGCTGTCAGGTTTATGTGCTAAAATCGCTTGAAAAATCTGATTTAGAAGAGCTTATACAACGGGCACTCACAACCGATACCGAACTCAAAAAACGCACCATCACCATACGAGAAAACGAAAGCCTACTCCGCTACTCCGGTGGCGATGCACGCAAGCTACTTAACATTTTGGAGTTGGTGTACAACGCCCATCCCGAAGGAGAAATCATAATCGACAACGACATCATTACCGATCTACTGCAACAAAATCCAATGGCTTACGACAAAAATGGTGAACTACATTACGACATTGTTTCGGCATTCATCAAAAGCATTCGCGGTAGCGATCCAGATGCGGCTATCTACTGGTTGGCTCGTATGGTAGCCGGTGGCGAAGATCCCAAATTCATTGCACGTCGTTTAGTGATTTCAGCCGCCGAAGATATTGGTTTGGCCAATCCTAACGCACTGCTACTAGCGAACGCTTGTTTCGATACGATTCAAAAAATCGGTTGGCCCGAAGGGCGTATTCCGTTGGCAGAAACTACCATTTATTTAGCCACAAGTCCTAAAAGCAACTCCGCTTATTTAGCTATCAACGATGCCTTGACACTCGTAGAAGAAACGGGAAATTTGCCCGTTCCACTGCATCTACGCAATGCGCCTACCAAATTGATGAAAGAGCTAAATTATGGCACCGAGTATAAATATGCGCACGATTACACCGACAATTTTGTGAATCAGCAATACTTGCCCGATAAGATAAAAGATAAAAAGCTGTGGGAAGCTCAAAATAATGCGGCAGAAGCTAAGATGCAAGCGCATTTAACCCGTTTGTGGAAAAAATAGAACTATAAAAAACGTTTCATTGTGTAATGAAACGTTTTTTATACAATCAAAAGAGATTTTACGCCTCTTCTACAACGTCTTCTGATTCAGCAACAGACGCTACGGGTTTATTGACTTCGGTAAAGGTTTCGTCCTCGCAATAGAACACGCGACCAGGATACAAATCTAAAAAGGTGTGATTATGCGTTGCCATCAACACGCTGGTACCGCCACGCGAAATTTCGTACAGCAATGAAATCAACTCTTTTGCAGTTACAGGATCGAGGTTTCCAGTAGGCTCGTCGGCCACAATAAGTTCCGGAGAATTGAGTAAAGCGCGTGCAATGACAATACGTTGTTGTTCGCCACCCGATAGTTGATGCGGGCGTTTATAACCTTTTTTAGCCATGCCAACAATAGACAAGACCAAGTCAATTTGTTCGGCAATTTTACGTTTATCGCGCCAACCCGTAGCTTGCAACACAAATTCTAAGTTTTGATTAACGGTGCGGTCACCCAATAGCTGAAAATCCTGAAAAATAATACCTATTTTACGGCGTAAAAACGGAATTTCCGAACGCTTAATTGTCGATAAATTGTAGTTGAATACGTGAGCCTCACCTTTTTTGATTGGAATTTCGGCATACAACGACTTCAATAGTGTACTTTTTCCACTACCAACCTTGCCCAACAGGTAAACAAACTCGCCTCGATCAACTTGAAAATTCACATCGCGTAAAACCACCAGTTCGCCTTGGCAAATATCGACATTTTTATAATTGACTAAACTCATAACTGATTTATAATTAGCTGTTTATTTTTTATTTTTTTAGCAGTTTAGCGCTTCACTACTTTGGCGCGAATAATCTTAACGTCCTCCACTGGTCTATCGCCATTCGCAGTAGATACAGCTGAAATTTTATCAAGCACTTCAAAGCCCTCTACAATTTCGCCAAATACGGTATATTGTCCATCTAAATGTGGCGTTCCACCAAAAGTTTTATACTGACGGCGTTGCGCTTCGCTATATTTAAACGGCTCTGCAGAGCGTAAAATCATATTTAAGCGATGTTCTATATCGTCCAATTCACGATCGGTAAAACATTTGCCTTGCACCAAGTAAAATTGACATGCCGACGATGCACGTTCTGGATTAGCCATGTCGCCCAAACGAGCAGCCGCTAATGCACCACGTTTATGGTATAATTCTGGGAATTTGATTTCGGCAGGAATTGTATAACCCAAACCGCCAGCACCAAGTCGAACTGTTGAGTCAGCCGTTTTAGACTCAGGATCGCCAGCTTGTATCATAAAATCCTTTATCACACGATGAAAAAGCACATCATCGTAAAATGACTCTTTTACTAGCTTCAAAAAGTTATCACGATGCTGAGGCGTTTCGTCATACAAACGCACTTTGATAGTGCCCAAGGTTGTTTCTATTTTAACCATCTTCATTTTTTTTGAAGCTTGTGCACTCACCGATATCGCAAAAGAAAACAGCAATAGGCAATAGATAAATCGCCATCGGTTACTATGCATGATAGTTTTATTTTTCGAGTAATTATTTGCAAATATA
>JARKSE010000100.1 GCA_029974315.1 Paludibacteraceae bacterium | reverse complement strand
GCGGCAAACGCAGGTAAAAAATTATCGCTTGGTTTGGTAAAAGACCTGCCAGATATAATGTTCCGATTTGGATATATTTTTGGCGGGATAGAACTAAAACTGCCAGGCACAAGGCATTCCGTGGAACACCTGCTCGGACAGGCAAGGTGGCTCGCATACAATACGGATGGCGGGTATTTTTGCGATTCATTAAGCGGTTTCCAATACATCGTTGAAACCATACTCGCCAATCAGGAGCCGTTAGACCTTAGCATATCAGCACACGAGTCCGTAATAGACCCGTTGTTTATCATAAATTATTGCTATTCAGTAAAAACAAAGACAATTACGTGGAATAGAGAAAATTTTATTAAATTTGTAAATGATTTTTAAATTACCGCCAAAATTAAGGACAGATAAGGCATGGTCGCTCACCGACAGGGAGAAGGATGCCCTTGACTACTCACTCGTGATAAACAAGCCACGGGATGAGATTTATAACATATTCTGCGCACCACAACTCACAAGGGCGCAATGTAGGGCACGTGCATCCGCTCTATGGTCATCAAAAGACGCTACGGAGTACATGGAACTTCGTACACGACAAATAGAGGATTCATTGCCATCAAGAAGCAAATCAGGGGAACAGAGTGGAGAGGCGTTCTCGGAGGAGTTCGCATTAACACTAAAAAAACTTATCGCTGACAAAGCTCTTGACGCCAACTCTCAAGACCAGTGGGATGCCGTAAAACTCGCAGCACAACAAGTGTTCAAGGAGACTACAATATCATTCGAGTCACCACGAAGATACCTTCCGGAGTCTTGTCATATTGGGCCTTGCCGCTATCTTGCGTATTGCGAACTCGCTCTTAGCGATGAGTGTCAATATTGTCGCTATAAGAAATATGCAGAGGAACATGGCGTTATGTACGACCATCAAAATATGCTTGATATACCACAAGACGACCCGATACGGAAGAGGTTTGAGGAGGAGCAGGAAGATGAAGAGGAAAAAGATGATGAATAACCCACTAATATAATAAATAATGGAAAATCAAAACAAAATCACAGGAATTGTAGAACAAATTGTAGACAAAAGCGGAGTAAGCAAACGTGACGGAAAGCCATACACGTTAAAGCAGATATTAATCCGCGAGGTGTCGGGTAATTACCCGCAAAGCGCCGTTTTTGATGTGTTCGGTGACAGGTCGGATGGCATTGCCGTCAGCGATGTTGTTGACTGTTTCTTCAACTTGGGCACGAGAGAGTATAATGGTTCATACTACAACAATGTTACGGCATGGAGGCTGACAAAAATAGCCCCGTCAGAACAAAGTACAGACTACCAGACGCCAACTGCCACTGTACATACGGTCGCAGCAAGCCCAGCGCCTATACCTCCATCAGAACTTGAACCTAAAGAAGATGATCTGCCGTTTTAGTGTAATGTGAGTCCATTCGGGGCAGTAGGGGAACTTGCTGCCCCCTTTTTTATGCCAACTGCACCAGTAAAAACACGCCATGTGTACCACTTTTCGGTTCCGTTCGCAAAAATCAACCTTTTTTGATTATTTTAAACTATATAATCGGATTTTTGTCGATTATTGTGTGCGTAAATTACGGGGCATCCTTATAAATCATTCCAAAAACTACACAAATTTGGAGATATTTGGAATCAAATTATTCATAATCACATTAGTATATATTCCAATTCGGATTTTATTGTAAATTTGCAATAAACTCCGAATTGAAACACATCTTATAATATTATTGGAGATATTTGGAATTGAATTCCACAAAATACAGTATTATTCATACTTTGGGGAAATTTGGTCAACGTAATGAACGAATTTCGGTAAATATGGTCAACGTAATGAACAAATTTTCTCAGTGTAATGAGCAAAAAGTATGGAAAATTGGTTATTGTAATGAGCAAATTTGTGGCAAAATATGGTGGATATTGACGGAAATTTGGCGGATATTTGGCGGATATACATGAAAGAGTATAATTAATCGACAAATGTTTCTACCTGAAAACATATAATCAAATGAAAAATGTTTCGGTTATACACGAAAACATATAATAAAATGGGAAAAGATTAGGCTATACCCGAAAGCATATAGTAGCAACCTGTTTCATTTCTAGTGTGCAAATTTTAGGCGTTTCATTGTGCAGATTTGAGGTGTTTCACGGACGGTATGTGGTCAACTGGCAGAGATTCAGCTAATAATCTTGATTGTTATTAGTTGAAGCCGTAAATCTGGTGGACGGGGTGTTTGATTGAAACGCCGGTCATTCATACAAGATTTGTGTCATTTTTAGCCAAGTTTTAATATAGAAA
>JARKSE010000097.1 GCA_029974315.1 Paludibacteraceae bacterium | reverse complement strand
CGTGTTCGTTTTGCGCCATCGCCTACGGGTGCGTTGCATATTGGAGGGGTGAGAACAGCCCTGTACAACTATTTGTTCGCCAAACAGCATGGCGGTGAGTTTATTTTTCGTATTGAGGATACTGACAGTCAGCGTTTTGTACCGGGTGCTGAAGAATATATTTTAGAAACATTTCAATGGCTCGGTATTCCGTTTGACGAAGGCGTTTCGTTTGGTGGCAATTACGGTCCGTATCGTCAGAGTGAACGTAAAGATATTTACAAAAAATACGTTAAACAGTTGTTGGACAACGGCAAAGTCTACATTGCTTTTGATACACCCGAACAATTGGATGCCAAACGTGCGGAAATACCTAATTTTCAATATGATGCTTCAACACGGGGTATGATGAACAATTCACTCACTTTGACTAAAGAAGAGGTTGAACATCGTCTAAAAAATGGTGAAAAATACGTAGTTCGTGTCAAAATTGAACCTGGTGAAGAGATCCTTGTAAACGATATTATTCGTGGTGAAGTGCGTATCAATTCATCAATTTTAGATGACAAAGTTTTGTATAAATCAGCTGATGGACTACCAACTTATCACCTTGCCAACATTGTGGACGACCACTTGATGAAAATTACACACGTAATTCGTGGTGAGGAGTGGTTGCCAAGTGCTCCGCTACACGTACTACTCTATCGTTATTTTGAATGGACAGACACTATGCCACAATTTGCTCATCTTCCGCTACTCTTAAAACCTGATGGCAACGGTAAATTAAGCAAACGCGATGGTGACCGCTTGGGTTTTCCTGTATTCCCACTCGAATGGCACGATCCTAAAACGGGCGAAGTTTCATCGGGTTATCGTGAAAGTGGTTATTTTCCAGAAGCAGTGCTTAACTTTTTAGCACTATTGGGCTGGAATCCTGGCAACGATCAAGAAATCATGACGTTAGATGAAATGACACAACTTTTCCAACTTGAAAAATGTAGTAAAAGTGGTGCCAAATTTGATTACGAAAAAGGGAAATGGTTCAATCAACAATATCTGCAACTAAAAGATAATGCAGAGTTAGCCAAACAAATGCGCCCAATTATTACAGCCAAAGGATTTAAGATGGACGAAGCTCAGTTAGCACAAATTATTGGTACTGTAAAACCACGCGCAACCTTTGTTAATGAACTGTGGGATCAGATGTCATTCTATTTCGTAGCACCTACGCAATACGACGAAAAAGCAGTACAAAAACGTTGGAAACCAGAAACTAAAACTCTACTTAACGATTTGATTAACTGCTTAAAAACTATAAGCGATAATGATTTTTCGTCGGCAGAAGTGAGTGAAAAATTGGTCATTGATTGGATTGAAACTAATGGACACAATATGGGTGGCGTGATGAATCCGTTTCGCTTGTCGTTAGTTGGTGAAATGAAAGGTCCTCATATTTTTGATATTACAGCTGTACTTGGTAAAGCGGAAACCATTCGCCGCATTGAAAGTGCCATTAAAAAGTTAGGTTAAATCTATTTGCTATATAATATAAAAAAGAGTCGCTCACAGAACGACTCTTTTTTATGTTAAAGTACTTGCTTTAACTCCTCCAACTCTTCGGAAAGTAACTCCCATTCATATAATTTTTGCTCTAATGCATGCTTGGTGCGCTGGTAATTTTCCACTGCTTCAGCAGATGAATCGCCTTGAGCAAACTGCTCTTCCATAACAGCTAATTTTTCTTCCATTTCAGCAATAGCCGTTTCAACTTCAGCGACTATTTTTTCCTGTTTACGAATGAGTTTTGACTGCTCTTTTCGGGCTTCATAGCTTAGTTTATTTTCTGACTGATTGTCCTCTTTTTCAGACTTTTGCACCACTTGCTTACGTTCCAATTCTTGCAACGTTTGCATACGTTTATACTGCAAAAACTCCTGAATTCCGCCCAAGTGTTCACGCACTTTTTGATGACCAAACTCATAGACTTTATCAACTAAACCATCAAGAAATTCGCGGTCATGCGATACCAAAATAACCGTACCGTTAAATGCTTTTATGGCCTCTTTTAGAACATCTTTAGAGGTCATATCCAGATGATTGGTAGGCTCATCGAGAATGAGTAAATTGACTGGCTCCAATAACAGACGAATCATCGCCAAACGGCTACGTTCGCCACCCGAAAGCACTTTTACTTTTTTATCGGACGCTTCGCCACCAAACATGAAAGCTCCTAAAATATCGCGTATTTTCGTACGAATATCACCCACAGCCACCTCGTCAATAGTTTCAAATATGGTTTTATTTTCATCGAGCAAACTCGCCTGATTTTGCGCAAAATAGCCAATGCTCACCTGGTGACCTAACTTCATAGTGCCACTGTAGGGAATCTCGTCCATGATACATTTTACTAACGTCGATTTCCCTGCGCCATTTTTACCAACAAAAGCCACTTTTTCACCACGTCGTATTTGTAATGATATGTCATTCAAAACAATATGATCACCATAAGCTTTGGTTAAATGTTCTATTTCGACCGGTAAAATGCCAGAATGAGGTGCTGGAGGGAATTTCAAATTCAAACGAGACGTATCTTCCATATCTACTTCAATACGCTCTAATCTATCAAGCTGTTTTATGCGACTTTGCACCTGTACCGCTTTAGTGGCTTTGTAGCGAAAACGTTCGATAAATTCTTCGGTTTCAGCTATTATTTTTTGTTGATTTTCATAGGCTCGAATCTGTTGTTCACGTCGTTCTTGGCGCAATTCAACATACTTAGAATAGGAAACTTTATAGTCATAAATTCTGCCAAGCGAAATTTCAATAGTACGTGTCGTGACTGTATCAATAAAAGCGCGGTCGTGACTTACTAAAATTATAGCACCATTATACGCACTAAGGAAATTTTCGAACCACTGAATAGACTCGATATCTAAATGGTTAGTAGGTTCGTCAAGCAAAAGTAAATCTGGACGCTGTAATAGAATTTTAGCCAATTCGATACGCATACGCCAACCGCCGCTAAATTCTGATGTTTGCCTTGTAAAATCTGTGCGCTCAAATCCCAATCCGAGCAGAGTTTTCTCAATTTCTGCCTGCATATTGATTGCATCCAACAGGTGTAAACGCTCATTTTCGTGCGTCAGCTTTTCGATAAGTAATTGGTACTCTCCACTTTCATAATCAGTACGTTCTGCCAAAGCCACATTGAGTTTATCAATCTGTTGCTGAATCAGTTGAATTTCGCTAAACGCTAACTCCACCTCTTCTTGCACTGTACGTTGATCTTTAACCAACAAGTGTTGAGGCAAATAGCCTATAGTTAGTTCTTTCGGTTTTACTATATTACCGTGTGTAGGTTGCTGTTTTCCAGCAAACAGACGTAAAAGCGTAGTTTTCCCTGCACCATTTTTACCCACCAAAGCAATTTTATCTTTTGGATTGACTAAAAATGAGATATCATCAAATAGTGGACGTCCGCCAAATTCTACTGTAAGCTGTTCTACAGAAACCATAATATTGATTAACCCTAATTTTAAGGTTGACAAAGGTACAACGATTCAACGAATTACAAAACTGACAAAACTGACATTTTTTCAGAATTTTAAAAGAAAACAAGCCTTTTAGTCTTAAATAGTAATAAACACAGGTTAAAATTGTTAATTTTAACACTAAATTGATCAAAATAACGTTATGGCCTACAATTTGATGTATATCAGCGGCAAAGTCCACATTTTGAAATAAACAGATTGAACTACTAACTAAATTTAATAGAGTTATGAAACATAAAAAGATTTATTACGGATTAGCTATAGCATTTATTAGCATACTAACCAGTTATGCTACCGTGGCAACAACAAAGCATATTGATAATGCTACACACAATTCATCAAGAGACTTAGCTACTCCTACTTCATTTGCATCACTACCTGCCACACGGGCTATGCCAACTGATTTCACAGTTGCCGCAGATCAATCGGTGCATAGTGTGGTACACGTAAAAACTACTTACAAAGTAAATCAATCGCAAAATTTTTCAGGAAGTCCACTCTTCGACTTCTTTTTTGGACGACCAAATAATGGTGTTTTACCACCACAAGAACAAATGGCAACAGGCTCTGGCGTTATTATCAGTAGCGATGGCTACATTGTGACCAATAACCACGTTGTTAATGAAGCAAGTGAAGTAGAAGTTACACTCAACAACAAGCGCACTTTTACTGCCACAATTATAGGGACAGACGCTTCTACGGACATTGCTTTACTCAAAATAGAAACCGACAGTCTACGACCTATTGTATTCGGAAATTCCGATGCTCTCAAAGTTGGGGAATGGGTTTTAGCGGTTGGTAACCCTTTTAACTTAACATCTACTGTTACAGCTGGTATTGTAAGTGCTAAAGCACGAAATATCAACATCTTAAATAGCGATATGAAAATTGAATCGTTCATACAAACTGATGCCGCTGTAAATCCGGGAAATAGCGGTGGCGCTTTAGTAAACACCAGAGGAGAATTAGTGGGAATCAATACCGCCATAGCCTCACAAACAGGATCTTATGCTGGATATTCCTTTGCAGTTCCAACAAGCATTGTAAGTAAAGTAGTTGCCGATTTAAAAGAGTTTGGCGTAGTGCAACGTGCTATTTTGGGTGTACAAATAAGCGATATTGATGATAAGTTAGCTAAAGAGAAAAAACTTAAAACCTTAGCGGGTGTTTATGTGGGAAGTGTAAGCGAAAATAGTGCTGCTGAAAAGGCTGGAATCAAGGAAAATGACGTCATTACAGCTATTAACAACGTAGCAACAAAATCGGTAGCTCAACTCCAAGAACAGATTGGACGCTATCGCCCAGGTGACAAAATAGAAGTTACATTAATACGCAATAACACCACGAAAAAGTTTGTTGTTGAATTACAAAACAGAGCTGGCAATACAGACATTGTAAAAGCAGTTGATTTAAGTCGTTTAGGTGCTAAATTCAACACGCTATCAGATCAACTCAAATATAAATTCAGAATTAAAAATGGGGTTCAAATTAGCCAGTTGCATAAAGATGGGCAACTAGCAAAATCGGGCATCAAAGATGGATTTATTATCTTGAAAATCAATAATATAATTATTAGCACTCAAGAAGATGTAGAACGTGCTTATAATGAGGCAATCAATAAAGAATCTAATGAAAAAGTACTTTTCATTACAGGTATTTATAGCAATGGTCAAGTAGCCTATTACGCAGTAAATCTAGAGTAAGCATTAACACGCTTTTTCCCTTTAAAAAAGAAATTTTACAGAAACAATTTTATGTTTAAAACTACCATTTACATTTTTTTTGGTTTTTGATAGTTTTAAATAGTTATTTATTCAAAAAAAAGCTTATCTTTGCAAGCTAATTTTCTTTACAAGAATGAGACAACTAAAAATTACAAAATCAATCACTAATCGTGAAAGCGCATCGCTCGACAAGTATTTGCAAGAGATTGGACGTGAGGATCTTATTACTGTAGAAGAAGAAGTAGAGTTAGCTCAACGCATTCGCAAAGGCGATCGTTTAGCACTCGAGAAATTGACACGCGCGAATCTTCGTTTCGTAGTTTCAGTGGCCAAACAGTACCAAAATCAAGGGTTAAGTTTACCAGACTTGATTAATGAAGGTAATTTAGGTTTAATTAAAGCGGCCGAAAAATTTGACGAAACTCGCGGGTTTAAATTTATTTCTTACGCAGTATGGTGGATACGCCAATCCATTCTGCAAGCGTTGGCCGAACAATCGCGTATCGTACGTTTACCGTTGAATCAAGTAGGTTCTTTGAACAAAATTAACAAAGCCCTATCACGGTTTGAACAAGAACACGAACGCCGCCCATCGCATGAAGAATTGGCAGAGGAATTAGACATTCCTATCGATAAAATTGCTGATACTATCAAAATTTCAGGTCGTCACATTTCTGTAGATGCTCCGTTTGTTGAAGGAGAAGATAACAGTTTGCTTGACGTTTTAGTCAATGATGACTCGCCCGTGGCAGACCGTTCTTTGATGAACGAATCTCTTTTAACGGAAATCAACAGGGCTCTTGAAACGCTTAGTGAACGTGAACGCGAAATTATTCGAATGTTCTTTGGCATTGGTTGCCAAGAGATGACACTCGAAGAAATTGGCGACAAATTTGGTCTTACACGTGAACGTGTACGTCAAATTAAAGAAAAAGCCATTCGTCGTTTGCGTACAAATTCTAAAAACAAATTGCTTAAAGGTTATCTTGGATAATAGGAGCAATCATTTTATCTGAAAGAGCACTCCACAGTGCTCTTTCTTATATCAAAGCTTTTAGGTTTTTAATAAATGTTGAAAACTGATAACAAAGAACTTTTGCCATCAGAACTTGGAACAAAGCCCATAGGACAACTTTTATGGACCTATTCCTTGCCAACGGTTATTGGGACACTGGTCAATGCTTTATATAATATTGTCGATCGTATCTTTATTGGCCAAGGCGTTGGTGCATTAGCTATTTCTGGACTTACGCTCACTTTTCCTGTAATGATGATTTTAGGAGCGTTCGGTATGCTTATAGGACAAGGATCGGCGACTCAAATATCGATCTATTTAGGAAGAAAAGACAAAGAAACAGCGGAACAAATTCTTGGTAATGCCTTTGTGTTCTCTTTGATAACTATGCTAATAGTCGTAAGTGTAAGTCTATTCTTCCTCGACGATATTTTAATTGCATTTGGAGGAAGTCCCGCCACCATTCCATACGCTAAAGATTATTTAAACATAATCATTCCTGGGCACATATTCACGATGTTAAGCTTTAGTTTTAATAACTGTATGCGTGCTTCAGGATATCCAATTAAAGCAATGTTTACTATGCTTATTGGAGCTGTACTTAATGTTATACTCGATCCGCTTTTTATATTTGTATTCGACTGGGGAATTGCCGGAGCAGCCTATGCTACTGTTATTTCAAAAGCTGTGAGCGCCACGTGGATTTTACTTCATTTTACAAATCCTAAAAACAACCTCTACTTTAAACGAGGAACGTTCAAATTGAGTAAAAAAATTATTTTGGCAATCATTTCTATAGGTATGGCACCATTTTTTATACAAATCAGTGCCAGTTTAGTTAATGCTTTGATGAATAATGCACTTAAAAATACAGGAGGAGACTTAGCCATCGGGGCATTTGGCATTATAAATAGCCTTTCTATGCTTATCATCATGAGCATTGTAGGCTTAAATAATGGGATGCAGCCTATTATAGGCTATAACTACGGCGCACGCCAAAACGACCGTGTTTTAAGAACGTTGCGATATGGTATTATTATAGCTACAATTGTTACCACTTTAGGTAGCTTAGCTGCAGAATTGTTTCCACATCAGTTGGCACGATTGTTTACAACAGATCAGGAACTGATTGATATAACTGCACACGGTATGCGCATCTGCTATGCTCTATTTATTATTGTGGGCGGACAAGTAGTCGTTACAAACTTTTTCCAGGCTATCGGGAAAGCCAAAATCTCTATCTTTTTAAGTTTAACACGTCAACTTATCTTTTTGGTTCCATTTATTCTTATTTTTCCTCCTATATGGGGGCTTACAGGAGTTTGGCTTGCTCTACCATGTGCCGATATCATATCGGCAATTGTAGCATCTATAATGCTCTATTTTCAGTTAAAAAAACTACGAAAACCAGTACCAGCACTTCCCAATAGTTAAAACCACTATGACTACTAAAGAACGATACAAACATATCATTGAGTGGTTTACAAAAAATATGCCTGTGGCTAAAAGTGAACTACATTACAACAACCCATTTGAACTGTTGGTTGCCGTTATTTTATCGGCTCAATGTACGGACAAACGGGTAAATATAGCTACTCCATCTCTTTTTAAAGCATTCCCAACGCCTGAAAAAATGGCAAATGCATCACCAGAAGTTGTTTTAGATTATATCAAAAGTGTTACCTACCCCAATAGTAAAGCAAAGTATTTAGTGGATATGGCCAAAAAGCTTGTTGCAGATTTTAACGGTGTTATCCCAGCTGATACAGAACAACTACAACAACTTCCCGGAGTTGGACGTAAAACAGCCAACGTTATAGCATCTATAGTATTTAATCAACCTAAAATGGCTGTTGATACACACGTGTTTCGTGTTTCTGAACGATTGGGATTAACCACTAACTCTAAAAGTCCATTAGAAACAGAAAAAACACTTGTGAAACACATTCCACAGGAGCTTATTCCTAAAGCACATCATTGGCTAATTTTACATGGACGTTATGTGTGTGTTGCTCGTAAACCTAAATGCGACACCTGCGGGTTGAGTCCTTACTGCCGCTATTTCGAACAAACACAGCAAGAGAAGTAAATGTATTACCGATAGTATGTTCGGTATAAATTACGATAGGCTTTGGTTTGTGTAAATTCTTTTAACCATTCATTTACTGCTTGTTGAAGTTTTGGTGAGTGTTTAGAAAAACCCCACGCCTGAAACTGTTTAAATCCTAATCTTCTGTGAATATCCAATTCTGGATAAAAACTTTGGACAAAACGCGCTGTAAATTCATCGGCTACAGTGTAATCTATTTCGCCACGCGCCACCATAGCCATAAGCAACTCGGTATCAACATCAGGCAGCGATTTAGTAAAAATAGTTACACCCAATTCATCTTCAATATGCTTTAATCGCATCAAATAAGGCGAATTTGGCGTTACATAAATAGTTATACTATCTAAATCCATCGTTCCATAGAGCGGAACCTCATTTTTAGCTTTATCGGCGATACGTTGCACTAAAACTAAGTGAGTTTTAAGAAGTGGTTCTGAAAAATCAAGTTCCTTTTTGAGGTCTAACGTAACAGGTAAAGCTCTCAATATTAAGTCATAATTGCCTTTATTTACCCCTTCAATACTTTTTTTCAAATCAGGTTCGACAGTAAAATCAAGTACTACACCAAGTGTGTCAGCAAAACGTTTTATCAACTCGTATTGAAAACCTTTGATTTGATCATCTTCTATAAAATAACCAATAGAGCTGTACTCCGTTACCACTCGTAATGTTTTATCTTTCATCACATCATCTAAATCTCGTGCCTGATTTGCAACAGCAACCCAAATAGCGATAACAATGACCAATACAATAGTAACAGCAATCGCAATTAAGGATTGCTTTTTTGCCAAGCGACAACTGGGAATTAATCGTAGAACGTCCATGATAAACCAAATTGAAATGTAGCTGGATTTTGTGGATAATATGACATAGAGAAATAATTCTTTCCTCCAAATAACGTGGCATTCCAATTGGCGTACTGCACATAAAAACGCATACGCTTCAGATGGAAATTTGCATAAACATTCATCTCTGGATAATTTCCTATCAAATGGTTATTTTGTAAATAGAAAGCTCCTGTAGCAGGCATATACGTATTGCCATAGTAGGAAGTATGATAGCGTACACTGACACCCAGTTGAGCGTGTAATACCTTGAACCACTTATCTTTATAGTATAAATTACTATACAAAGCTATATCAGGCAATGGTAAAATAGCTTTTTTACTACTTAACTGGTAAACTAATTGATTATCAAGATGAAGACGCCAAATATGTACATTAGCTTGCAAATCAGCTGAAAGTACTTGGATGTTACCGTCGTATTGAGCAAGTAACGCTTGTTCGTCAAAATAGAGGTAATTTGTTATGTTTTCAAATTTAACACCCAAAGAAATATCACGTGTAGGCAAAGCTACACGCCCTTCAATACGAGCACGCAAGTAATTGTTCAATTCCTTATTCCATCGAAAGTGATTTGAAAAATAGTTTGTTGCAAAATAACCATACGATTCACTAAAAAAACCACCACGAGCAGAAATTAACATAGTATCTTTTGCTGAAATAGGGAATATAGTTTGTACTCCACCAAAAAGTGAAAAATCTCCGGCGTCAGGTCCCAATACATAAACCTCTCCGTTGGCATCAAAGGTAAATGTTTGTCCTTCGCGCTTAAAAATGAGAGCACCAACTTTTAAATGATTTTCATACCGATTGGCTTGTAAAGTATCTGCAAATTGTCCAAAACGACGTAACTCATGCTCAACAAAACCTGTTAGCCCAAAACGCATCAAACGATTGAACTTCTCTTCCATTGTTACAGCTACAGCATTTTTTAATGACCAAAACCGTATAGAATCTTGTGTAAATTGACCGCTGTAATAGTTATTTGTGTAAAAACCAGAAGTTACCGAATCTTGTTCAACATAACGCCGATAGGTATCTTCAAATTTAACAGTGTGTATAAATGAAGTAATTGGGATATAATCGATTACTACTAAATCTTGTGATATCGTACGCTCTTTTTCAACACCAAGGCTATACTTATGATTGAAATAGTAGATATTATTAGCATAACCTGAAACTGCATTCAAATTGACAGGAATATTAGCAGGATTTAAGTCAGCCGTTCCCACCAAAGCTGTAGGATTAAGTATATAGTCACGATTAGTAATACCGCCACTCTCGTGATTTTTGAAATTATTGAACATCACCACACCTTGTGCTGAATAACGACGACCACTATAACTACCCCAAAAACCACCATTTAGCATACGCGAAGCTTGATTTAAATATTGTCCACGACCATAAATCAAATTAACTAATCCCCCAAAATTAGTTGATTTGTTGGCGTTTATCGTAAATAAAGCTTTAAAGTAATCCTCTTCACGAAATGTAGGTAAAGCCGTACGATATTCTAACTTAGCATAAGGCGTTTTGGTATTATAAAACAATACGTCTGCAGGCGTAATCACATAAGCATCATACGGACGTGAATAAAACGTATTGGTCTTAGCTGTACGGTCAAAATAGATTTTAGATTGTAGTGGTGAACCCAAATTACCATTCCACGAATTAGCTATACTGTATCTATTGATCGGCTGATTGTCTTGGTAGCTAACAATAGCTGTATCTACCTCACACGAATCAGCTACTCCCAAACGCTCATCAATACGCCAAGCACGGACATCAGCAGACACATGTTTCTCTTTAGAGTGCGTAGCAGAGTTATCCATTGTTTGCGCACTAACCGAAACAAACGCTACAAAAAACAAACAGAGAATTTTAATTCGTTTCATGTTAGTAAAATTACTGCTTTTTATGAGCTAATGAGTATTCTATCCCGTCTCTTTGATAAAAGAAGGCAATTGATATTTTAATTTTTAATGGGTAATTTTTGCCAAATACAACGCGGAATAATTTGCATTATAAATATCAAAATCGAATAACGCCAATCAATTACAGCGATACGTTTTTTACGTTTCAAGGCTCTCAAAATACATTTTCCCGCATATTCCACACTCATCAACATAGGATACTTTTTGTCAGGATTTAAAATTGCAGTTTCTACAAATCCCGGGCGAATATCCGTAAAATAAATATTTTCTTTCTGAATGTAAGCTAACTGTTCTAATGCTTCAATATACGTATACTGAAAATGTTTAGATGCAGAGTAAGAAGCAGAAGCCCCAATGCCACGCTTACCTGCTACGGAGCTAATCACAGCAATATGTCCATGTCCTTGCTGACAAAAAAAATGATAAGCTGTAGTAACCATATGTGTAAATCCCATAACATTGGTTTGGAGTGTTTTTATTTCGATGTCTAGTTCCAAATCAGGATTTTGGCGCCCAATACCTGATGCCAAAAAGAACAGATCCATGCCACCTACTTTGCTGATAAGTTGTTCCAACTTTTCAGAGGCATCAGGTTGAGTTACATCTAAAGGTTGAATAGCAATCTTATCAGGCGATTGTTTCTGAAATTCTACCAATTCATCCTCGCGGCGCCCTGCTATACCCAGCTGCCAACCAGCAGTCAATAATTGTCTAGCAACTTCTTTACCAAGTCCTGAGGTAGCCCCTATAACTATCGCTTTTTTCATATTTTGTTAATCTATTTTTTTTAAAAACTTTGCATATCACATAAGCGTTTGTAATAACCGTTTAGTGATAATAATTCATCATGCTTACCACGTTCTACTATTTTTCCTTCATGTAAAACACATATTTCATCGGCCTTTTTTATCGTAGATAATCGATGTGCAATAACAATAGTAGTACGATTTTGCATTAGTTTTTCGAGCGCATTTTGAACCAACTTTTCAGACTCTGTGTCTAAAGCCGATGTTGCTTCATCCAAAATCAAAATGGGCGGATTTTTCAAAATAGCACGTGCAATACTAATGCGTTGGCGCTGTCCACCTGACAAACGACAACCACGATCGCCCACATTAGTATCGTAACCATCTTCTGTTGCCATTATAAAATCATGTGCATTAGCAATTTTAGCAGCCGCAACAACCTCTTCTATCGTCGCCGATTCAACTCCAAATGCGATGTTATTAAAAAACGAATCGTTGAACAGAATAGCTTCCTGATTCACATTGCCCATCAATTCACGCAACATATGCAAATCAAGTTTTCGAATATCTACGCCATCTACCAAAATAGCACCTTTGTTTACATCATAAAAGCGAGGAATTAAATCAACCATAGTAGATTTACCTGAACCAGACTGACCAACTAAAGCTATGGTTCTACCTTTTTCACAGATCAAGTTGATATCTTTTAAAATCCAATCTTCTTTATACTTAAACCAAACGCTATTAAACTCAATAGTTGAATTAAATTTATCTATTTTTACAGGATTTACTTGATGTTTCAAACTGTTTTCTGCATTTAACACCTCATCAACACGTTGCAACGACGCCAACCCCTTTTGAACACTATACATGGCTCGCGACAAATCTTTAGACGGTTGAATAATACTGTAAAAAATAAGCAAATAGTAAATAAATTCAGGTGCAGAAATAGAACCTTCGCCTTTTAAAATAAGCGTACCACCATACCATAGCAAAATTGTCACAACAATTGTTCCTAACAGTTCGCTAATAGGATGAGCCAACAAATAGCGTCTATAAATACGATTAAATGTTTTGCGAATACGAACATTTAACGCAGCAAAACGTGCCTTTAACTTATCTTCTGCTGTGAACGCTTTTACCACACGCAAACCACCTAAAGTTTCCTCTATTTGTGACAACAGTTCACCGGTTTGTGATTGACCACTATAAGAAGTCCGCTTCAAAGAGCGTCCAATTCTTCCAATTAAAAAACCGCTAAATGGCAATAATAATAACACGAACAAGGTAAGTTGCCAACTCAACGAAAATAGCACAATCAGATAGATAATTATCATGATTGGATTTTTAAAAATTGTTTCCAAAGAGCTCATAATAGAAGACTCAACCTCACCTACGTCACTAGTCATGCGTGACATGATATCACCTTTGCGTTCTTCTGTAAAATAACCTATTGGTAAATCAATAATTTTAGCGTATATTTTATTGCGAAGATCACGTAAAACACCCGTACGTACTGGTACAAGAGCACTTGCAGCCAAATACGTAGTGCCCGTTTTAAACGCTGTCATAACTACCAAAAACAATCCCAAATAGAACAACGTTACAGCTGCGCCAGAGACAACAATTAACTGCTCGATATAAAAAAATACGTTATTAGTTGTAATCTTAACCAATTCACTCAAAGAGGTATATTGAGCCCAGTTTATAAACGTATGTGATCCTGTTTCTATACCAAACAAAATTTGCAAAACAGGAATAATAGTAGCAAAGGAAAACAGACTAAAAACCGTGGAAAGTAAATTCAGAATAAACGCCCAAATAACATAGCTTTTGTACGGTGGTACAAAGCGACGTATCAGCATAATTAAATTTTTCATATCGTAATTTTAGATGCACAAAGATACAATTATTTCAAGAACAAGAAAAATAAATACGAGTACATCTATTCCAGTACTTTTTTGATTATCTTTGCAGTTAAAATTTATATGTTATGGATTATCAAAAGGTGACTTTTCGCTTAGTTGATGCTGAAGATTTTATGGCTGATATTTTAGTCGCCCTCTTAGGTAACAACGGATTTGAAAGTTTTGAAGAAACTACACAAGGTATCATAGCTTACTGTCCTGCTCCATCATTCGATGAAACAGCTATGATTGAAAATATTACAAGTGCATTACCTGAATTAAAATACGCCTACCGCATAGAAACCATAGCTGATCAGAATTGGAATAAAACATGGGAAGAACATCACTTTGAACCTATCGAAATTAATAATCGCTGTATAATTCACAGTTCACGAAAGCCAATTTTGAAAACAGTACCATATGATATTGTCATAAATCCACAACAAGCCTTTGGCACAGGAACTCATGAAACTACACGCATGATGCTAACCTATTTACTTGATAATGAAATTGATAATAAATCCGTTCTCGATATGGGGTGTGGCACTGGCGTATTGGCTATTATGGCTTCATTGCGAGGCGCAAAACATATTGAAGCGATTGATATTGACTCGTGGGCACAAAAAAATGCAGAGGAAAATATACGTTTAAATGCCCGAACCAATATACACGTACACCTTGGCGACGCAACTCTGCTAAAAAACAAACTATTTGACATTATATTAGCAAATATCAATCGCAATATTTTATTAAAAGATATGTCGGTTTATACTGGTGTATTAGTACCCAAAGGACAACTCGTCATGAGTGGTTTCTACAAAAACGATTTTGCAATGATAAAAAAAGAAGCAGAATCGTTAGGCTTAATTCAGATAAATTATGCCGAAGATAACAATTGGACTATGGGCGTTTTTGAAAAACAAGTATAATATAAATTATATAACAAACAACACAAAATGGCTAAACAGACAAAAATTATTGCTACGATATCCGATAAGCGTTGCGATGTTGATTTTATTCAAGCACTATTCAAGGGTGGAATCAATGTTGTCCGACTTAATTCGGCACATTTAACCCAAGAAGGTTTCGATAAAATCATCGGTAACGTGCGGGCTGTGAGCGATGAAATTGCCATACTAATGGACACAAAAGGTCCCGAAATTAGAACAACTGTAGCCGATAATCCATTGGATATAAAAAATGGTGACTTGCTCAAAGTGTATGGCGACCCCAATCGCAAAACAGAACCCGGAACAATTGCAGTGTCGTATCGCAATTTTGTAACAGAAATCGAAATCGGTTCGTTTATTTTATTCGACGATGGCGAAATTGAAGTAGAAGTTGTTGAAAAAAAGGATAATTGTTTGCTTTGCAAAGCACACAATGATGGCACGCTTGGCAGTCGTAAAAGCGTAAATGTACCCAGCGCTCGCATCAATATGCCATCATTAACCGATAAAGATAGAGCCAATATTCATTATGCCATTGAAAACAATATCGATTTTATTGCGCACTCATTTGTACGTTCAAAACAGGACGTATTAGATATTCAGAACATTTTAGCTAAGCATAAAAGTTCCATTAAGGTTATCGCTAAAATTGAAAACCAAGAAGGCGTAGATAATATTGATGAAATTCTTGAAGTGGCTTATGGTGTAATGATTGCACGCGGTGATTTGGGTATTGAAATTGCACAGGAAAAACTTCCCGGCATACAGCGTTTACTCATTCGTAAGTGCGTACTTGCTCACAAACCTGTGATTGTAGCAACACAAATGCTCCACTCTATGATTCACAATCCACGTCCAACACGTGCCGAAGTAACCGACGTAGCCAATGCCATATTTTACAGAACAGACGCCTTAATGCTCAGTGGCGAAACTGCTTATGGTAAATATCCCGTAGAGTCAGTGTGTACCATGTCTAAAATTGCTGAAGAAGCCGAAAAAAGCAAACTTAGCGACAATGACATTAAAATTCCGTATAGCACCAACGAAGACGATATTACATCATTTCTTGCACGTCAGGCGGTAACCTCACAACAAATTCTACAAACACAAGCTATTTTAACCGCTAGTTATACTGGACGTACAGTACGTGTTTTGGCTGCTTATCGCGGCGTAAATCCAATATATGCTCTTTGCCCAACCAAAGCTTTAGTGCGTCAATTAGCACTTTCGTATGGCGTAATTCCAATACATCAAGTGGGCGATGGACACATGCGTGACTACTACTTAAAAGCACTCCATAATTTGGTAGATAAAGGTTTAATATCCCCTACTGATAAAGTCGTTTATTTGAGTAGCAACGATCGTAATGGCGTGAGCGGAACAACCTTTTTAGAAATCAACCTTGTAAGTCATATTTTCAACAACGAAAATAAATAATTGAACAATTAGTATAAGGAACAGAAACAAGTCGACATGACAAAAGTTACATTCTTAGCCATGGTACATCCACCCTACGATGAACGTATTTGGTTTCATCAACGGTTGGCACTTACCGAAACAGGTTACCATGTTTCCGTCATCTCTGCTATGCCTGTAAATGTAGTAGAAGAAGATGTGTATGCTTTTGAAGGAGGAAGTTATTCGACCATTGGCAAAATCAAAAAAGCGGTTGAATTATTACATCAGCTACATCCTGACATTATTATCTGCGATACGCCTTTAGCCATATTTGCTGCAAAATATTACCAACAGAAGGTTCAATGTCGTATTGTGTACGATGTTACAGAATGGTATCCATCTAAAAAAAATCTTGTTGGTTTGTCTGGCTTAAAACGCATAATAAAGACAGCCACACTCAAGATAGCTAATAAGTTAGCTGCCCAATTTACAAATGGATTTATATTTGGAGAACAACTTAAAGCCGTTCCATTTCTAAAAAAACAGCCACATAAGCCATCTGTTTTTACCTCTTATTATGCTGATTTACAATATATAAAAAATCAGCCTTCACGGACTATTTCAAACAACTGTAACTTATTTTATGCAGGGAGTTTAACGGTAGAAAAAGGTTTCTTTGCCACTGTAGAGTCTGTCATCTTAGCCGCCGAGAAATGCCCAAATACTCATTTCACACTCAAAATCATCACAAAACAACCTGAAGAATTAACACGTACACTGCCCTCCAATGTCACCATCAGCATGATGACATTCATGCCATTTGAAGAATTTTGTAATGAAATTACCCGAAGTGATCTATTTCTCGATTTACGAACCAATGATAGCGAAAACACACAGTGTCTGCCCATCAAATTATTTTATTATTTAGCCTGTGGACGCCCTTCCATCTTTACCAATCTCAAGGCTATACAGATAGACGCGCCCGATTGTGCAACCTGTTGCCAATTAGTGAACCCAGCAAACACAGAAGAAGTGGCACAAGCTATCGCGGCTTATGTAAACAACCACGAATTATATACTGAACATGCCCTATTGGCTCGTCAGCTCGCAGAAAAAAAATATAACTGGGGAAATATAAAAGTAGAATTCGTCAAGTTCATCACGCAATTAGCGATGCAATAACTTAACTAACCACTGTGGACGACATCTATTAACCGTGAAATACGGTTGTAAAACAGCTCCAAATCCTTCGTAAAATCTGGAAACACCAGGAATTTGAGAACCTTCACAATCAAACACCTTGGCTGTGCCAGCGTTGGTCTTCAACAAATAATCAACTAACAAAAACATGGCGCACAACTCTTTTCCTAACCTATTGGACGTTGGCACTAAATAAATAATGCGTGCATCCGTTTCAAGCGTCATCAACGTAGCCACCAATTCGTGATTGGCCGTAAAAACGCCATAAGAAACGCCCACTTGGTGTTGTTGAGTAGCTTCGCACAACAAAGGCAATTTATGCCCTAATTCGAGTGGTTTATCGCCATTTTGTGAACGCCAAAAATCCACTAATACAGAACTTTCAATAGTCGCTACTTGTAAACCAGCCTGCTCTGCTTTACTGATATTGCGTTTTGTATTTTTTGAAAACACCTGTTGTATCGCGCTATAACTGGCACTCAAATCGATAATACGATTGGGCAACGATTTAAATGCACCCACATTACCAAAATTAAGATTAAAATCATAACTCAGATACGGAATATGGCGAAGAAACTCGTTTACAATTTCAGTGGTCACTGACTCTTTGGAGAATACACCCAATTGCTGTGTCCAACGTGGCTGAATAACATAGGCAATGCCAAATTTACGCTTTACAGGCAATGGCATCACATACGTGTAATCGGGCGTTACTAATGCTTCCCATTGAGGCGAAACGACATCCAAAAACCACGAAAAGGCATAAGGCAGACGCACCAAAGCTTCTCCCACAGTCGCATCCCAAGCCGCTTTGTCAATATCGTGATGTTTTAAATGAGTCAATTTCATGCTGTTACGATGTGTATAATTTTGTGATTAACAACCCACCAACAAATGTTCTACTAATATTTTAGTGCCTATGGCAAACAGAATAAGTCCACCTATAAGCTCTACATTTATTTTAAATCGTTTGCCAAAGGTAATACCAATAATACAGCCTAGAATAGTAAACACCAAACTTACCAAAGCTATAATGCCCGATGCTGTATAAATTACATGTCCCATAGGCACAAAAATCAATCCAGTAGCTAGCGCATCAATACTTGTAGCAAACGACAGTGTAATCAGCATTTTAAACGATCCAAACGGCGTATTTTTATGACAACAAGTATCATTATCGGTTTTCTTAAAACCTTCGACACCCATTTTGACACCTAAATAACCAAGAATCACAAAAGCTAACCAATGATCAATGGCCGTTATTTGAGCGGCAAAACTCACACCAGCGAGCCAAC
>JARKSE010000203.1 GCA_029974315.1 Paludibacteraceae bacterium | reverse complement strand
AGAGAAAGAAAGGTACACCATGAGATGCACCTTTCTTGGTTTGGTTGGTTAGTGTAAGTCTTCGCGTATTTTGTTGCAGAACTGAGGTACTATTGCTTCACGAATATCTAGTAGGAGCATTTTAGCTATAAATTTTTCTTCTTCGTTATAGATATTTGCTTCAATTGCTCTGCGAAGCCATGTTGTAATAACTGTTAGCTCTACTTTATTGTGCTCAATATTTGATTCTATGCCTAGTTGCATAAAATTTAATTTTAGCATAATAGTACCAGACATAAAGTACGATTCGTTACCATTTAATTGGCAGCTTTTAGCGGCTTGGCATATAGCCAAAATCGCTTCTTTAGACCATGTTACTAATGCAGAATCAAATTTGGTAATAGTACCATATTCTACTACATTGCGGATGTCAGAACAATTGAAAAGAGGATCTAGACCCTCAACTGCTGCTTGTGCGCGATCTTCGCGCGGATTGAACTTTGCCATTGTTGTTTTTATTTTTTGGCGTTAAGAAAATTTGCTATTATAACAGGGACGAACCTGTCAAGTTAATAATTTAACTTGTCTCACCTTGTGAGATAAAATAAAGAGGAATTTATTTCTTATAGTTGGCTAATTGTAGGTACGCCCTACGCCAACCAAACCTCGTTTGAAAGAGGTTAATAGCTATAAGAAATAAGAAACAAAAAAGAAATAGCCGTCCACACCTTACGGGGCATGAACGGCTATAAAATTAAACAGTAGCAGCAAGTTCAGCTTTTTTTTCTTTGCTGTACTGTTTAAGCTTACGTGGATATTGGCTGGTACCAATACAATCGTAGCTCACATCGTCTAAGTCGGATGTGTAAGTGTTGAAGCCTAAACCACTAACGGCTGTTAGAACCGTGTCGCCGTCCGCATTAACTCCGCAAGTTACGGGGAATTCAATCCCTGCCTCTTGGTCGTCAATGACGCCATTTAAAAAGAACGACAATGAAGTCGACTTGATAAAGTACATTTTATCGTCTTCGCCGATAACTGCCTCCCACTCCTTAAACACCGAAGGTGTCGCAGGAACTGTTAGCGTTTTAAAATACTGTGTGCCACTGTACGTTGTGCGTTCTTTACGCAGACGCTCTGCTCCTGCACCGTAGCCGCCGCTGCCTTTAATTTCTTGTAGGCTCCAAGCACTCGCCAAGATTGCTTGCGTTGCCTCGTTGGCTTCGTTGAACTGAGTTTTTTGGGCCTCAGTCAAGCCCGCTAAATTATACTTTTTCACGATGTTGTTATTTATTCCCGTAATTAAAGCTACTATTAGCAGCGTCGGTACGGGTACCCGAACGCCAAAAATTAGCGGGGGTGTATGAGGTGGGAGTCCTAACCACATAAAAACGCAAACAAAAAAATTATTTTTAAAAAAAATTAAAAATAATTTCAAAAAAGCTTGCATTTCACCAAACTTTGTATTATCTTTGCATTACCTTGAATCTTGGGAAAAAA
>JARKSE010000090.1 GCA_029974315.1 Paludibacteraceae bacterium | reverse complement strand
GGTGCCTTCTGCCACTTTTTTGACATTGATTTTTCCGCCTTTAATTTTGGCAGCATCAAATGCGTGTAGTGGTTGACCAAATGCGTGTAGCGCATAATTGGTGGCATCTACCACGTTATTAATTGGACGTATGCCGATAATGTTGAGGCGATCTTGTAACCATTTTGGCGATTCTTTCACTTGAATGTTGGAAATGGTAACGCCGGCATAACGTGGACAATCGTCGCTACTTTCAACGGTTACTGGAATAGTTAGGTTGGTATGTGCTACTTTGAATCCGTCAACACTTGGTTTGGTTAACGTTGTTGGTTGGTTGTGCGTTGCAAAATAAGCAGCTGCATCGCGTGCCACACCAAAATGCGAAGCTGCATCGGCGCGGTTAGGCGTAATGTCTACTTCAATAATGGTGTCGTCCTGAATATCAAAATAATCTTTGGCAAGTGTTCCAACTTTTGTGTCGGCTGGTAATACCATAATGCCATCGTGACTTTTGCCAACGCCAATTTCGTCTTCAGCGCAAATCATGCCTAATGATTCCACACCACGAATTTTTGAACGTTTGATGGTAAACGATTCGTCGCCCGAATAGAGTACCGTGCCCACAGTGGCTACAATTACTTTTTGACCAGCAGCGACGTTGGCTGCACCACATACAATTTGTAAGGGTTCGCCACTACCAACATTAACTGTGGTAACGTGTAAGTGGTCGGAATTTTCGTGTTCCGTGCATGTGAGTACTTCGCCTACAACTAAACCTTCTAATCCGCCTTTAATGGTTTGTACTGTTTCAACTGAACCCACTTCCAATCCGATGGAGGTAAGTATTTTTCCAAGCTCAACAGGAGCTAAATTGGTGGCTAAATACGTTTTGAGCCAATGATAAGAAATATTCATTGAATGATTATTATGGTGTTATTTTGTCAGTTTTTGCAACCGACAAAGGTACAAAAAAATATGTTTCTTTGAAACCTAATACTGTTTTTCTTATTATAGATAACAAAAGAACTAACCAAGTGGAAGTTAATAGTTCCGATTTGATTAGTTCTCAATACATCTGTATAAGCATTTCTTACACTTCAAAGTCCATATCAAAATCAAACTTATGGGTTGATTTTGCCTGTTCGGTAGACTCTTCGCTATCTGTCGTTTTGTATTTTATTTCGTCTTCGGGTTGCGCTTGGTGTATAAAGTCGATCACATCTTGTAAAGCGGTTGTAAATTTTTCAAAATCCTCTCGATAAAGAAATATTTTGTGCTTTTCAAATGTCACTTGTGCATTTTCGTCGGTGCCAGTTACCCGTTTTTTACTTTCAGTAATAGCCAAAAAAAGGTCGTCAGTGCGTGTGCGTTTTACATCTAAATAGTAGATGCGTTTGCCTGTTTTGATAGCTCTTGAAAATACAATGTCTTGCTCTTGTTTTTTATCATTTATTGGAGTCGTCATAGCTTAGTTTGTTAGTTTTTAAGTTGTTAAAATAAAACAGTGATGTGTTTTGATGTGTGTAAAAACGCTTTCCATTTACATTTTCAAATTTGAGAATAATTTTTCAGCTGAACAAACTATTTTCTTGCTATTTTTTTGTGTTGTACTTCTTTTTCTTGTAACTGATTGATTATTAGTATTCTTTATCTGCACCGAAATCTTTTTGAATAAAACGCTGTGATTCCCTTCAAAATGCTTATCTTTGCATGTCAAAAATATTCGTTTTTTATGATAAACAGAGCTCTTCTCCGTATTAAAGTTGTTCAAGTTTTGTATGCCTATTTTCAGAGTGACAATAAAAGCAGTTCTGCTGCTGAAAAAGAATTAAAGGCAAGTATTTCAAAATCTTACGACTTATATCATTTTTTGTTTTCAATAATTATTGAGTTGACGCGTTACGCCGAACTTACTATTGATAACAAACGGAATAAATTTCGTCCAACAGAAGAAGAGTTAAATCCCAACACACGTTTTATTGATAATTTATTTGTGCAGCAATTAGTGCAGAATGAACAATTAAACGCCTATCGTACAAAGAATCCTTTCCCTAGGGACGATCATCAAGACATACTAAAACGTATTTACGAAAGTATTTTAGCATCTAATTATTATGCCGCTTATATGGCAGAAACTGAGCATTTGTATGAATCAGACAAAAATTTGTGGCGAAAAATTATCAAACAAGAGTTGTTGAACAACGAGGAATTCGACGAATTCTTAGAAGATCAGAGCATCTATTGGAACGATGATCTTGATATTGTGGAAAGTTTTGTGATAAAAACGATTAAGCAATTTGACCAAGCTAACGGAGCAGAACAAAAGTTGTTACCAATGTACAAAGATGCGTCCGACGAAGAATTTGTGACTACGTTGTTTCGTAATACCATTGCTAATGCTGACGAATACGGAGCTTTGATAGACGAACATACTAAAAACTGGGAGTTGGATCGTATTGCATTTATGGATATTGTGATTATGAAAGCTGCACTCTCGGAGTTGCTTTCGTTCCCAACAATTCCAGTGAACGTTACCTTCAATGAGTATATCGAAATTGCTAAAACATATAGTACTGCTCGTAGTGGTTTGTTTGTTAATGGTGTGTTAGATAAAATTGTGAATGAACTCAAACGTTCGAATAAATTAATCAAAGCAGATTCAAACTATTCAAAATAAATTATTACCTTTGTCTATTCATTTTTATTTTTATAAACTTAAAACTAAATTAATTACGTTATGAATTTATTAACTATTATGTTACAAGCCGCAAATGGGCAAGCAGCAGCTAATAGTAGCTGGAGCGGTATTCTAATGATGGTTTTAATTTTTGTGGTATTCTATTTTTTTATGATTCGTCCACAAAATAAACGTCAAAAAGAGATTCGTAAATTTCAAGATTCATTAGAAGCTGGCAAACACGTGGTTACGTCTGGCGGTATTTATGGAAAAATTAAAGAAGTAAAAGATAACATTGTTGTACTTGAAGTTGCAGATAACGTTCGCATTAAAGTGAATAAAAGCATGGTGTTTGATTCTCCAGAAAATGCATCACAACAACCAGCAAAATAAGTAGTGTCAAATTTAAAACCGTGAGTCTTGCATGCGGAAAACAACTTTGACATCCGTATTACAAAGCTTTAAGACAATTATAAAAAAGGTTGCCAAAGTCTTTTTTACGAAAGATACGGCAACTTTTTTATTGTTTTTATGTATAGCTTCGGCTTTTTGGCTTATGCACACTATTGGTACGCGCCGAGCTATGACTGTTTCCTTAAATTTAGTTTATGTTGGCGTACCTAACGATGTGTTAATTACAACTGAGTTGCCTCAGCAAATTACATTTTCATTAAAAAATGAAGGGCAGAAGTTGATGAGTTACTACTTACATGCTGACGATGATACGCTTGTGATTGATTTATCGAATCGTTTCGATGGTTCTGGACAGGTGACATATGACATGCAACTATTAAAAAATGAAATTCAACGTCGTTTGCCCGAATCATCGCAGATTGAAGATCTTACGCCAGAATTATTGACACTCAATTATTTAAAACTGAATCAGAAAATGCTACCTGTGCGTTTGTCAGGGCCGATTCCATTAGAATCAAATTGTGTGTTGTCTGATTCTATTACCATAACGCCAGCGGTAGTTACTGTGTATGCTCCACAAGCTGTACTAGATACTTTAAGTTTTGTTACGGTAAAATCATTTTTCCTAGAACCACTCACAAAAACGTCGGTTTTCAAGGAGTCGCTCGTACCTTTAGAACTTGGACGTACTGACGTGAGCGAAGTAAAAATAAGTGTACCTGTAGAGTTCTCTACTGAAAAAACATTAGATATTCCTATTCAAGGGGTAAATTTTCCGCTAACTACGCAGTTGCGTACATTTCCTGCATTTGTACGTGTTACATTTTCTATCGGTGTAAGTCGGTTTGGTGCTGTCACTGAAAATGATTTTAAAGCGGAAGTGTTTTATGAAGAGTTAGATTACGCCAAACAACATCATGTAAAAGTGCATCTTTCCACCCTACAACCAGATGCTCTCAATGTGCGCTATACGCCTACGGAAGTTGAGTTTTTATTGGAAAAGGAGTAGTTTAGGTACGTTTTATGTAAAATTTTGAGTAGATTTATGATAAAAGTCGGTATTACTGGTGGTATAGGTAGTGGTAAGTCGGTAGTTGCTGATGTCATACGTCTGCTTGGTTATCCCGTTTACGACTCCGACAAACGAGCCAAAGAACTTTCGGATTCCAATAGTGACATTCGTCAATTGCTTGTAGCATTGTTTGGGGAGTTAATATATACTGACAATCGTTTAAATCGCCCACTTTTAGCATCTTATCTGTTTCAAAATTCATCACATAGAGAGGCGGTCAATGCTATTATTCATCCTGTTGTGTTTGCTGATTTTAGATTGTGGTGCGAAACTCAACAAACTGCTGTTGTTTTTGCAGAATCGGCAATTTTGGTTGAGTCTGGATTCTCTCGTTTTATGGATAAAATTTTACTGGTAGATGCTCCACAAGAGGTGCGTATTCAGCGAATTGTAGAGCGAGATAAAATCACAAAAGAACAAGCTCAACAACGAATAGCAGCACAAATGAGTTCGGAAGAGCTGCGGGAATGCGTTGATTATGTGATCGTTAACGATAATGAGCAACTTGTAATTATACAAATAGTTGACCTTATAAATAAATATTTGCTAAATGTATGAAAAAGTTATTTTGGAAGGTTCCTGTTTGGTTTTTTGGTATTACATTTGCTTGGGTTGTTTTATTGAAATTTTTACCCGTTTATGTTACACCTTTAATGGTTATTCGGGTTGTAGAGGCTATATTTGACAAGGAGAGAGACGTTCGTGTTGAAAAAACTTGGATTCCGATAGAAAAAATGTCGCCCAAAGTAGTGCGTGCGACTATTGCTGGTGAAGATGACCTCTTTTTGAGTCACTATGGGTTTTCGATCAAAGGAATCCGTAAAGCTTATGAAGATAATAAGAAAGGGAAACGCTTAAAAGGCGGTAGCACTATTTCACAGCAAACCGCCAAAAATGTCTTTACATCAGGTTCGCGAACGTGGGTTCGTAAGGGATTTGAGGCTTATTTTACGGTGTTGATAGAACTGGTTTGGGGTAAAGAGCGTATTATGGAAGTTTACCTCAACGTAGTAGAACTTGGCGATGGTATTTACGGTGTTGAAGCGGCTTCACAGCGCTATTTTAACAAATCGGCAGCTAAGTTGAATGCGTCACAGTCGGCGTTATTGGTAGCAAGCTTGCCTAGCCCTCGTCGCTACAGTGTGACTAATCCGGGACCTTATATGCGCCGACGTCAAGAACAGATATTGTGGATGATGCGTATGTTGCCTGCTATTGAATGGAACAATAATTAAATAAAAATTTAAAGATAAAATTATGTTAAATTTTTCTTCTTTTTTAATTTCGTTATTGCATATTTTACCGTTTGCTAATTCAGCATTAATAGCGCTATTCATATTCTTTTTTTCAGATTGGAGAAAAAATCATTCTGTACGTGCGTTGCTTATATTTTTTATCATCAATCCAGTAATTGTTTTAGTGTGGTCAGGATACGAAGCAGTTTTGGCCAATCATCAATTGCCAATCTTAGATTTTTTAACAATGCTTTTTTTCATGGTTAAAACTCCACTGATTTACAACTATATGCATGCTGTAGCGTCGGGGCGTTGTATGGGATGGCAAAAATGGACTGCCTTTTATGTTCCTCTACTGGTATTAATTGTAGGATTCCATTTCGTGATTTTTAATTATGGACATGCCCCATTTATTGCTTCTTTGGAAGAGGTAAAGCCGTATTTAAAACACCCAGATATAATAGGGCGATTTATTACCTTTGGTATGGTACTCGTATATGGTGGAGTTATGATTGTGGGGGCTTGCGTCAATTATAAACGTTATCAATCGGACATAGAGAAGGATTTCTCGTCATCCTCTTCGCCACGTCAAACTCTTTAGTGGATGTATCTTACTGTATTCTTGTATATTATTTACTTTTTGGCGTCCATTACAGCTTATCTTAATAGTGCTCTATGGCTACAATTATTAGTGTTTGCTGTGTTTGTTCTCTTGAATGTTGCTTTGGCGTTTTTTGGTTATTCATACAAAAGTGTTTATTCGCCTGAGTTTCAACCCTTGTCTCAATTGGTGTCAGAAGAGGTAAATAGAGAAGCGCAAATTCTGTATCTTAATATGCAACAGTGTTTTGAACGTCTGTGCGATTCTGAGCAAATATGGCGCAATAGTAATTTAGCGTCTACTGATGTTATAGAAAAATTGAATACTAATCGCACTTATTTCTCGCAATTTTTACAAGATGTTTATAAAACTAACTTTCGCACTTATATAAACACTTTACGTGTCCAAGAAGCACAAAAAAATGTTACGTGAAAACCCAGAAATGAATATGATGGATATTTATGTTCACTGTGGTTTTACCTCATCATCGTCTTTTAATGATTGGTTCAAGAGAATTACAGGTAAAGTTCCTTCAGAGTACAGATGATCTGTTGGTTTTATAGATTTTTATTGGGTGAGTGCACATGTCTTTCGTTGTTGAGTATTGGGGTGTTGTTGATTATCAAACTGCTTGGGAACGCCAAACAGTGTTGTTTGATGGCACTATTCTACAGAAAATCAACAATCAAACTACGACCAATTATTTAGTCTTTTGTGAACATCCTCATGTTTACACATTAGGGAAGAGTGGACATACGGAAAATATGTTATATAATCCGCACGCTGTTCCTTTTGTACGAACCAACAGAGGAGGCGATATTACTTATCACGGTCCTGGACAAATAGTTGGCTATCCTATTTTTGATTTGGATACCTTTCACTTGGGCTTGAAAGAGTATATATATAAGGTGGAAGAAGCTATTATTTTAACATTGTCGTATTTTGGAATTACATCCATGCGCCTTGAACATGCTACAGGTGTATGGTTGGATGTGGAAAAACCAACTTGTAGAAAAATTTGTGCTATTGGTGTAAAAAGTAGCCGTTTTGTAACTATGCACGGCTTTGCACTGAATGTGAATACAGATCTTTCATTCTTTCAAAATATAAATCCTTGTGGATTTGTAGATAAGGGTGTGACTTCAATGGAGCAAGAATTGGGTAGAAAACTTGATTTGTTAGAGGTAGAACGGAGGTTAACTCAGTTTTTTTCACAACTTTTTTAGAAACTAAAATCAAGTTTCAAAATTACATTTTATCTTTTTTCTTAAAAAAACGTCGAAATTTGCATTTGAGTGCTGTTGATTTTTCATCAATTTTCTATTCAAAATTACATTTTTTTCTTTGTTTTTATCACATTCTATTCGTTGTTTTTTAAACAAACAGGTTGAAATTAAGTTAGTTATCAATTTATTTTCATTTTTTTTCATTTTTCATTTTCTTTTTTTGTTTATTTGTCAAAGTGTTTTTATTTTTGCACCCGCTTTCAGGTGGGAGGTGACTGTTTTTTTTTGTGGTATTTTTTTTGGTTATTTATTTTTTT
>JARKSE010000031.1 GCA_029974315.1 Paludibacteraceae bacterium | reverse complement strand
AACTCTGGTGAAGTGATTTCTAATCCAAACCAATCGAGTGTGAAAGTACATCCACAAGTAACCACTACGTACACGTTGCGCATAACTAACACATCAACGTCGGCACAATGTTACCGAGAAGTGACTAAAGTGGTAGATGTACATGTTATGCCAACCATTGCGGTAACGTCTTCGGCGGCTACCGTAACTCCTGATGGTTCGGCTATCTGTAAAGGTGAACGTATTACGCTTACAGTCAAAGCGGCTGACGGTACAGCTTTGGCACCGACTAAATATAGTTTTGCATGGGTGGCTTCCACAGGTGCAGCCATAGCTGGAAATACTTCGGCTGCTATTCAGGTAACGCCTGATACTACCACGACCTATACGGTTACTGTAACAAATAAAGTGACCTTCTGTAAGGTTGCTACGGTTCATAAAGTGACTGTAATGACTATTCCAACAGATATCACGATTGTACCTTCTCTACCAAATCCTGTTTGTGCATTAACTCCTGTGACGTTAACAGCATCTTATAAAGATGGTCTGTCATATCGTTGGACTGACAGTGAAGGTAATGAGTTAATAAATAATGGTACGGATGTGATTGTTAACGGTAACAAGTTGACTGTGAAACCAACGCGAAATACCACATATTATGTTCAAGTATCTAACTTAGCAGGTTGTACTACTTCAGTTAACTATTCAGTTGTGGTAAATCCGCTTCCAACATTAAGTGTGACCGGTCCAACCTTATTCTGTTTAGGTGATGTTGGTGGTTCGTTCACATTGGTGGCAACAACAAGTCCTGCAGATGCTGTAGTTACTTGGGTTTATGGCAATGAAACTAAAACCGGAACAACATTGACTATTTCTCCAACAACTGCAGGTATGATGAACTTCCGTGTGACAGCTCGAAACCCATTGACTGGTTGTGTATCGTCAGAAGTGCTTCATGCAGTATCAGTTGCTGGTGTACCAGAAAATACAGAATTGAAAGTGATATCTTCAGCTTCGGGCGAAGCGTGCGTAGATAACGTAGTTAAATTAGAAGCTACGTATGGTTTCACACGTTACGATTTTGGTAAAACGGATGGTACTATTTATACTGTTTTACAATCGAGCAATGTGAATATATTTGAGAATTTACCACATACACAAGGTACGGTAACCTATTTCGTTGATATTTATAACGAAGCTGGTTGTAAAGTACGTAAAGAACGTGCTGTGAAAGTAAATCCAATTCCAAGTAATATCACTATAGACGCAAGTGGTGCTAATATCTTTGATGAAAACACTACATCGGTAATGATATGCGAAGGAGATTCAGTGATATTGGCAGCTCAAGATGCTGATACTGGTCATAATACGTATTCATGGACCGATACCGATGGTAAAGTTTGGGGTACAAGTCAATCTATCAAAGTAGGTCCACGTTTAACAACAACTTATTATTTGACGGTTACCAACAATAGTGGATGTTCATTGGTTAAATCGTATGAAGTACGTGTTACACCTATGGATAAAATTTCGGTAACAGTAAGTAAAACTGAAATTTGTGAAGGTAGTGCCGATGCGGTTGTTTTACGTGCATCAGGTTCTCCTACGGGTTCATATATGTGGACTTCAAAAGAAGGAAAACAATGGTTCAATTCCACCTCGATTACGGTTTATCCAGAAGTGGATGGAATAGATTACATCGTAGAAGCTATTTCTAGTACAGATAATCGTTGTTCAAGTGTTGCAACAGCTCATATCGAAGTAGTGAAAGTGCCTACAGCAAGTTCTGTTCAAATTACCGTTCCAACCGGAACTAATGTGTGTCCTGGTGAAACGATTACATTGCAAGCCACAAGTCAGTATGATAGCGAAGGTGTATTGTATCGTTGGAGTACTGGTCAAATAGGTAGTCAAATAACAGTAACTCCAGTTGTTACCACAACGTATTGGGTAATTGCATCTAATAGACTGCATTGCGAAAATCTGTCGGATACAACAAAAGTTACTATTACTGTATATCCAAAACCAACACCTGCTATTACAGGTAGCTTGGTGGTGTATGAGGGACAGGCAACGGAATTAACAGCCACAGGTGGTGTCCAATACGAATGGCGTGATGCTGGCGGTGTGTTGATAGGCGAAGAGGCTGTTATTCAACTACAACCAGCTGTTACATCAACCTATTCGTTAACCGCGATAGGTGAAAATGGCTGTCGTGCTACAATTCCTGTTACTATCACAGTGGTTCCATTTGAAGCTATTATTACGGGCTTGAACTACATCTGTTCTGGAAACTCAACAGTGTTAACAGCAAATGGTAGTTTTGAAGAAGGTTATCGTTACATGTGGGTAAATCCACCTGGAGCTGTTTCACAAAGCATTACGGTTTCATCTCCAGGTACTTATACTGTACGAGTAACCACACCTTGGGGAACTTCTGATGTAGTTAGTGTGGAAGTCTTCTTGTCAGAATCGCCACACGCTAAGTTTGATCCACCTCAACCAACGTGTCAAGGTACAGGTAATGTAGTAATTCCTTACACTGTATTGGGTGGAAATCCAACTAATTACTCATTGACGTTCAATTCAGCGGCATTGGCAGCAGGTTTTATCAATGTAGAAGAAGCTGCGCTTACAAGCATGTATATTTCATTCCCAGCTCCTACTATGGCGCCTTATGGAATTTACCAAGTACGTATTACGTTGACCAATGCAGCAGGATGTCAAAGTGGCGAATATCTCGTATCGTTTGGCATACACCGCGACAATATGATTGTTCAAATGTGGGACGACGTGTTAATTTGCGATAACAGCAGTCACGAATTTACTGCTTATCAATGGTATAAGAATAATCAGCGTGTAACGGGTGCTTCATTACAGTACTATTCTGAGTTAGGAGGATTCTATGGCGACTATTACGTAGTGGCTTACACCACCACAGGTCAAGCTATTGCATCGTGCGTACTCACACTGAATACGAAACAGAATATAGCTTTAGCTCCGAGCCCAATTAAGTCAAATCAAGTATTGCGAGTGGTAGTTCCGTTTACCGAAGATCAATTATTTGGTTCAGAGCTTGAAATATTTGACGCTATTGGTCGTTCAATTTATAGTTCTCCAGATGTAAATGCAGAAAATGATATCTTGATACAATCGCCTCCTGGAGTATATTTAGTTCGTGTTCGAATGCACACAGGCGAAATATTTACAGAGAAATTTGTAGTATCCGAATAAGCGAAATCAAGTCCAATAATTGAAAAAAGACATGTATATGAAAAAAATAGGAATCATTTTGATGTCTTTAGTATCAGCTCTTTGTACGAGTGTTTATGGACGTACTCCTGCCTATATTGATTTAGAGATAGGCGGAGGGGCTGTTGCTATGCCTTATGGGGGATTTGAAAACGGATTGGTCGCTGGAGGTAACTTTGATTTGGGTGCCAAATATGCTATTTTGTTTCATCCTCGTCAAGGATGGGGGATGAGTTTTGGTGCTGGTTTTTCAACCTTTCAAGGTACACGTGTGTTGAACGGTGAATACGAATTTCCTTCAGTAGATGATAAAGGGCGTGCTTACTTGTTGAACACCAGAGTTCAAAACTGGACAGAGCGGCAGCAAGTCTATTCAGCAGCCATTCCTGTTAATGTGTTTTATCAATACAAACCGTATCGTAAATCGGGCTGGTTTGGTTCTTTTGGTTTAAAGCTCTACGTGCCGTTTTATGCATCGTATAAAGTGACACAAGGCGATATTATTACCAAAGGTTGGTATGAACAATGGGGTGGAACGTGGATTGAAAATTTACCCCAACATGGTTTTGGGATGTATAACACGCTTTTGCCTGAAGGTAAAATAGAATCAAGTTTATTGGTTACAGCGCAAATCCAATTTGGAGCTATTTTACATTTGGATAATAAAAATGAGATGTATGTGGCTGGCTACATCGAACATGGAGCAAATAATATGTTTGTAAATAAAGATCCAAAACCTCTGTTTACAACAATTCAGAATGTAAATAGTTACCAATATAATGGTTATTATTCAAGTCTTTCAACTAATAGTATTCCTATTATCGTTGGAGTTAAGGTTGGTTGGCGTTTCAAAGACGTACATAACTGTAATTGTATTCGTCAATAAAAAAGAGTAAAAAAGTATGAAAAAAAATCTGTTGTTGATCTGTTTGTTTCTTGTCTCATCATTTGCAGTTCGGGCACAAGCATATACTAATTTGGTTGGTCAGCCAACTCCAAATTTAATAATTGAGAAGTGGATTTCACCAGTTCCTGATTTACAAGGCAAGTTTATTGTCATTGACTTTTGGGCAACGTGGTGCGGTCCTTGCAGAGTGTCGATTCCTCACATGAACGCTTTAGCTGAAAAATATGCCGAAAAATTTGTAATTATTGGTTTGTCAAAAGAGCCAGAATCTGTAGTACGCAATTTTAGAGGCATGAACTATTATAGTGCTATTGATACAAGAGGACGCTTACAAGCAACCGTAGGTGTGCGAGGCATTCCTAATGTGATGATTGTTGATCCACAGGGCATTGTGTGCTGGCAAGGGCATCCCGTTAACCTTACTGCAGAGGTGATGGATAAATTGTTAGAAGAGTATGCTAAAAAAGTAGGCATAGTGCCAAGCCATCGTGTTGAGATATTATTAAATATGGAAGAATCATACGATCCTCAACATGATAAGGGCACATTAACAGATGAACCGCACGGGCAAATACTCGATGCTTACGATCACATGTAGGTTCTACAAATAAAAAAGCAAAAAAATCGTGCTACAATTTTTGTAACTCAAAAAATAGTCGTACATTTGCATCCGCTTTGATTATAAGCGGATGCGCTTTGTTTATCAAGTTATATGTTTTGCGAAAATAGCTCAGTTGGTAGAGCACAACCTTGCCAAGGTTGGGGTCGCGGGTTCGAGTCCCGTTTTTCGCTCCATCTTTTTAAAAAAAAGATGCTCGGGTGGTGGAATGGTAGACACGAAGGACTTAAAATCCTTTGGCCTTTATCGGCTGTGCGGGTTCAAGTCCCGCTCCGAGTACGAAAAAGATTCTCCTGTTAACAGGGGGGATCTTTTTTATTATTTAAGCCACACAAGTTTAGCTCAAAAAACAATGAGTTCAAAGATTCCATGTGACTTATTTTGCTTTAATAAAAATATTGCATATTTGCTATGCAATTGCACACGAGCAACTTTGGTATTGCCTTAGGCTTTTAGTCCCCACTTTTTTGGCTAAAAGTAACATAATAAGGATGTAAGTGGGATACATTTAGGGTTGAGGCAGCTCTATTGCTCTTTAGTGAGATTTATGATTCCATAAATCTCACTTTTTTATCATAAGAAATGAGTATTTTTGTCGATAGAAATTTACACTCATCACTCATGGATCTATTTTTAATTATTACTGCTGCTATTCTTATTATCGTAGGGTTTTTGGGAAGTATTTTACCTGTTTTACCGGGTATTCCCTTAAGCTATTTAGGTATTGTGTTATTACATTTAACAACACTCATAGACTACTCATGGTCATTTCTTATCGGTTGGGGTATTGTTGTTGTAATCATTCAAATTGTCGATTACTTTTTACCTATTTGGGGCACTAAAAAATACGGTAGCAGTAAATATGGTACTTGGGGCAGTACATTGGGAATGGTTTTAGGTTTGTTTATTCTGCCACCTTGGGGAATGCTTATTTTCCCTTTTGTAGGCGCAGTGATGGGTGAACTGATAGCAGGAAAACCTTCTCCAATAGCTTTAAAAATTGGATTTGGAACGTTTATTGGTTTCTTAGCAGGCACCGTGTTGAAACTGCTTATAGGAATTGTTTTTATCTACATCTACGTAAGAGATGTGTGGACAATAGTAGCAACAGCTTTTTGATTTGAGTTTTACGTCAGAGGATAGCCATCGAAGTCATACAACATAGTAGATAAATAACGCTCTCCGGTATCAGGCAGCAGAGTTACAATAACTTTTCCTTTGTTTTCGGGGCGTTTAGCCAGAAGTAAAGCGCCGTATGTTGCCGCTCCCGATGAGATGCCGACCAACAATCCCTCTTTTTTTGTAAGTTCACGAGCTGTGCGTATAGCATCATCGTTGCTTACTGTAAGCACTTCATTTACTACAGACGAATTATAATTTTGGGGTATAAATCCTGCACCAATGCCTTGTATTTTGTGTGCGCCAGCTTTTCCACCAGAGAGAACAGGCGAGTCGGCAGGTTCTACTGCAATTATTTGAATATTAGGATTATGAGTGTGTAGTGCTTCACCAACACCACTAATGGTTCCGCCAGTTCCTACACCGGCAACAAAAATATCGATTCTGCCTTCAGTATCTCGCCAAATTTCTTCGCCAGTAGTCTTTCTATGAACAGCAGGATTAGCGCTGTTTTCAAACTGTTGCGGTATAAACGAGTTTGGGGTAGCTTTATGGAGTTCAAGTGCCTTGTTTATAGCGCCTTTCATTCCTTCTGTGCCCGGAGTTAACACTAAATTTGCACCAAAAGCTTTGAGTAAATTGCGACGTTCTAAGCTCATCGTTTCGGGCATAGTGAGCGTGAGTTTATAGCCTTTTATTGTGGCTACCATGGCCAATCCAATGCCGGTATTTCCACTGGTAGGTTCAATAATTTCACTGTCGGGTTTGAGTAACCCTTTGGATTCAGCCTCTTCAATCATAGCTAAGGCAATGCGCTCTTTAACGCATCCAGCAGGATTGAACGACTCTAATTTTGCAATAATCGTTGCTTCCAAATGGTGATATGCATTAAATTTGGACAGTTCTAAAAGTGGAGTGTTACCTATAAGTTCAGTTAACTGTTTTGCAATTTTAGCCATGGTTGAAAAGTTTATGTTGTAAATCGAAAGTATTTTTTTATAGCTGTCCTGATTCTACTTGCAGAATAATCCGCTCGATAAGCTCATCGTTTTTACCGCTTCCATATTCTGATTTAAGATCGGCGCCAAACATTTTTGCAAAGAGTTGGTAAAAACCAGCCGTAAAACTGCCACGATAAGCTTTTATCAACTCATACGAAGTAGCTTCGCACTCTCGGTCGATAAGTCGAATAAGTAGTTTACCTTGGCTAAACGTCATTTTTTTGAATTCGCCTTCATGTTTTTTGTAAATCTCTTTTTCAAATTTTTTCATATAACGATCGCGTTCACGACTGCTATTTATGCGCAAGAGTGTGTCGTTAGTCTCTTTTATTACCCGTGTTACCAATTTGGCGTAAGGGAGTGTTTTCTTGACGTCACGTACCAATTTCCAATAATATTTTTCCTGCTGTCTATTTTTAAATTTCATAGGAGGAAAAATATAGACATTGGGTAAATTAAAGAGAAAAATGGTATCGTTGCCTTGTACTTCTATAGGCACACGGTAACCAACCACTTTACCTTCGGTGTTTTTTAAAATGGTTGTTTGAGCTGATAATTCAAATGGAATCACGCCCAGCAAACAAAGCAAGAAAACCCAATGTTTCATAATAGCACAAAATTAGTGATTTGTTCGGATACAGTTGCATGTTTTAAAACAATTATCTATTTTTATCTGCTTTTAAATAGTTCGACAAAAAGTGTGCCGATGGGTAGAATTTATCTGTTTTTATTGCTCTTATTTTGGGGTTTTTTATCACTTCATGCACAAGTTGCTACCATTGTACCGAGTTCTTATGCACCCGGCAATGCTTTCGTAGCCTATAATTCCGATTGGCAACCGTTTCAAAATCCGGCTGCTTTAGGGCAAAGTAAAAATTTAATCCTCACAGTGTTGTATGAAAACAGATATATCACTCGTGAGTTAGGAAATGCAGTAGCAAGTGTTGCTGTACCAACAAAATATATCAATATTGGTGCTTCGTTTTCTTATTTTGGTTATGCTTCGTATAATGAAATATTGTCAGCAATTACCGTATCGCGTAGTTTTGGAGAGAAGTTGAATATAGGCGTGGAGTTTGATTATTATACGCTTTACTTGTCGTCTTCAGAGCGTTATCGTGGTACATTTACGACACAAGTTGGGGTTCAGCTTCAGGTTTTACCTAATTTTATGATTGGTATAAATGTGTTTAATCCGGTATTTTCAAAAATTAAAACTGATTTACTTACAAAATCGTTGCCATCTGTATTTAGTCTTGGTACTAATTATCGGTTGCACGAAAAAGTGTCGTGGTTAGTTCAAGTTGATAAAGAGGTACATTCATCGGTGCGTTGGGCAACAGGTTTTGAATATGCACCTTTCGATGAATTTATGGTGCGTGTAGGCGGTTATGGTTCTGATTATTTTGTACCAACATTGGGTGCTGCTGTTGCTTTTGACGGTTTTCGATTTCATTTACATACCGAATATCGCTATCCGTTGGGTTTAACCATGATGGGTGTTTTACAATATCAGTTTAAATGAAACGCTTAGGCTTCATACTTGTTTCGCTTTTGTTGTGCGTTTATGGAACGGGACAAGAGTTTGCTATAGAGCATGTCATTGAAAAGATTTACGGTCAACTGATGGAAACCAATGAATCTGATATAGATTATAGCGACCTATACGATGAGTTAATCGCCTTTTATGAAAACCCTATAAATCTTAATAATACAACGCCGGATCAGTTAGCACAACTGCGTTTTCTGTCGGATATTCAAATTGAAAATTTCTCTTACTACATCTATAAAGTAGATTCTATGCGCACCATTTACGAGTTGCAACTGGTTGAAGGTATGGATCTGTTTACAATACAAATGTTACTGCCATTTGTTACTGTTGGTTCTGCTCATGAGGCGGCAGGCGGTTGGAATTTTCGTGATGTGATGCGAGCCAGTCGTCATGAGTTGATACTAAGATTTGATGGTACATTTGAACCAAAACATGGTTACTCGCCCGATGTGACACCATCTTATTTGGGCGATCCATTTTATACATCACTTAAATATCGTTTAAAAAGCTCTGATAAGTTACAACTCGGTTTGACAGCCGAAAAAGACGCAGGCGAACCGTTTTATGGGACCTATAACAAAGGTTACGATTCTTATTCAGGATTTTTACAAATCAATAAACTATGGAAATTTTCGTCCATTGTTGTGGGCGATTATCGTGCCAATTTTGGTCAAGGTTTGGTGATGCAGCAGGATATGCGACTTGGAAAATCGAGTTTGGTAACTAATATCACTACACGTTCGCAAGGGTTGAAGCGGCATGCTTCAACAGATGAATACAATTTCTTTAGAGGAGTTGGTGCCACGGCTGAATTTGATGATTTTAAAATTTCTGCTTTTTATTCATTTCGTCAGATGGATGCCGACACGTCAGGTGGTAGTTTTTCGTCGTTTAAAACCGACGGATTACATCGTTTACCTACCGATTTTGAACGGAAACGTACTGTTAATCAACAAGTGCTAGGCGGAAATTTGACGTATCGTCATCGTTTTTTTCGTTTAGGTTTAACCGCTACTCAAACCTGGCTCAACACTCCTCTTGACTATGAGCCTAATCCTTATCAACTCTATTATTTTCGTGGAAAATCACAATTCGCAGGAAGTCTTGATTACCTTTTTGCATGGCGTTTTTTCCGATTTTTTGGCGAAACAGCTGTAAACGATGCTGGTGGTGTAGCCACATTGAATGGATTGCTATTTGCTCCGGTTTCAGTGTTGAATTTAGCAGTGTTACAGCGTTTTTATTCGAAAAAATATGATCTCTTTTTCTCCAATGGGTTTGGCGAAAGTAGTCGTACAAATAATGAAAATGGAGTGTACATGGGTGCAGAACTTAAACCTGTACGCCAATGGAAAGTGTCAGCGTACGCCGATTTATTTCATGCATCGTGGTTGGCTTATCAAGTAAACAAACCATCTTCTGGATATGAAACTTTGTTGCAGGTGGAGTATATGCCCAATCGTCACGTGGAGATGTATGGACGATTTCGTTTTGAACAAAAAGAGAAAAATCTGAAACTTCCTGACGAACAACCCTCAACTTTAGTGAGCGATCAGCAAAAAGCATCATTACGATATATGATTGCATATCAAGTAGATCACGTGAGCTTTAAAAATGTCGTAGAATGGAACTGTGTGCGCTTAGGTGCAGTTGATCCAACATTTGGATTTTTGATAACGCAAGACGTGGTTTATACGTTGCCATGGATTGATTTGACGTTAGCAGCAAGGTATGAGTTTTTTGATGCACCAGCTTATGAAAATCGTTTTTATCTGTATGAGCGTGATGTGCCTTATGCATTCTATACGCCTGCGCTATACGGAGTTGGTAATCGTTGGTATCTGAATGTGGATTATAAAATTAATGCGCAATTGAGAGTTTTTTTACGAGTGGCTCAAACTTATTATACAGATAATCGTCAGCAAATAGGGACGGGTGGAGAAACAATTCAAGGAAATCATCGTACAGATTTTCGCATACATTTACAATGGAAGATTTAATGTATTCAAACTTCTTTATCGGAACTTTTTCGTACTTTTGTATAAGGATGCAAATTAAGTAATTATGGCACCAAAAAAAGATAAAGTGTTGATGGCAATGAGCGGCGGTATCGATAGTACTATGGCAGCTATGTTGCTTTTAGAGCAAGGTTATGAATTAGTTGGTGTTACCTTTCGTACGTATGACAGCATTAAGGAAAGTTGTTTAGCCAAAGACAAGGGCTGTTGTAGTATCGATTCTATTATGGAGGCTAAACATATGTGCGAAAAGTTAGGATTTGAACATCATATTTTGGATTTTCGACAAACATTCCAAGATCACGTCATTCGTAATTTTATAGATGAATATATGCAAGGACGAACACCAAATCCGTGCGTGCTATGTAATTCTTCGATAAAATGGGGTGAGTTGCTCAACATGGCTGATGAGTTTGGTTGCTCGCATATTGCTACGGGGCATTATGCTCAAGTGATTCATGAAAAAGGGCATTGGTTTTTGGGAAATGCTGTTGATACACAAAAAGATCAAACTTATTTCTTATGGATGTTGACTGAGGAAAATTTAGCACGTACGCTATTCCCGTTGGGTGGATTTACAAAACAAGAAGTGCGTAAAATGGCACTCGAACGTGGTTTTGAAAAGTTATCTCAAAAAACAGAAAGTCAAGAAATCTGTTTTATTCCCGACAATGATTATCGCCAGTTTCTGTCGGATAATGTGGATGATTTTGACAAAATAAGTAAACCTGGCGATTTTGTGAATACACGAGGAGAGGTAGTTGGTCGGCATCACGGATTTCCGAATTATACAGTTGGACAGCGTAAAGGATTGGGCGTTGCCTTCGGTACTCCTAAATATGTACTTGGTATTGATGCTGCAAAAAACAGTGTAATTCTTGGCGATCGTGACGAATTATTTACCACAACTTTGCGTGCTAAAAATTGCCGATTTACATCGATGGAACTATTGGCGAGAAACAACAAGGTACTGGCTCGTATCCGTTATAAAAGTGCGCCAATAGAGGCAACGGTTGAAGTGAATGGATCCGTGGCAACACTTACGTTTAAAGAATCTGTTTGGGGCGTTACGCCTGGTCAATCGGTAGTATTATATCAAAATAATCGTGTTGTTGGCGGTGGGTTTATAGCCTAATGAAACGTGTTTTTTACATATTATTTTGCTTTTGGGGCTGTGTGTTTTCGATTACAGCTCAGAACTATTATTTTGTAATGTTACACGATAAGGCTAATTCTCCTTTTAGCCTATCACAACCTCAAGAGTTTTTGTCAGAACGTGCTATCGCGCGGCGCATGAAACATAATTGTCCTATTGACTCGATGGATTTTCCAGTTAATACGGAATACGTCAAGGCGATTACAGCAACGGGCGCATCTGTTATACATACGTCTAAATGGTTTAATGGTGTAACTGTTTTAGCTACGAATGAGCAGTATAACGCCATTAAAAGTTTAGTGTGTGTCGATTCGGTGGAACTAACTTGGGCGCCATTAACTCCTGTGCGTGGTGTTCATAAAAATCGTGTTATTGCAACTAGTTCAAATTATATAAACTCCGGCGTACAACATCAAATGTTAAATTTGTCCGTGCTGCACAATGCTTGTTTTAGAGGAGAAGGATTACAGATTGCTCTATTGGATAACGGTTTTGAAAATGTTAATACAATAACTGCATTTGATAGTTTACGCTTGCATGGACGTTTGTTAGGGACACGCGATTTTGTTAATCCCTCGGGATCTGTGTTTCATCAAGGAGCACACGGTACAGCTGTTTTATCGACTATGGCGGCAAATATTCCTAATCAATATTTGGGTACTGCGCCCGATGCATCTTATTGGCTTTTTCGTACCGAAGATGATGCTTCTGAATCACGTTTAGAAATTGATAATTGGGTGACTGCCTTAGAATTTGCTGACAGTTTAGGTGTTGATATTATCAACTCATCGTTAGGTTATAGCGAGTTTGATGATCCCAGTCAGAATTTTTCTTACGTTGATTTAAATGGGCGTACAGCTCGAAATAGCTTGGCGGCAACTTGGGCTGCGCGCCGTGGTATGTTGTTGTGTATTAGCGCAGGAAACGAAGGCGCACTGCCTTGGCACTACATCTCTACACCAGCAGATGCAGATAGTATTTTAGCTGTCGGTGCTGTAAAAGCGGACAAAACGTTTAGTTCTTTTAGTTCTGTTGGTCCTTCATCGGATGGGAGAATTAAACCCGAAGTGTGTGCCATGGGAACCTCAGCAGCTGTTGTAAATAGTACTAATGTGGTTACGGTTTCCAACGGGACTTCTTTTTCGTCGCCCATTATAGCAGGCGCTGTAGCTTGTTTGTGGCAGGCTTTACCGTCGAAAACAAATATAGAACTATTACAACTGCTTCTTGAAGCATCGGATCGCTATACGGCTCCTGATGAACAATACGGTTATGGTATCCCTGATTTTGGTTCGGCATATCTGTCGGTGGTGGGGAATAAACTTTCTAATAGCGCAGATGTAAAACCCATTTGTTTTCCTAATCCAGTTGAAACTTTTTTATCTATTTCCACCACCCATGATATACAGTGGGAATTATTCGACGTACAAGGTTGTAAGCACTCTTCAGGAATTTCGGAATATATCGATTTTTCGACTTTACACCAAGGTGTTTATTGTTTGAAATTGAATCACTTAGACAGCGTCTTTGTCTATAAAATTATTCGTAAATAATGTCCCCAAAGCACTCTTTATCTCTCTTAGAACTCAATGAACAGGTCAAACAAACGCTTAAACTGTCGTTTGCTATGCCCGTTTGGATACGTGCCGAAATTGCCGAATTGCACGAGAATGCTAACAGACATTGTTATTTAGAATTTGTTGAAAAATCGTCAGATTCAGACACGATCGTAGCCCGACAAAAAGCGATGATTTGGTCGTTTACCTATCGTATGCTGAAACCTTATTTTGAATCGTCAACAGGTACATCGTTAGCGGTTGGTATGAAAGTTTTGGTGCTATGCCAAATTGAGTTTCATGAACTGTACGGCATGAGTTTGAATGTGCGCGATATTGATCCTACATTCACAGTGGGAGAAATGGCTGTGCGCCGTGTAGAAATTATTCGTCGCTTGACTGATGAAGGCGTTGTTGATATGAATAAACAGCTACAGATGCCATTTGCTCCACAACGTATTGCTGTAATTTCATCAGCATCTGCCGCAGGGTTTGGCGATTTTCAAGATCAACTTTCAAACAACACATTTGGCTATCAATTTTACATCAAGCTTTTTCCTGCAGTGATGCAAGGTTCACAAACCGAGCAGTCAATAATATCAGCATTAGGAAGAATTGCCGACAATCAAGAGTTGTTTGATGTGGTGGTATTAATTCGTGGTGGTGGTTCAACGTCAGATTTGGCAGCATTTGACAACTATAATTTGGCGCTACATTGTTCACAATTTCCACTACCGATAATTAGTGGAATTGGGCACCAGCGTGATGATACTATTATTGATTTGGTAGCACACACGCGTGTAAAAACTCCTACGGCAGCCGCTGAGTTTTTAGTGAATAGTTTGCAAGATGCCGATGTTTTTGTTACAGATTTAGTGGGTTCATTGGCAAATCAAGTGCGACTATTAATTACTGATGCTCAGAATAGACAGCAGGCGCAAGTGATGCGTTTGCCACAACAAGCAAAACAGAGACTAAGCAGGGTGCAATTAGATTTACAGGCACAAACGTTTGGCATAAAACAAGCTGTAAAACAAGTCATTTTAAGTGAAGAAAAACAACTTGATTTGAAGAGTCGATTTGTAGAAATGTCCGATCCGTATTTTGTATTGAAGCGTGGCTATTCTTATACGGAGAAAAAGGGTAAAAAGGTAAGTTCTGTAGATCAATTAATGGTGGGCGATGAGGTAGAGACCTATTTTAGTGACGGTAAAATAACTTCGATAATTGATAAAACAACTAAGATATGAAAAAAGAAATAACCTATGAGGAAGCTATGTCGCAACTCGACACAATTGTAAAACAATTGGAACGCAACGAATTAAGCATTGATGAGTTGTCGGCAAAAGTAAAAGAAGCAACTGCGCTTGTACAGCGTTGTAAGGAGATACTTCACACAACAGATGAAGCTATTGAAAAAATGCTAGCTTCTATTGAAGCTTAAAACCTGTGTAAGTTTAGAGTGAGAAGAGCGTCTCTTTGAAAATTTCACCAACAGAGGGGTGGGGGAAAATCAGCTTTTTAAATTGCTCAAGAGTCAGTTCTTGCTCTATAGCTAAGGCCGCAATAGCAATTAATTCTGATGCGGGATTTCCAATCATGTGTGCTCCAATAAGTTGCTGTTGCTCGTTGAAAATAAGTTTACATAACCCATTTCCACCTTCGTTTTCTGCAACAAAACGTCCTGAAAATGTCATGGGCAATTTTGCTACTTGATATTTGTTTCCTTTAGCTTTCAACGCATCTTCTGTAGCACCAACTCCAGCAACTTCAGGATTGGTGTATATCACAGCAGGAACAGCGCCGTAATTCATCTCGTCGTCAATTCCTAATAAATGATTAATGGCAACTTCAGCTTCGCGTGAAGCTGTGTGAGCTAACATTGAAAATCCTGTAATGTCACCGATGGCATAAATATGAGGGTGTGAGGTTTGCATGTGAAGATTCACGGCAACTCCTTTGTGAAAACGTTCTAACAGAACTGATTCTAATCCTAAGTTTTCAAGATAAGGTTGGCGCCCAACCGATAATAAAATTTGGTTAGCAGCGATGCTTTCTGTCCCCTCGCTGGTGGCAAATATAACATTCTGGTTAGTTACTTCTTGAACTTGCGCATTGATGTGAAATGTAATTCCTTTTTTGGCATATTCCGTGCGTAGCAAAGTGGCAATTTCAGAATCAATTCCCGGTAAAATTTCTGGTGCCATTTCTATGACTGTGACGGTAGTGCCAAACGTATTAAACAACCCAGCAAACTCCAATCCAATAACTCCGCCACCAATAATAACAAGCGATTCTGGAACAGATTTAATTTCGAGCGCTTCAGTGTTTGTCCAAAAAGACGTAGAATCCAATCCTTTAATAGGTGGAATGACATGAGATGAACCAGTAGCTAAAATCAAGTTTTTTGCTTCAATTAATTCATTGTTGCAAACTATTTCAATGTGCGTAGTAGCCTTTTTTATAGCAGCTTCGCCGTTTATTACGGTAATGTTATTTTCACTCATTTTTGCACGTATACCAGCATTGAGTTTACGCACAATTTTATTTTTTCGAGCGACTATTTTTTCGTAATCAAACGCTAAAAGGTCTAGCGTGATACCGTATTTTGAACTTGTTTGAGCGTTTTGATAGAGTTTAGCACTGTAGAGTAGTGTTTTTGTAGGAATGCAGCCTTCATTTAAACAGACGCCACCCAATTGTTTTTTTTCAAATAAAACAACAGTCAAACCACGTTGAGCAGCGCGTTCGGCTGCAGTGTAACCAGCTGGACCTCCTCCAATTATAGCTAAATCAAACATTATCTATAGCGTATTTTTCTTCCAACTCTGAGAATTGTATTTGTGCTAATTTTATTTAATCTACAGAGTTGTTTTACAGTCACTCCATAGCGTCTGGCAATTTTGGAAAGATTGTCGCCAGGTTTTACTTTGTGGTAACGTGCCTGTGCAAGCGCTTTAAGTTCTTGTGAATGACTATAAGTGTCCTTTCTTGTAATATAATACTCTTTTTTGCGAAGGTGCTTAGTTCCAAAATCAATCAATTTTGTTGGATTGAAAGCGTTTCCTAAAAATCGTATTTCGTAATGTAAGTGAGGTCCTGTCGAGTGTCCCGTATTTCCTCCTAAAGCAATGATGTCGCCAGCTGTGACAGTTTGGTTGATATCCACCAAAACTTCTGATAAGTGAGCATATACGGTTTCTAATCCATTGTTGTGGCGGATAACTACGTAATGTCCATAACCTTTTCGTTCGTAATCGACAATGCGCACTTTCCCACCAAAAGTAGCTCGAATTGTATCGCCTACTTTTACGCCTAAATCAATTCCGTAATGATAGCGGTATCTACGCATACCAAAATTAGAGGTTATGCGATTACTTTGGAGTGGATAAACAAAATCAGTACAATCAATAAAAACCGAATCGGGTAAGCTATCTATTTTTATACGATAAGGGTTCAATCGTTCTGAAGTCCACGAATAGTTATATAATTCACACGCAGGATTACTGTAGATATCAATCGAATCTATAAACTGTTTTGTAGCCACAAAATCTCGGTGAGCATCAATATCATCAAGTTCAAAAAAACTTATGGAATCATTGTCCTCAAAAACAGGTGAGATGGCGTATGAATAGTTAAATAATCCGCACAAAAAGAGGCAGCCAGTAAGAAAAAATTTAAAATCACCCATTATTTTTCGTCTGTTGCATATAAAAAGCTGTGACCAACTTTAGAATAATTAAATAGTTCTTCAGGTTTAAAGAAACGGTTTAACTCAATCACGGCGTTTTCAACAGAATCGGAAGTGTGAATAATATTTTCTTGCATACTCATACCAAAGTCACCACGAATAGTACCCGGAGTTGCGTTGCGAGAGTTGGTTACGCCAGTCATGTTGCGTACAACTTGTACACAATCTAAACCTTCCCAGCAGCAAACAATAACAGGAGAAGCTTTCATCGAATTTACGATACGGGGAAAAAATGGTTTATCAACTAAATGACTGTAGTGTTCTGCTAAAATAGAATCATCTAATTGAATCATTTTGAGTCCACATAATTTGAGTCCTTTACGTTCGAAGCGCTTGATGATTTCTCCTACTAATTCGCGCTGAACAGCGCCAGGTTTGATGATGACGAGTGTTTTTTCCATAAAATATTGATTAAAATAGGTCGGGAGACAAAAATAAGATTTTTTTTTGAAAGTTCTATACAAAATAAGGTTATAAATAGTCAAAAAGTATCTAATAGATGTGTGATGTAAAAATAAAAAGGCTGCAATATGGTGTGTTGCAGCCTTTTTTATTTTAAAAGAGCGATTAAAATCCTCCTTTGAATAATCGTGAAGGACTTAGTTTAGTCACTTTACCCCATTTAGCTTGAATAGCTTTCAAATTGATTGTTTTGGCATCACCAGTAATTACAACAACAATAGGTTGGTCCTTGATATATTTGTTGTAAAAATTGGAGATTTGTTCAAATTTTAAATCATCAATTTTTGGCATATTTATTTTAGCTGGGTCTTCGGTGTACCCTAGTTTTTGCCATGCATCAAATACAAAACTTGCTTCGCGGAATGAAGGTTTATTTGTTAATGACGATTGGCGTAAATAGGTTTTAATGTTATCCAAACGTTCTGGATAGAGTGGCATATTAGTTAGTAAATCCATGTAAACATCTACAGCATCAGCAACTTTGTCGCCTTGCGTACCAACATAACCAATCAAATAAGTATCTTTTCCAGTTACAGGAGGTGTTACCATTTGACCATAAGCTGTATAAGCCATAGAGCGTTTTTCGCGAATTTCGTTCATAACCAATCCGCTGAAACCACCGCTAAAATATTGATTAAACGCATCGTAATCTACGTCTTCTGCAATGTCATAAGGTTGACCATTAACATAGAAGTAAATTTTAGCTTGTTGTACCTCTTTGTTTGGCAAGAAATAGATGGTGGTTTGCTTGTCGTATTTTACGCGGTCTCTGATGATTGGAGATTCACTTTTTGTCAAACCTTCTTTCAAAGGCAAATTAGCTTTTAATATTTCAGCAGCTTGTTCAACAGGTGTTTGTCCAACAAAGTGGATATCTAACTCATAGCTTGTTGCATCAATAATAGCTTTTGTTAATTCAGGAATAGTTAAAAGATAATTTACTGATACATCGCCATCAGGATTAACTGTGACATTGAACATATCTTTCACGTCGATACGGTCAATATATTCTGACTTGTCTTTGTAAAGAACATATTCCATTAAAGCATCTGATAGCATATCTGGGTTTTTCTTTTCTATCATACGTGAATTGAGTTCTCCACCAATAATGTGTTCCAGCTGTTTGTTGTCCAATTTTGGGAACAAAGTTTGGCGTGTCATTAATTTACAAATTTCAGCTAAGTTTTTTTCATCACCAGTTAGTTGAATGTAAAAATAGCTACCTGTAACACCATAAGAACAGGATGCACCAAGTTCACTAAACTGACGACGTAAAGTCTGTGCTTCAACATCAGGTAAGGCACCAGCGGTATTCATCAAAGCGGTTGCATATTTTAATTTTGGCATTTTTTCAGTACCAACGCCATATTTCAAAGTCAATGTAAATACATCATTTACTTTATTCTCAGAACTGAATAACGTAACATCTTTGTAAAGTTTTACTTTTTTGACATCATCAAAATTGTTGTACTTTTCTTCTACGTTACCAATAGGCATCGCCTTAATTTTTTGAGCGTAAGCTGTCTCTACACCTTTGGGAGGGTCTAAAGGTTTGATGTCTGGTTTTTTCAATTTATTCTTTTTAGGCGTTCCCTTTTCGATTGTTACTGTAATGTGGTTACCGTTTAAATATTTTTGTGCAGTGCGTTGTATGTCTTCGCGCGTGATGGCGTTGACACGTTCATTCATTTTCAAATAAGAGTCGACAGGTTCGTTGTAAGCAAACGCATAGGTTAAAATTTCAACTTTCGACGAAAGTCTTTCGAACATAACTTTATACGACTGTAAAAATTGTGCTTTTACTGATTCAAAAAGCCAATCTTCGAAGGTGCCGTTTTTGAGTTTGTCCACCTCTTTCATGATGATTTTTTCAGTAGCACTATTTGATTCGTACATATTTTGTGCAATATCAAAATAAGGTACAGCCATCACTAAAACACGCCCTAAATCACGACGTGCATCATTGTATGCCACAGCCATTTGAATATCACCGTCCAACATCAGTTTATCGAGTAAACCTGTGCTGTGTTCGTTATTAAGCAATGACAACGTAAAATCTAGGAGTAATTCATCCTTATCTCCTTTTTTCACACCATTGTAACCCCAAACAACTTGAGGATAATAACCTAATTTAGCTGAAACTTTAGGATTCCCTTCGAATGTAGTAGGATTGTAAGTTGGGCGTTCTGGTAATTCCTTGGCTTTTAAGCGACCAAATTTCTCAGCAATCATTGGTTTTACGGTTTCTGTGTCAAAATTCCCAACCAAAACTAACGCCATATTATTAGGCACATACCATGTTTCGAAAAAATTGATCAGTGCGCTTAAGCTTGGATTTTTTAAGTGTTCAGATGTACCAATCACATCGCGTGAATAAGGGTGTCCTTTGTACAAATTGTCGAACAAAAACTCTGTAATATGCGTATTGTTATCATCTTGATACATGTTGTATTCTTCGAACACATTTTCCAATTCAGCTTGGAAAGAACGGAATACAGGATCCATTAAACGTTCTGAATTTAATTCTAACCATTTTTCCATTTGGAACGAAGGGAAGTTATTGAAATAGGCAGTTAAATCATAGCTAGTAAACGCATTTAAACCTTCGCCACCCATACCTTCCGTTAAATTTGAAAAATCATCTGTTGCGCCATATTGAGCAGCCTCCATTGATTTTTCATTGATAACTTTAACCAATTCAGCACGCATTTTTTCATCTTTTGTAGCGACTAATTGGTCATACAGTTTGATGATTTCTTCGTACAAAGGTTTCTCTTTTTCCCAATCGAGTGCGCCGATGTTTTTGGTTCCTTTGAACAATACGTGTTCTAAATAGTGAGCTAAACCTGTATAATTAGCAGGCTCATCAAGTGCTCCTGCACGGGTTACAATGCGTCCGTGCACGTCGGGTTGATTATGATCTTCCCACAATAAAACGGTTAAACCGTTTTCCAACTTGTATTGAGTCAAACCTCTGCTTGGATCTTGCTGTGCAAACAGGCTCGTCACCAGCGTAAGTAAGCCAATAATCAATGCATAAATTTTTGTCTTCATAATTGTTTTAATAAAGTGATTAAAAAGTTGTTTATAAGTTATTTTTCATATTCTAAAATATCGCCGGGTTGGCAGTCGAGGGCTTCACAAATAGCCTCAAGTGTACTAAAACGAATGGCTTTCGCTTTCCCTGTTTTTAAAATCGAGAGATTGGCGGGTGTCACATCAACTTTTTCTGATAGTTCATTGAGTGACATTTTTCGTTTAGCCATCATTACATCTAAATTCACAATAATTGACATAGTAGTTTCCTCTTGCTATTAAATAGTTAAATCTTGCTCTTTTTTATATCCAGTTGCTAAACGCAAAACCTCATTCATGAGTAAAATAATTAATCCCATAACGATGTCGTCCCAATCAATAATATTGGCGTAACTGATAGTGTAATCAGTCAATTCAATGGCTTGCCGTGCCATAAAAATGCTTAAACCTTGCCAAGCGCTGCTCAGTGCTCCAAGCACTAAAAAACCAATACCAATAATATTGATACGTTTGATATTTATATCTTCAAACACTTCGGAGCGACGAAACGATAAAACAATTTTAATAAATATCACCAAAACATAGACAAAACAGACAAGAATTCCTAAATTTAGTAAGCCGTTCACAACAGAAATAGCGATTTCGGCCACAGATTTTTGGTGGGTTTCAGGATAAAAAGCCACAACTGATGCTTTTGTTGGTATGAGAAAAAGCGCCGTGCTATCCTTGATGTTGTGTGTGTTTGGTGTAATGTCATCTGTTTTAGGTTTTAAATCCAAATAGGTAAATGTTTCAGATTGTACATGGTTCTCGAGTTCAAAAGAGGCAATGCCATATCCTAAATTGAAACCTTCAACAAAAGACATAACTGTGCTTTGAAAAACAGCTATTAAAAAACTGACTAAAAGCAAGGTAGATAGAATTTTAAAACGTTTCATACGCATTTGGGGTTAAAAGTATTTATGGTTTACGCTACAAAGGAAGTGATTAATTTTTGAATAACCAAATATTTTTATCGTTTTTCGATATTTTTTTATTGAAACGTTTTATTTTTACGTTTTGTCATTCATAACTTGTGAAAAATAGTAATGTAAAATTGCGCTAATTTTGTGAGATAACATATTAAAACAATTATCTTTGTGACTGATATTTAAATCGAAAGCCTATGACTGAGCAATTTTTACAGTATGTGTGGTTTCAAAAAATGTTTTCGCCTTTGCAGTCAACTTCGCAAGGTGAGGCTGTTGAAATTATCGATGTAGGGCAACTTAATACCGATGCTGGCCCCGATGTATTTAATGCAAAAGTGAAGATAGGCAATACATTATGGGCGGGTAATGTGGAATTTCATCAAAAATCGAGTGATTGGTTGAGACATGAGCACACACAAAATCCAGCATATAATTCGGTTATTTTACACGTAGTGTTTGACATTGACACAGCTATTTATCGTATTGATGGTAGCGAAATTCCCCAAATTTGTTTAAAATTTTCTCCTCATTTGTTTGAACAGTATGAAAGTTTACAGCGGCAAAAAACATTTGTTGCGTGTGAACAACATGTGGGAAAAGTATCTTCTGTTCATCTTTACAATTGGCTCGATCGTTTGCTGGTTGAGCGTTTGGAGCAGAAAACGCACATGATTGAAACCTTATTAAATCAAACCACCAACAATTGGGAAGCGGTGTTTTATATTGTTTTAGCTCGTAATTTTGGTTTTGCAACCAATGGGTTAGCATTTGAGTTATTAGCCAAATCGTTGCCATTAACGATTTTGGCAAAACACAAAAATAGTTTGATGCAGTTGGAAGCATTGCTGTTTGGTCAGGCAGGTCTGCTGGAACAAACGACCTCAAGTGACGCTTATGTGGTTCAATTGAAGAAAGAATATCAGTTTTTGCGTGTCAAATATCAATTAGAACCAATTGATTATGCGTTGTGGAAATTATTACGTCTTCGTCCTGCTAATTTCCCTACCGTGCGCTTGGCACAATTTGCCACCTTGATTCACCAGTCGAGTAAATTATTTTCTAAAATTCTCGAAACAACTTCTTATAATCAATTGCGTCCGCTGTTTCAATGTGAAGTGTCCGATTATTGGCTTACGCACTATCTGTTTGGTGAGTCTAGTAAATCTGTGTCCAAAAAACTTTCTAAGTCGTCGATTGACAATGTGTTGATTAACACTGTAGTACCGTTTTTATTTCATTATGGCAAGGTGAATAATAACGAGGAGTTGACACGGCGTGCTTTCGATTTGTTGAGTACTTTAGCGGCAGAGCAAAATAACATTGTTTCAGGATTCGCAAATTGTGGTATAAAAGCGCATTCAGCATATGACTCACAAGCGCTCATTCAGCTAAAACGTGCCTATTGCGATTTGCATAAATGTTTGCAATGCCACATATCAAAACAGGCACTTTATTTGCAAGTCTAATTTAATAAATTTTCACTATTTTTATTCGATAGATAATTCATTCATCTTAAAATAATTTTGTTATGGAAAAGAAAATTACTGTTTTTGGTGTTATTAGTGAAGGCTTTTCATTAGGTTTGAAAAACTCGTTATCCTTGTTAGGTGCTGTTGTTTTGTATGTGCTTACCATTTGGATTCCTTATCTTAATGTGGGTACAACTATTGCCATGAGTGCAATTCCTATCGAGTTGAGTAAGGGCAAAGTGATTTCGCCTCTTTTTATTTTTGATGCTAAATATCGAAAATATATGGGAGAATTTTTCTTACTATTAGGTTTTATTTCTATTGCTATTGTACCATTAATTTTATTCGGTTTTTTCCCATTTGTTGTAATTTCATTAGCGTGGTCGTTAGCAGTATATCTGTTACTTGACAAGGGATTGTCGCCAGGCGAAGCGTTAGTTCAAAGTAACAAGTTAACTGATGGATATAAGTGGACGTTGTTTTTTATAGAACTTGTATTAGGATTGGTAGTTACACTTATTTTATTGTATCCTCTCTTTGCTTTAGTCGATTTTGCTAATGGTTGTAGTTATGAGCCGTTGGGTTGTTTGGCGGAGTCGTGTGTTCCATGTTGGGCAATTTTCATGATTGTTATTGTAGTGTTACTTTATCAATTTGTGTCATTAGGAGTATGGGCTGTTGTATATCGTAAATTAACAGAATCAGATCCGGTGATAGTTGAATCTACATCAGCTCCCACTCCTGCGCCAGTTGTTGTAGAAGAGCCTGCGGTTGAATCCACATCAGCAACATCGAAACCCGTTGGCAAAAAAACAACAGAAAAAAAGTCAGCAGCTAAAAAATCATCAACCTCAAAACCGACAGCTAAAAAAACTGAATAACGGGATCGGTTTCCCTATTATAAAAACTCCACAAAACACATGAGCTTTGTGGAGTTTTTTGTACCTTTGTAAAATGGATTTGGTTACATTTATCTGTTTTTCTCATGAAAAAATTATTTCTACTCGATGCATACGCTTTAATTTATAGAGCTTATTACGCTTTTTTACGAATACCACGAACTAACTCTAAAGGCTTGAACACGGGTGCAATTTACGGTTTTGTTAATACGCTTGAAGATGTGTTGAAGCGTGAACAACCCACCCATATTGCAGTAGTTTTTGATCCGCCCGGACCAACTTTTCGTCACGAGGCTTTCACTGACTATAAAGCACAACGTGAAGCCACACCTGAAGATATTCGCAAGTCAATTCCTATAATCAAACAAATTGTAGAAGCTTATCGCATTCCTGTAATTCAAGTTTCTGGCTTTGAAGCTGATGATGTTATTGGGACATTGGCTCAAAAGGCTGAAAAGGAGGGTTTTGAAGTCTATATGATGACGCCTGACAAGGATTATGGACAGCTGGTTTCAGAACGTATTTTTATCTACAAACCGAAATTTGGTAGTACAGGATTTGATACGCTTGGTGTAAACGAAGTGCTTGAAAAATGGGGTTTGGAGAACGTGTCACAAATCATAGATTTATTAGGGTTGATGGGTGACTCATCTGATAACATTCCGGGTTGTCCTGGAGTTGGCGAAAAAACCGCGGTTAAATTATTGAACGAATTTGGCACAATCGATAATCTACTTCAAAATACAAACCAACTCAAAGGCGCTCTAAAAACTAAAATAGAAGAAAACAAAGAAGCAATAGAGTTTTCTCGTTTCTTGGCAACAATTAAAACTGATGTGCCAGTAGAGTTGAATGAATCACAACTCATCAGAGAAGAGCCCAACACAGAAAAGCTTGTTGAGTTGTTTACGGAGCTGGAGTTTCGTAGCTATCTTACAAAGTTGCGAGGTGCAGAACTTGTTTCGCCAAAGGTTGATTCGTTACAAGGGTCACTTTTTGATGAACCTCTAACGGAAAATATTTCAGTTTTATCGCCTACCATAATAAGTTCTGAAACTGTTGAGAGTTTTTTTGCTACGGCGTCCACAATGGAACACACATATAAAGTGGTGCAAACAGACCAAGAAATTACGGATTTATGCAAGCTTTTATTGCAAGTTAGCGAATTCGCCTTTGATACAGAAAGCACATCATTGGAGGTGTTGGATTCGGAATTGGTAGGCTTGTCTTTTGCCGTAGAAGCGCATAAGGCTTACTATGTTCCTATACCCGAAAATCGTGCTGAAGCGGTGCAATTGTTGTCCAATTTTAAATCGGTATTTGAGGATGAGCGTATCGGGAAAATTGCGCACAATATGAAATTCGATTTGATGATGCTCGAAAATTATGGTATTACGCTCAAAGGACAACTGTTTGATACTATGATAGCGCACTATTTGCTCAATCCGGAATTACGACATGGTATGGATTATTTGGCTGAAATTTTGTTGAATTATCATACTATTCATATCGAAGAGTTGATTGGACCACGTGGAAAAAATCAACTTAATATGCGGCAAGTACCGTTGGAAAAGATAGCAGAATATGCAGCTGAAGATGCTGATATTACGTGGCAACTGAAAACAATTTTAGAACCGCAAATTACAGAGAATAACTTACAACGGTTATTTTACGATATAGAGATGCCACTGGTGCGTGTGTTGGCACAAATGGAGCGCAATGGTATGTTGATTGATGATTTTGCTTTGGCGCAATCGTCTCAAGTGCTCACGAACACTATGCTAAAAATTGAACGGGATATTCAAAAAATTGCTGGTGAAAATATTAACGTCAGTTCGCCCAAACAGATTGGAGAATTTTTATTTGACCAACTTAAAGTGGTGGAGAAAGCCAAGAAAACCAAAACAGGTCAATATGTTACTGATGAAGAAACTTTGGAAGCATTGCGTTCTAAACATCCTGTTATTGGTCAAATTTTGGAGTATCGTGGGCTTAAAAAATTGCTCAGCACCTATATTGACGCACTGCCAAAGTTGATTAACAACAAAACAGGCAAAGTGCACACATCGTTTAACCAAACAGTTACAGCGACAGGGCGTTTGAGTTCTAGTAATCCGAATTTGCAAAATATTCCTATTCGCGACGATCAGGGTAAGGAGATTCGCAAAGCGTTTATTGCTGAACCCGGTTGCGTGTTTTTAAGTGCCGACTATTCGCAAGTAGAATTGCGTATAATGGCACATTTGAGCAACGACACCAATATGGTTCGTGCTTTTCTTTCGAATCAAGATATTCACGCAGCTACTGCGGCTAATATTTACCATGTACCCATTGAAGCAGTTACAGCAGATATGAGGCGCAAAGCCAAAACAGCAAATTTTGGTATTATTTACGGAATTTCGGTATTTGGACTGTCGGAGCGATTGTCCATTCCTCGTTCAGAAGCGAAAGAGTTGATAGATGGCTATTTTTTGACATTCCCAGAGGTGAGAGCTTATATGGATAGTAGTATCGAAAAAGCGCGCGAAAAAGGTTATGTAGAAACCCTTTTTGGGCGTAAACGCTTTTTGGCTGATATCAATTCTAAAAATGCCAACGTGCGTGGTTTTGCTGAACGTAATGCCATTAACGCACCCATTCAAGGTTCTGCAGCCGATATTATAAAATTGGCTATGGTGCGTATTCATCATCGTTTACAAGAAGAAGGATTACAAACTAAAATGATTTTACAGGTGCATGACGAACTAAACTTTAATGTGCCACAAGCCGAATTAGAACAGGTTAAAACGCTTATTAAAACAGAAATGGAAGGTGCTTTTGCACTAAAAGTGCCTCTAAAAGTGGATGTTGGTATAGGTCAAAATTGGTTAGAGGCACATTAAACATCTAAAAAAGAGAGGGACTAAAATCTATTTTACTAAGTCAAATTACAACACACATGAAGCAGAAATCACAAAAACCGACACGTCGTCCACGCATTCGCCAGCGCGACAACTTGTTGTACGAACAGTTGCAATATACGGGCGATATTCATGAGGGCACATGTTTAGAACTTACTGTATTCGATAAGTCGGGCATAAAAACGCACACGGGCGACGATTTGACTGTTTTAAACCAGATGGAGCCCACTAAGGTAAATTGGTTATGTGTGCGTGGCTTGTCAGATGTGAATCTCATTGGGAAACTGTGCCGACACTTTGAGTTGCCCAACGTGTGGATGCAAGATGTGTTGAATACACGTCATATAGCCAAAATTGAAGAGATTGATTACGGTTTTTTGACAGTATTAGATGTTTTTTCGTATAATGAGCATCACACTCTCGATAAAGAGCACGTTAGTTTGTTGATGAAAAAAGGGGTAATTATCTCGTTTCAAGAATCGCAAAGTAATTTGTTTGCTGAAATTAGTAAAGCACTTACCACTAACACGGGTAAAGTGCGTTCGGAGTCGGTTGACTATTTGTATGATTTATTGTTCAGTAGCATTATTGATTCTTATTTAGCTATTTTGGATACACAACGTGATCAAATGCTCGATATGGAAGATCAACTCATGGAGTTTGGTGGCGATCATGTGGCGGTGGGGCGTGCAATTCAGTTAGTGCGCAAAGATTATATGTTGTTGCGTAAAAATTTGGGACCACTGCGTACTGATTTTTCTATTTTGTTGGAGTCGAACTATGTGAAAGATAGCAATAAAATATACTACAGAGACACACGCGACCAACTATTACAAGTGTTTCAGTTGATTGATAATGCCAAAGAGACTATAACGGCATTAGTTGATTTGTATTTGGCAAATAACGATTTGCGTATGAACCAAATTATGAGTCGCCTCACGGTAGTGTCAGCTATTTTTATTCCGTTGACGTTTTTAGCAGGTGTGTGGGGTATGAATTTTAGAGTTATGCCAGAATTATCGTGGCAGTATGGTTACTTATTTGCTTGGGGCGTAATGGGTGTGGTAGCTTTAGGAGTTATCTGGTGGTTGTGGAAAAAGAGATGGTTTTAACAACAGTTATTCCGGTTTACAGGAGGAGCACTAAAATAAGGGCATAAAGGCTTTCAGTTGTAAAAACTGTCTATTACTTCATTTAATTCTTAAAAATACTTACCTTTGCAGAAAAGCGGCAATAGATGAAAATCGAAGAAAATTATTCACTTTTAAACCACAATACGTTTGGTATTGACGTAAAAGCGCGCTATTTTGTGGAGTACCATAGTGTGGCGGAGTTAGTAGAGCTGTTACAAATGGATATGGTGAAGCAACATCCACTGTTGGCTATTGGTAGCGGCAGTAATTTGCTCTTTACTAAGAATTTTGATGGTGTGGTGATTCACTCCAAAATCTGTTGTTATGAAACTATTCGCGAAACCGACAAGCACATCTATGTACGTGTAGGCTCTGGTGTTGTTTGGGATGATTTTTGCGCCACAGTGGCAGAGCGTGGTTTGGGAGGTACTGAAAACTTATCGTACATTCCCGGTGAAGTTGGTGCGAGCGCTGTACAAAATATTGGTGCCTATGGCGTGGAGGTGGCTGATATTATTTCACACGTGGAAACGGTAGAAATTGCTACGGGCAAAACACGACTTTTTGATGTGTCAGAATGCGAATATGGCTACCGAACAAGCATTTTTAAAACAACGTTGAAAAACCAATATGTGGTTACCGCTGTTGAGTTCCGACTGGATAAAATACCACAATTTAAGCTCGATTATGGTAACTTGTCAGAATCAGTTGCTAGCATAAATCCGCTTACTGTAAAAGCTGTACGAGACGCCGTTATTGCTATTCGTAAAAGCAAACTGCCAGAGCCAAGTAAACTTGGAAATGCGGGCAGTTTTTTCAAAAACCCACTGATTGCAGAGTCGCATTTCAACCAATTGCGTCGTCAATACACCACAATGCCGTTTTATAGGGCTGATGGAGGATTGGTAAAAATTCCTGCGGCGTGGCTTATTGAACAGTGTGGCTGGAAAGGTAAAACATTTGGTGGCGCTGGTGTGTATGAAAAACAACCGCTTGTATTGATAAATAAAAACAACGCAACCGCTGGAGATATTTGTTTGTTGGCAGACGCTATTTGTAAATCGGTTAGCAATAAATTTGGTATCACAATAGAGCCTGAAGTAAACTATATTTAATTCCTCATTTTTAACTCCTAAAATTTATTACATGGCATCTTTTATTATTGAAGGCGGACATAAATTACATGGCGACATTCATCCGCAAGGCGCTAAAAATGAAGCGTTACAGATTATTTGTGCAACAGTGTTGACTACCGAAGAGGTGATTGTGGATAATATCCCCAATATTTTGGATGTTAACAATTTAATTCAATTGTTGCGCGATATGGGCGTGCAGGTAAAACAGCTTACAACATCAAAATATAGTTTTAAAGCCGAAACGCTTGATACTGATTTTTTAGGAAGCGATGAATTTTTACAAAAATGTGCCAAACTACGTGGTTCAGTTATGCTTATCGGTCCGCTTGTGTCACGTTTAGGTAAAGTGACTTACGCCAAACCCGGTGGCGATAAAATTGGTCGTCGTCGTTTAGATACGCACTTTGTAGGTGTTCAAAATTTAGGTGCTGACTTAAATTACGATAAGAAAAAGCAAGCTTTTGTTTTGGAAGCAAAACAGTTAACGGGAGCGTATATGTTGCTTGATGAAGCGTCAGTAACGGGTACAGCCAACATTGTCATGGCGTCTGTGTGTGCCAAAGGGACAACGACAATTTATAATGCGGCTTGCGAGCCCTATTTGCAACAGTTATGTCTTTTACTAAATGCAATGGGGGCAAAAATTTCGGGCATTGCTTCTAATTTGTTAACAATCGAAGGTGTTCCTGCGTTACATGGTGCCGAGCATCGTATTTTACCAGATATGATTGAAGTTGGTAGTTTTATTGGAATTGCCGCTATGACAGGTAGTGCACTTACGATTAAAAATGTGTCATATCATAATCTCGGTATCATTCCAGATAGTTTTCGCCGATTAGGTATTGTGCTAGAACAGCAAGGCGATGATATTTTTATCCCAGCACAATCGTCGTATCAAATTGAATCATTTTTAGATGGTTCTATTCTCACATTAGCTGATGCCCCTTGGCCTGGACTTACACCAGACCTATTGAGTGTGCTGTTAGTAGTGGCAACACAAGCAAAAGGCAGTGTACTAATTCATCAAAAAATGTTTGAAAGTCGTCTGTTTTTTGTAGATAAACTTATCGATATGGGCGCACAAATTATTTTGTGCGATCCACACCGTGCTGTTGTTATAGGACATGATCACAAAGTAGCTTTACGCGCAAATAATATGACATCGCCCGATATTCGTGCCGGTATTGCGTTGTTGATTGCAGCTATGAGTGCCGATGGTGTGAGTCGCATCGACAACATTGAGCAGATAGACCGTGGTTATCAGGATATTGAAAATCGTTTAAATGCTATTGGGGCAAAAATAATCCGTGCATAGTAAACAGGTGAGCATAAATAAAAAATCCCTTTTGATTTCAAAAGGGATTTTTTATTTCCTGTGTATAATAGAATAGATTTAATATTGACGTTTCGATTGTCCAAAATGTTTAGCAGTGAGTTGTTCTATTTTTATGCGCCACATTTTCACATTGGCAATGGCAACATCGCTATACGATACGTTGTTCTTTGTATATTGTTTCATAAAAACATCCATCAGTTGGCGTTTTTCATCGAGTTCTTCTACAAATTCTACAGCACCAAATGCGATAACACTTTTTGAATTCATACTGTAACTACAACCAACGTTTGGATGTTGGTATATCAGCTTTTGATCGGGAGATGTAAATACCACGCATACTTTTGGATTTTTTGCTAATAACCTTAGTTTATGTCCATCTTCAGGTCCCGAATGCATGTAAATGTAGGGATAGGCGTAGGCAAAATTCATAGGTAAAGCGTAGGGGGCATCGCCACCAAACGATACGACGCAACTTGAACACGAACGTATAACATTCTCTATCTCTTGTGTATCTGTTATAACTGTTGTTTTCATGGTTTTATGAGATTGATAAACTCTTCACGTGTTTTGGCACTCTGAAAAGCTCCTGTAAAATCGGAGGTTGTGGTAACAGAGTGTTGTTTTTGTACGCCACGCATCTGCATACACATGTGCTGTGCTTCGATAACCACCATAACTCCCATAGGATTAAGTGTGTTTTGTATACACTCTTTTATTTGTAAAGTCAATCGTTCTTGTAATTGTAAGCGATGGGCATAAATGTCGACCACACGCGCAATTTTACTTAATCCTGTAATGGTTTGGTTTGGAATATAAGCCACGTGTGCTTTACCAAAAAATGGCAACATGTGATGTTCGCACATTGAGAAAAATTCAATATCTTTGACAATCACCATTTGCTGATACTCTTCGTGGAACATGGCACTGCGCAACACCTCTTCGGGATCTTGCAGGTAACCTTGTGTAATGAATTGCATCGCTTTAGCTACTCTATGCGGTGTGCGGAGTAAACCTTCGCGTTGAGTATCCTCACCTAACAACTCCAGTATTTTTGCATAATATTCCGCTATCTGTACGGTTTTGGCTTCAACCGATGTGTTGCTCATAATCTTTGTTATTGATTTAGTACTATTTGATCGGGTACAATATAGGTCTCTGTTTGAAATTCAGGAAAGTTTTCGATAAGATATTGGCGTAACGTCTGTGCTTCTGCATGTGTAGTGCAGTTACCTACGCGTACTTTCCAAAAAGGAGATGTGTAGGTTACGTACACGGGTAAATTTGGCATTTTATCTAAAATGGTTTTTTCCACATTAAACGCATCACCTCTGGCACGTTGCGCATTGTTGCTCGAAAAAAGTTGCACCCGAAAACCACGTTGTGTTTCATTAGCACCACTCCCTTTTTGTGCTTCAATAGCTTTTTGCATAATAGGTTTTAGATACACATTGATAACAGCATTGGTTTGACTGTCGGGTTCTGCCAATGTACTAAATAAGGTTTCTGGCGCACTCGTACGCACAGCTGCAGAATCGGTAGTTTGAGCAAATAAACCCACACTGCAAAATAAGGCAATGACTCCAATAAGTTTTTTCATATTTATGTTATTTGGTTTAATTTATAGTTGAGCATTAGCTTCGACGTGTCGCATAACACGGCGTATGTTCTCGCCCCAAATTTTGCGAATATCGTTGTGAGAATAGCCTCTGCGTAATAACTCTTTTGTAATGTTTATAAGTTCGTTGCTGGCTTGACATCCTAAAATGCCGCCTCCGCCATCGAAGTCTGAACCAACACCTACAAAATCAATGCCAACGGTTTTTACAATATGATCAATATGATCAATAGCCGTTGTGAGCGACGCCTCTGTTTGTGATAAAAATCCGTCGTAAAGACAAACTTGGCAGACCCCCCCTTTTTTTGCTAATGCTTTAAGTTGTTCGTCGGTTAGGTTGCGTGGATGGTCGCACAAGGCTCGTGCCGACGAATGTGATGCAATAATAGGATTTTTACAATATGTCAAAGCGTTCCAAAAACTTTTTTCTCCAGCGTGCGAAATATCAACCATGATACCTAAACGATCCATTTCTGCAATTACCTGTTTACCAAAATTGCTTATGCCGTTATGCGTGTGCTGACTTTTAGCAGCAGAATCGCAAATGGCATTGTCGCCATTGTGACAAAGCGTGATGTAGCGCACACCTGCATTGTAAAAATGCTCAACTTGACTTAAATCGGTGCCAATAGCATAGCCATTTTCTAAAGCCGGTGTAACGGCTTTTTTGCCGAGTTTTTTTGCTTCTTCAATAGCATCAGCAGTGAGAGCTAACATAGCCTTGTCACTATTGGTTTGGAGTTGTGTATGTATGCGCTCCAAAATAGCGTTAGCCAAATCGTTAGCAGCTTTGGTGGCGGTTCCGTCAAGTTCTTTTTGTGGAATGTAAGCAGCCATAAATATCGCATCTAAGCGTCCTTCACCCATTTTCACAAAATCGACTAATGCAGATTCGGTGCGTTCGCCGAGATTCATATTGTTGGTAAAAACCATAGGAGTGTCGCAATGTGAATCAACAGAAACGAGTGTGTCATGCAAAATGCGTGCTTCGCGAAAGAGTGTTGCTTCATTGACCAACCATTTAAAAAGTGCTACGTGCGCTTTTTTATTGGTCACTGCCAAATTTTCGGGATGCCATTGTATACCGATAATAGGGTAATGTGTCGATTCTATGGCTTCGCAAATGCCGTCTGAGGTGGTAGCAACAGAGTTAAAATTTGGCGCAACATCTTTTATGGCTTGATGATGAAAGGTGTTTGTACCAAGTTGTTCGCAACCAACAATTTGACTAAGTTTAGAGTTAGCCTTGACTGTAACCGTATGTGTCTCAATGTGACGGGCTTCTGACTGATCGTGATTGAGCAATTTTGCACTGTTTTGCGCATAAATATCTTGATATAGCGTTCCCCCAAAATAGACATTGAGGACCTGCACACCACGGCAAATTCCCAAAATCGGTAGTTGATGACGACTAGCAAAATCAATCAAAGCATAGTCATAAAAATCACGTTTTGGATCTACGTCGCCAAGTTCGGGAATTGGTTTTTCATTGAAATATGACGGGTCGATATCCGCACCACCGCTTAATAACAAACCATCAACCTGACGCATAGCTTCTTCAAGTGTTTCTTTATCGTCTAGTACGGGAATTAATAAAGGAACACCACCTGCCAAATGTACAGCTTGTACGTAAGCGTCGGCGATGCGCGATGTTTGTTCTTTATAATTGACTGAAATTCCAATAATGGGTTTCATAATTTCATCTTTAAAGGTTTTCCTAATACCTGATCCACTTCCACATCTCTTTCCAGCTTGTTTTTTTGCCGTACATCAAAATTCCCGTACGGTAAATTTTTGCCGACATCCATGTTGTGGCAATAAAAGAGATAATCAAAATGGTCACAGAGAGTAATTTTTCCCACATCGGTACACCCAACGGCAAACGAACCATCATTACGATGGGGGATGTAAAAGGAATCATAGAGCACCAAAGTGCTAACGGACCGTCTGGATTTTGTGCACCATAAATAGCTGCATAAATGGCGAATATAATGGGAATAGTTACTGGTAACATAAACTGTTGAGTGTCGGTTTCATTATCCACCGCAGAACCAATAGCTGCGAAAATAGAGGCATACAACAGATATCCGCCAATAAAATAGATGATGAAATAAAAAATCAATTCAAGCGGATTTACTGACATAATCATAGCCATAACGTTGTCGAAGTTAAGTTTGCTGCTGGCTTGTGCAACCTCGCTCATCTGTTCAACGCTGACAGCGGTTTCAGGAGTGATAGAGTTTCCTAAAAATTGTCCAGCAACAGCAACTAAACCAACAGTGAGGAACAACCAAATAGCAAATTGTGTTAGACCAACCAAAGCAATACTGATGATTTTTCCCATCATCAATTCAAAAGGTTTAACACTGCAAATAAGTACTTCTACAATGCGGTTTATTTTTTCTTGTACCACGCTACTCATCACTTGTGCACCATAAGTGAAAATAAACATATAAATCAACATGGTGAAAACCATACCAATAGCAACTGCGATTTCAGATGATGAAATTTCTTCACTACCATCTTCGCTCCATTTTATGGTGTTTACGCGTATGTTCGCTTGTGATTCGTCAATAATTTCTTGGATGTTGGGAATATTGTGCGACAAGAGTTTTTCCTTTTCGACAAAACTGTTTAACCCTTGTTCGATGAAGTTTTTTAATTCGATGTTGACCTGTTTTTCGGAGTAAATTGTAACAGCTTCTGGCGTTGTGGCTAAATCTTTTGAAATAACAACAATAGCTTCGTAATCACTGCGTTTTTCGCTGGTTCGCAAACTATCGACAGGTTCACCTATGAGTTCAAAAGTGTATGCATCATTGTCGGTAAACACTGATGCGTATTTGCCTGTTTGGTCAACAACAGCAATCTGTTTTATCTCGCCATCAGTCAATGTAGCAAGCCATATCGGTGTAAAAATGAGCGCTACAAACAGCAGTGGCATTAGAAATGTGAGCACCAAAAATGATTTTTTGGCCACACGATTTTTATATTCTTGAGCGATAACAAGTCCTATTTTACTCATAGAAGTATTCTATTTTGAATACAAAGGTAATGATATAATTTTCAACTGCAAAATACAATCTTCTTCTCTTTATCAAGTGGTTTATCTTAACTTGTCCATAAAAAAAGTCGTTCTTTTGGGAACGACTTTTTGAGAAATTCTAAATTGAAAGGGCAAATTAGACACGTTTTTCTTTAATACGTGCTTTTTTACCAGTACGCGAACGCAAATAATACAATTTTGCGCGACGGACTTTACCAACTTTGTTCACTTCGATGCTTTCGATAAAAGGAGAGTCCAGTGGGAAAATACGTTCAACACCAACGTTGTCCGACATTTTGCGAACAGTAAAACGTTTTTTGTCACCGTGTCCTGTAATTTTAATAACAATACCACGATACAACTGAACACGCTCTTTGTTACCTTCTTTAATGCGATAAGCAACTGTAACAGTATCACCACTTTCGAATGCTGGATGATTGTTTTCAACAGCCAAAGATTGCTCTGCAACTTTAATTAAATCCATTGTTATAAAAAGATTTGATTGAACATTAGTGCAGCATTCACAGGTATCCCTTTTCCTATCAGAGGCTACACGAAACGGACTGCAAAGATACTATATTTTTTCTGACCACAAAACAGTTCCTTTATTTATTTTATCTTTCTTTGAAATGAGCAATCAAAACTCTTGATTTTTGATAAAATTTGCTGTATATTTGTAGTCGCGTAATGGCTGTATGTGATATTAATTTTAAAAAACTATAGATTATGAAAATTAACAGTAAGGTTGAAGAGATTTTGAATAAACAAATCAACGCAGAATTTTGGTCTGCATATTTGTATTTAAGTATGTCGGCGTGGTGTGACCAACAAGGTTTGAAAGGGTGTGCTAATTGGATGCGTGTTCAATTTCAAGAAGAGACATCTCACGCACTCAAATTTTATGATTATGTGTTGACGCGTTCGGGTAATGTAAAGCTTGAGCCGATTGAAAAAGTGGATCAAAAGTGGAATAGTATGTTGCACGTGTTTGAAGAAACCTATAAACACGAATGTTTGGTTACCGAATTGATTCATAAGTGTTATGACGTTGCTTTGGCTGAAAGAGATCATGCAACAACGAGTATGTTACAGTGGTTTATCGACGAACAAACAGAAGAAGAGAGTAGCGTACTCGATATTATTGATCAAATAAAATTGTTAGGCGAAAAAAGCGGTGGTATCTACCACTTAGATAAAGAGTTAGGTGCACGTGTTTTTGTAGATACAACACAAACTCCAGCGCCATAAAAATAACAGTTAATGTTATGTTGGCGGGCTAAGATAAGTGTTCTTAAGCCCGCTTAATTTTTTGCAGTTAAGGTAGCGAAAAACGGGTAAAACAGTCTGTTAAACTTATTGTAAAATCCAATATTATCACATATCTTTGTGACGTTGTTTAAAACAAATATTGTATAATGTAACTAGTTGACTCTATGAAAGTTTTTAAATTTGGTGGTGCCTCTGTAAAAAATGCAGAAGGCGTTCGTAATCTTCACAAAATCATACGTGCTCAAAACGAGAAATTAGTTATTGTAGTTTCGGCTATGGGTAAGGTAACTAATGCTTTAGAGGAAGTGTTAAATAGTTTTTTTAATCGTAAGCCAGATTTGGAAGCTAATATACAAACCATAGTTGATTATCACGAGGATATTGTAAAAGAGCTCTTTATCGACCGCACAGAGGTTGATGCTAAACTGAATTTGCTTTACACAGAGTTGCGTGACATAACCAAACAAAAACCATCGTTGAGTTATGATTATGAATATGACCGCATTGTGTCGTTTGGTGAACTTATCTCAACAACTATTGTGGCGGCATATATTAAATCGCAAGGCGATAATGTGAAATTTGTAGATATTCGTTCCTCACTTAAAACAGACGACAACTACCGTGAAGGCAATGTAAATATTGAATTGTCCAATCAATTAATTTGTGAAGCATTTGATTTTAAGGGAGTTGATTACTATATCACTCAAGGATTTATTGCAGGGACTATTACCAATCAAACAACGACATTGGGGCGCGAAGGTTCCGATTATACAGCAGCGATTTTAGCCAATTTACTCGATGCTGAAAGTGTGGTAATTTGGAAAGATGTGCCCGGCGTGATGAATGCAGATCCCAAAATGTATTCAGAAGTTGTAGTTATCCCAAAACTATCGTACAAAGAGGCTATAGAACTCTCCTACTGTGGTGCGAGTGTGATTCATCCCAAAACGGTAAAACCGCTCCAAAACAAAAAAATTCCGTTGTGTGTAAAATCATTTGTTGATCCAACTAAAGAGGGCTCTGTTATTAATGAATACTCGTTTAAAATGGAGTTGCCACCGGTGTATATCAACAAAGCTAACCAAGTGCTACTGACGTTAACACCCAGAGATTTTTCATTTATCGCTGAAGAAAAATTGAGCAAAATTTTTGCTATCTTGGCAAGTTATCGTTTGAAAGTGAGTTTAATACAAACATCGGCAATCAGTTTTTCATTATGTATTGACCACAATCCTGCGCTATTTAAAAATCTAGTAACTGAGTTGCAAGATGAGTATGAAGTGTTATACAATACTGATGTGGAATTGATAACCATTCGTCACTACACCAAAGAAATTGTCGATAAATTGGTAGGCGAGAGATTGGTATTTGTTGAGCAACGTAACCGTTTGACAGCACGTTTTGTGGTAAGTGAATGACTAAAAATCAACTCATTATAAAATTTCTGCACGATTTAGTGGGGAACAATAATCGCGACTGGTTTGCAGCGAATAAGGAGCGATACACAGATGCTTTAGAGGCGTTTCGTGAAGAGGTTGCATGGTTTATTGCACGCATTGGCGAATTTGATGAACGTGTAAAATACCTCATGCCTGATGAGTGTATTTTCCGTATTTATCGCGATATTCGGTTTTCGCCGAATAAACAGCCATATAAAAATCATTTTGGTGCTTATATAGCACCTCATGGCGGTCGTAAAAGTTTGCTAAGCGGTTACTATTTACACATACAACCAGATGCATCGTTTTTTAGTGGAGGTATTTATTGCCCAGAGCCTGCTGCGCTGAAGCGGTTGCGCGAATCGATAGATATTCACTACGAAGAGTTGGTAGCCATTACCAATGTACAAGCATTTAAAAATGCGTTTGATGAAATTGTTTCTCCAGAGGCGTTAAAGCGTGTTCCAACTGGTTTCGCGTCAGATTCTCCAGCAGCGGAATGGCTTAAATTCAAACATTTTATAGTGCAACATCCTGTGAGTGATGCAGAATTTATAGCTTCCGATTTTCATGAAAAAGCATTGAGCGTATTTCGTGCTATGAAACCGTTCAATGATTTTCTCAACGAAGCCCTTGAAGGGTAAAATTGTGGTGTGCGCTACACTGCTCCTATTTTAAATATGTTTTTATGAGCGCATCAACTTCCAATCCAACACATACAGCGTATCACGATATTCTCAAGGAGTATTGGGGGTACGACGATTTTCGTCCGCTGCAACTTGATATTATTGAGTCTATTGGTAGTGGGCGAGACACGTTGGGATTGATGCCTACTGGTGGCGGAAAATCAATCACTTTTCAAGTACCAGCTTTGGCTATGGAAGGTATTTGTATTGTGGTAACACCACTCATTGCATTGATGAAAGATCAGGTGGAAAACTTGAAACAGCGCGGGATAAAAGCCACAGCAATCTATTCTGGTATGGCGCAGCACGAAATTTTGGCGGCATTTGATAATTGCGAATTGGGTGATTATAAATTTTTGTATGTGTCGCCCGAACGTTTAGCTACCGATTTATTCAAAACTCGTCTGAAACATCTTACTGTGAGTATGATTGCAGTAGACGAGTCGCACTGTATTTCACAATGGGGTTACGATTTTCGTCCTTCCTATTTACAAATAGCTGAAATTCGCCAATTGTTGCCCAATGTTCCAGTCTTAGCACTTACGGCTACAGCTACGCCTGATGTGGTGGACGACATACAGGAGCGTTTGAAGTTTCCTCAAAAAAATCTCTTTCAAAAAAGTTTTGAACGCAAAAATTTGGTTTATGTAGTGCGTTATGTTGAGGATAAATTGGAGCAGTTAGTACATATTTTGCATCGTGTGCCTGGAACTTCGGTGGTGTATGTGCGGAGTCGCAAAAAGACGAAAGAGATTGCAGAGTTTTTGGTGCAACAAAACATTTCGGCTGATTATTTCCATGCAGGATTAGCGGATGAACAAAAAGATTACAAACAGCAAGCGTGGAAGTCGGGTGAGTGTCGTGTCATTGTGGCTACGAATGCCTTTGGTATGGGTATCGATAAGCCTGATGTTCGCACTGTTATTCACCTTGATTTACCCGATACGTTAGAAGCCTATTTCCAAGAAGCGGGACGTGCGGGGCGTGACGAGCAACGGGCGTATGCAATATTGCTTTACAACAAAACAGATGAAACCAAACTCAAAAAACGTATTAGCGATACATTTCCCGATAAAGAACGCATCAAAACCACATATCAAGCGCTGGCAGACTATTTTGAAATAGGTGTAGGTTCGGCGTTTCAAGCTGTTTATCCGTTTAATTTGCAACTGTTTTGTACGACTTGTCATTTACCTATAAATCCAACTTATAACGCTCTGAAAATTTTAGAGTTAGCAGGTTATTTGGAGTTGACTGAAGAGGTGGATAATCCGTCGAAACTGATGTTCACTGTAAAACGTGAGGAGTTGTATCAATTTCGGACAAAAAACCCAGCGCTCGACGAATTGATAGAGGTTATTTTACGTTCGTACACAGGTGTGTTTACCGACATGATTCATATCAACGAAGAGTTGATTGGTAAACGGTTAGGTCGTTCGCGTCAAACCATTTATGAGCAATTGATGACGTTGGACAAAAACCATATTGTCACTTACGTTCCTTTTAAGAAAACGCCCTTTTTGATTTATACGCGTTCGCGTGAGGACAGTTCCAAGTTGGTGATTCCCAAAGAGGCCTATGAAGAACGTCGCGAGCGTTATGTGAACCGTATTGCTTCGGTGCTGGCGTATGCCAACGAAAAAGAGGTGTGTCGCAGTCGCGTGTTGCTCAACTATTTTGGCGAAAAACACACGTTGCCATGCGGACAGTGCGATATTTGCTTGGCGCATAAAGCGCGCGCTATGAAAGAGGCACGTTTTGTGCAATTGGAAGAGCAGATTGTAACGCTGTTGACAGAAACGCCCTTGTCTATCACACAACTGATGAAACAACTGCAAGCGCCTGAAGAAGAGGTGTTGCAAGTGATTCGCCATTTACTCGATCATCAAAAATTGACCCAAACGACCGCGATGAAACTCGCTGTGAAATAACGGATGGCGGTATGGTTAGTTGCCGATTTCGAAGGACTTACCTATCAAGTTACAACTACTTTTGATACGAGTTGTGCCGCTCGAATACACACTGCACCGGCAATTAACTATACCGCGTGTTGGCAACTGGTGTTCATTCATATCCGTCTGTTT
>JARKSE010000023.1 GCA_029974315.1 Paludibacteraceae bacterium | reverse complement strand
GCTAACGTTTTATTTACGTAACTACCCATTAAAAACATTCGTAAATCAACCTATCGCTAAAGTTTAATTCATTGTAAATGAATCATTTATTAACATTTATAAAAAGCATTTACGAATGGTGTTTTTTGTACACTGTTGAGCGCAACGAATGTAGTCGTTTATTTTTGGTTTAACAAGTTTTTACAAAAAAACTTTTCGCATTTTTTTGCGTGTGTTTCTAAACAAAAAAATCCCCACCAGTGATGGTAGGGATTTTTGAATTATGAGATTGGTTGTAATTAGCCTTTGATAGCAGCGATGCCAGGTAATACCAAACCTTCGATAGCTTCCAATAAAGCGCCACCGCCGGTTGATACATAACTTACTTTGTCGGCTACACCAAATTTGTTAACACAAGCTACAGAGTCGCCACCACCAACAAGCGAGAATGCACCGTTTTTGGTTGCTTCTACAATGGCGTTTGCTACTGCGCGTGAACCACTGGTGAAGTTGTCAAATTCAAATACACCAGTAGGACCATTCCAAAGAATAGTTTTTGAGTTTTTGATCACATCAGCAAAGATAGCTTCTGTTTTTGGGCCAATGTCCATACCTTCCCAGCCATCAGGAATTTCGTCAACGTTCACAAATTTAGTGTTTGCATCGTTTGAGAAAGCATCAGCAATTTTAGCATCCACAGCTAATACCATATTTACGCCATTAGCTTTGGCTTTTTCTAATAAACCAAGTGCTAAATCTAATTTATCGTCTTCACAAATAGAAGTACCAATTTTACCACCTAAGGCTTTAGTGAATGTATAAGTCATGCCACCAGCGATAATCAAGTTATCTACTTTGGTCAATAGGTTTTCGATGATTTCGATTTTTGAAGATACTTTAGAACCACCCATGATAGCGGTAAATGGGCGAGCTGTGTCGGTCATAATTTTTTCAATGGCTGATACTTCTTGGTTCATCAAGTAACCAAACATTTTGTGATCAGCATCAAAATAATCTGCAATTAAAGCCGTAGAAGCGTGTGCGCGGTGCGCTGTACCGAATGCGTCGTTTACGTAGCAATCAGCGTAAGATGCCAATAATTTAGCAAATTCTTTTTGGCTAGCTTTGATTGCTTTTTTAGCAGCAGCTTTTTCTTCATCGGTAGCATCTTCAGCTAAACCACGTGGTTTGCCTTCTTCTTCGGCATAGAAACGAAGATTTTCTAATAATAACGCTTCACCTGGTTTTAGAGCAGCACAAGCTTCAGCAGCTTTTGCGCAATCGTCTACAAATTTAACGTCTACGCCCAATTTTTCAGAAACGTGAGCAACGATGTGTTTCAATGAATATTTAGCATCTGGATTTTTCTTGGGGCGACCCATGTGTGAAGCGATGATAAGGCTACCACCATCAGCTAAAATCTTTTTCAACGTAGGCAATGCAGCACGAATACGTGTGTCGTCTGTGATGTTAAAATTTTCGTCCATAGGCACATTGAAGTCTACGCGGACAAATGCCTTTTTACCGGCAAAATTAAAATTGTCAATAGTTTGCATAACAGTATATTTTTATTAGTTGTAACTACTAGAAAACGCCTACAAAATTAGTGATTTATTTTGAATAGGACAACAGATTTTGTTAGTGTATCAGATGGTTTATGGGCGCTAATGTGATTTCGGTAGCTCCCAATTGTTTGAGTTTAGTCACAATGTCCCAAAAACGGGTGTCGTCCACAAGGGTTTGCACTAAACTTAATTCGTTATTGATAGGCATCACCATAGGTGGCAATTGACTTGGTAAAACGATTAAGATGTCCTCTAAGTGTTTGGTAGGCACACGCATGGTGAGTGTTTGTTTATTGGCTGATTCTGCCGTGGCATCCATGCGGAATACTAATTCTTCTAGAATGGTTTTTTTATTGGTGGCCAATTGGCTGTGAACCACTAATAGAGTTTCAAAAGTAGCTAGCAATTCGAGTTCCTTTAATCCTTTTTGTTGAAAGTGTAACCCGGCAGGAATGGCGTCGCAGTAAAATTCGCTCATGTCGCCAGGAGGAATACTTTTTAAGGAGTCGGAAATACCTTGAACTTTTGCTTTGATATTTTTGGCCTTGAGTTCTTTGTTTACAAAATTAGGAAACGGAGTTAAAATAGTTTTCCCATTCAGTGTTTCGAGGCTTTTGTATTTTATATTTGGCGTGCCACCAATCGCCATATTGTGTGATGCAATGCCCCAATGACGTAACACCTGAACGTCGGCATTTTTTTCATCTTGAAATTGCTCGCCTACAAAACCAATGTCCATCATGCCGCTTTGTACAAGTGTTAAAATATCTGCTTCTGCCACCGCTATGATTTCGAGTGGAAAGTTGGTGGCATACATGGCGCAGGCTTGCGTGGCACAAGGCAGTTTTATGCCTATACGATTTAGAAATTGAAGACTTTCTCTGTTTAATAAGCCTTCGGCTGGAATGGCTAGACGAATCATGATGTTTACGATTAGAAATGTCGGTGGTTGGCGTGTCTGTTTTTAGCGCAACGTTGTACTAAAACAGCACAAATGTACTCAAAATTTTGACAATAAAAAAAGGCCTATTGTAACAATAGACCTTTTTAAACTGAAAGTGTTGTGTGTTTCTGAATTATTCAGCAACTACAGCGCTATCAATAACTACTACAGCAGCAGTGTCAACAACTTCTTCTACTGCAACTTCTTCTACTGCAACTTCTTCAGTAGCTTCTTCAGTAGCTTTAGCACCACAAGATGCAAATGCAACAGCAACAACAGCAGCAAAGAACAAAACTAATTTTTTCATCTTTACGAATTTTTTAATGTTGAACAAAATTGTATATAATATCAGCACAAAATTAGAACTTATTTTTGTGAATGCAACTTATTTTGACTTTTTTTTTTGAAAAGATTTTTATTTTCTCAATTTTATTTTTCTAAACAACTGTAATTTATTGTTAATCAGTTTTTTATGAAAAATGTGAGTTTTTTATATTTTTTTTGTTTTTCATACTTTTTGTTCTCTTTTTTCTCTAAAACATGTTTTTTGAGGGAGTTTGTGGGAGTTTTTATCCTTCATTTTTGCGTAAAAACTCTTTTTATGTGAAAAAAATAAAAAATTAAATCAATTAAAAAATTCGTTTATTAATTTTAAAAATCTAACTCTGTACGTTTTTGACGGTTAAAACTGCGATACTCGTCGAGAGGAATTTCAATATCGGGTTCTTGTAAAGAACTGGTGTGTGGTAAAGAGAACTGTAAATATTTTATGGTCAACCCACGCGACAGCCATTGTTTTTCATAGTACGTTTTTATGGCTAAAATGTTATCATTGGGGTGTGTCTTGTATAAATTGTCTGTTTTGACAAATATTGGCAATTTGTTTAACTCCACAAGTGCACAAGTGTAGGTGAATAAAAAATTGCTGTCTGTTTTTAAATTGATAATACCATTTTCGTGAAGAATCTGTTTGTAAATATTCAAAAAGAAGGTGGAAGTTAATCGTTTGTTTACCTTTTTCATCTGTGGATCGGGAAAGGTAATCCAAATTTCGTTTACTTCGTTTTGCTCAAAAAAATAGTGAATGACGTTAATTCCAGTGCGTATAAAGGCAACGTTAGTTAAACCAAACTCTTGAGACAGTTTAGCACCGGTCCACATGCGTGCACCTTTTATATCGACACCGATAAAGTTTTTGTCAGGGAATTGTTTGGCTAATTCTACGGTATATTCTCCCTTGCCACAACCAAGTTCTAGTACAATGGGATTGTTGTTATGAAAAAACTCGCTGTGCCATTTGCCTTTAAGTGGAAAAGAGGTTCCATTGGTTAATTCGTTGTATGAACATTGGAATACGTGTGAAAACGTCTCCATGTCAGCAAATTTTTTCAATTTATTTTTTCCCATACCAAAGCTGTGTGGATTTTAGTTCGTTTTAATTACTTTTATGCCTACGTCACAAATGCCTTCCAGCTTTTCGTAGCGCATACCTTGAGCAATACGAATTTTATAAGTGCCAGTTTCTTTATATTTTATACGTTCACGATAAATCCAAACATTCTCAAAAATAGAGCCAACTCCAGAACCTGTCCATCGTCCAAAATTATCGGCGAGAAAAAACTGCACTGTATCACGAGCAAAACTATTATCGGGTTTGATGTGATCTACAAACAGCCATAAGTTTTGATTCGGATAGCTACCATCATTGCGAATGATAAGTTGCATTTGATATGTAGCATTTGTTTCTGTAATAGGTACCTCAAACACACACAATGAATCTTTGTGCCAACCCTCTGTGGGTAACTCTTTACACTCCATAAACACCGTATCACTACAAGCGGTTAATATAATAATAAGCAGAAATCCCAAAATGATTTTTACCTTCATGATTTAATTTGTATTAGGTTTATTTTGATTGTTATTGCGGTTTTTATTGTATTTGTTTCGATTTCTGTTTTTGGGTTTTGCTTTATCAAAACGAGTTAAACTATCTTGTCCTATGACATTTTGGTAGCCAACGGGAGAATCAGTTTTTACAACAGGTTCTTTGGCTAAGAGTGTATCAACATGTTCACCTTTATTATTTAACGCAATAATCTCTTTAACCCGATCAACTGATAATGTTACAAGATTGGCAGCAAATGTTTTTGAACTTGAGTAGGGCATTTGACGTTTAAAGACGTCGGTTTTGAAATGATAGAACGTACCATCTTTGGTTTCCAAAGGTATATCTTGTCGCGGAAAATCTTTTTTAGCATCAATGTAAGTGTCTAATTCATAATTAACACAGCATTTGATTTTGGCACACTGTCCTGCCAATTTGAGTGGATTTGTGGAGATATCTTGGTGGCGCGCTGCTGTGGTCGAAACAGAAGCAAAACTACTCATAAATGTAGCACAGCACAATTCCCGACCGCAAGGGCCAATACCACCAATACGACCAGCTTCTTGGCGTGCACCGATTTGTTTCATTTCAATACGTACACGAAAAGTTTCGGCTAATACCTTGATGAGCTGACGAAAATCCACGCGCCCATCGGCAATGTAGTAGAAAATAGCTTTGCTGCCATCGCCCTGGTATTCAACATCGCCAATTTTCATCTCTAAATTTAAATTTTCAGCAATCTGACGCGAACGAATCATGGTATCGTGTTCTTTGGATTTTGCCTCGTTATATTTTGCCATATCATTGGTACGGGCTATACGATAAACACGTTTTACTTCATAATGATCCAAAGAAATGTTGCTTTTTTTCATTTGCGCCAGTACAAGTTTTCCTGTAAGTGTAACTGTGCCAATATCGTGACCAGGTGTCGCTTCAACAGCTACCACATCGCCTTTTTCGAGTGGTAATTTCATATTGTTAAGGAAGAAGCCTTTACGTGTGTTTTTGAATTGTACCTCTACTAACTCAGTTTCTAATTGAGTTTCAGGTAAATCGGCTAACCAATCGATTACTGGTAGTTTACGGTTGCTATTGCCACAAAATCCTTTTTTACCAGGATTACTTCCGCCGTTATTTAGTGTATATTTCATTATTATTCAGTGTGTAATATGATATTGAAATTAGATGTTTTTCTATCCGTTTATTTTTTTAATAATCTGTACAGTTTAATACTTAGGTCTAATAATATAATTTTCCCATTTCCATTTTGTTCAATTTGAGCTTCAGCCAATGCGAGTTCATCCATGATATCAAGAATATTTCGCTCGTTGATGAATTGTGAAAAGTTTTTTGCAAACGCTTGTTCTTGTTGGCTCATGTAGCTCAATGTTGGTTGTTTAAGGTGTAACACAAAGTTCTCACGAATCATACGCTGTGCATATTGCAAAAATTGTTTTTCTTCTTCCCGACCTGCTGCTACAAGTTCGTCCACCCAAGCACGAAGTTCTTTGACGTTCAAAGCCCACGATAAACGCATCAGTTGAATAAAACGCTCGAAGTTGATTTTCATTTCATCGGTCTGTTCTACTAACGCTTGCATATGCGACCAACTACCTTGCGCCATACGAGCTAAAAGTTGTAATTCGTCCGTAGGCAAAGTGTATCTATTTTGAGCGTGTGCAACCAAATCCTTTACGTTGATTGGAGGAATGCTAATACGCTGTACACGCGATTGTATAGTTCCGATAATTTCATCAGGCGTGTCTGAAATTAACAAAAAAATCGTTTTTGGAGGCGGTTCTTCTATGATTTTAAGAACTCGATTGGCACAACTTTCGTGCATTTTCTCGGGCGCCCAAATAATCATGATTTTGTACTCTGACTCGTAGGTTTTAAGGTTTAGTTTACGAATAATCTCATCACCTTCGTTGGTGTAAATTTGCCCTTGTTTACCTTCGCCTATTTGGTTTAACCATGTGTTTACAGTTAAATAGGGATTCGTGAGTACAGCTTCGCGAAAATCTGCCAAGAAATTATCGCAAACAGTCATTTTTTTTGCATCGTTTTTCACGATTGGAAAAACAAAATGCAAATCGGGATGTACCATTTTGTTGAATTTGATACATGATGGACAATTGCCACAAGAATCTTGTTTGTTTCTGTTTTCGCAATTGATGTATCGGGCATAAGCTAGTGCTAATGGTAGCTTCCCTACGCCTTCAACTCCAGAAAACAGTTGCGCATGAGGCAAACGTTGTGAATGTACTGTTTGGCGCAGCTGTTCTTTAATTGCTTCTTGTCCTATGATGTCCGAAAATAGCATGTGCGATTTATATTCAACCTACAAAGATATATAAAAACGAACAAGTTACAAAGCTAAATGTAAACAAAAAATCTCACGTTGTAGCGCAAGATTTTCATGGGAATTAGCTTGTTATAAATGCCGTTCTGCGTGATACGATGAGCGTACCAACGGAGCGCTTTCTACTACACGAAACCCTTTTTCTAAACCGATTTGTTTATATTCTTTAAATTTATCGGGATGAATGTAAGCACTCACAGGAAGGTGATTACGGCTTGGTTGTAAATATTGCCCAAGTGTCAACACTGACACGGAGGCTTGGCGTAAATCGTCCATTGTTTTTAAAATTTCCGTTTCCGTTTCACCCAAACCGAGCATAAAACCACTTTTTGCCGGAATGCCACTCTGTGCAATGTGTGCTAATGTATTCAAACTTGTGCGGTATTTGGCGGCACTGCGCACTTCAGGCGTAAGGCGTTCAACAGTTTCAATGTTGTGCGCAATGATGTTTGGTTGTTGCGCAATAATTTGGTCTATGAGTTTCGTGTTTCCTTGAAAATCAGGAATTAGTACTTCGATTGTAGTATTCGGATTTTCTTGTTTGATAGCGGCAATGCACGATGCCCAGTGTGTTGCACCTTGATCTTGTAAATCGTCGCGCGTAACAGCAGTCACAACAGCGTGTTTGAGCTTCATCAATTGGATAGATTTTGCCAAATGTTGCGGTTCGTTTGGATTAGGTGGTAGAGGTCGCCCGGTTTGCGTATTGCAAAACTTACAGGAGCGTGTACAAATATCACCTAAAATCATAAAAGTTGCTGTGCCTCTGCTCCAACATTCACTCATATTGGGACAGCGACCACTGGTGCAGATGGTGTGCAAACAGTGTTCTTTCACAATTTGGTTGACGTTAGCAAATTGATCATTGCTTCTAAAATCAATTTTTAGCCAATCGGGTTTTTTAACGTGTTTCACTACAAACGCTTAATAATAGAGGATAGAGCATTTTTATGTTCTATCCATTATATTTTAAATAAAATTACTGCCTTGACTTAATGTTTTTTACATGGCTTTGAACAGCTGTTAGCTGCAGATTTACAAGGTTTAGTACAATGTGGTTTTACAACTTCAGATGCGTATTTGTTGCGTTTTAATAACGCATTTTGAAGCTTTTCAACTGTTGTTTTTTCGCTGTCAAAGGTAATGGTTACTTGGCGTTTTTGCAAATCAAATTTTAAGTCTTTAACACCTTTTTCATAAGCTAATGTTTTTTCAACTTTGGCTTGGCAGTTAGCACATTCCATATTGTTGATGAAAAGTACAACTTCTTGTTTTACGGCATTTACCATAGTGGTGGCAGCCAGTATCAAAACAATGCTAATCATGATTTTTTTCATAGTGATAATGTGTTTAAAAAGTAAATATAAAAATTGTAATTTTAGCTTTCAGGTTTGTCTAACGCCCAACGAAATCCGATGTAGACTTTTGCACCGTGAATGGGTCCCCACACCATAGAGGCATCAAAGTTATTGCTATATGGATTCCAAGCGTCAATGATAGGATTTTTTTGTTTGAAATTGGTGATATTTTCACCGCCTAAATAGATGCTCCATGTTCTGAAATATTTGGTAATTTGTGCCATTAGCATAGGGTAAATACCAAACGTGTTTGACCACAATGGGTTGTTGGTGTCTGAGTCGGGCATGCGACCACCACCGTTGAGTTGTGCAGTGACATCAAATTGCCACTTTTTGAGTGGTGTTTGATACGATGTGGTTATCAATCCTTTAAAACGATTGGTGAGTGGTTTTTCACGTAATACACCGTTGTAACTGTTTTTTACGTCAATCATGCGGTAGGCAATAGTGGTTGTCCATCCACGTAAAATTTCCATCGAAAGTTCTGTTTGAAAATTGCTAGCGTACGCTTTACCGCCGTTCAAATTACTAAAAATAACTTGATGAGGATCACTGTCTAAATCCGCAACCACGCAATCAAAGAAGTTGGTGTAGTAATATTCTGCCGATAGTTGTAGTTCGCGATTTCCAATGGGGATATAAAACGTGGTACTAATGCCCGTATTTAGCGCTTTTTCTTGGTTGAATTCCGAATCAGCAAGCACTATTTTTCGGCTACTTGGTAGTGTAAAAGCATAATCAGCTAAAATATTTGGCGAGCGATAACCTAAACCCACAGAGGTACGGATATTCCACCATGCCCAAGGCGAATAACGTACGTTAATGCGTGGCGTAACGAAAAAACCGAAACGTGTGCTGTAATCACCACGTAAACCAGCTAAAAATGATAGATGTTCGTGAAATGTAAATGAATATTCGGCAAAAATGCCCGGTGTTATTTCGCTCCTGTCGAAAGGCATTTCATCACTACTACTTGATAGTTGTAATCCTTCATTGTAATTATCATAATTAACGCTAGCACCAGTTACAAGTTTATGATGCTCATCAAAATTGGTTTGAAATATGGCATTGGCATATACGTTAGTTTGTGCACCATGATAAAAACGTTTGCCATAAATACCCGTTTGGTCGTGGTATGAACCGCTTACGATAACACCTATGCTAGTAGCTTTTTCAGAATTTAAAACATAACCGTTTTTAATAAAGGCGTCAATACGTTTGGTGTCAACGGCAATGTTGTACGGATCTGCTACATTAATTTTGCTTAATTGTCCACCACGTCTTTCGTCATATAAACCACGTACTAAAACTTGTCCAGTATAGCGTTCTGAATGGTAATTCCAACGATTTAAAATATTGACTTGATTACTTTTGGGTAAATCCATAAAACCGTCGTGGTTTGCATCAAACTCCAAACTTTCATTTTTGTAGTGTGCCAAAACAGCTGTTGAAAGTTTATCGTTAATATGCCAACTACCAGTAGCATTAAATTCGGTTCGTAATTCAGAGTTTACCATTAGATTTAAAGCTAACGGGTCGCTGGTTTGTGGTTTTAAAAACTCCACATTGATTTGACCCGTAGTTGCTTCATAGCCATTAAGAACCGATGATGTGCCTTTTGAGATTTGAATGCTTTCCATCCAAGGACCAGGAATGTATTCCAATCCGAAATTAGACGCTAAACCACGAATACCGGGCGTGTTTTCTGTGAGCAGTTGAACGTATGTGCCCGACAAACCCAATAAACGTATTTGTTTTGCACCGGTAGCAGCATCGCTGTAAGCCACATCGATAGAAGCATTTGTTTCAAAACTTTCTGATAAATTGCAGCAGGCTGCTTTGCATAATTCGGCTCCTGAAATCGTTTGTGTGTGTACAGGCGTGATGCGTGATGTGATTGTACCTAAGGCACGTGCAGTTACGTTCACTTCATCTAAATTTAGCTTGGTTTCCGTTAGTGTAATGTGTAAAGGTTGTTTTGAGTTTTCTACAAAAATATACTCTGTATCAAATCCCAAATAACGAATAACAAGCGTATCAGACTTATCGGTAGTGTTTATCTGAAATGAGCCGTCTAAGTGTGATGTGGTACCGATTGTGGTATTTTGCCAAAAAATTTCAGCTCCAATAATGGGTTCGTTATTGGATTGAATAACGCCTATGACTGTTGAGGCTTGTGTAAATACGCTGAGTACGCTAATTAAAAAAGTAAAAACTGTTTTTTTCATTTTCTATCTGTTTGTTTGATTTTAGACACAACGAGTTAAAGTCAAGAACTTGCAAGTTTTGACTTTAATGTTAGCAATCAAACTAAATAGTAAGAACTGAAAATTGGGTGAGAATATCACGTCCACTATTTGGTGGAGCTTTGAGCGACGCAAAATCGATAGGTGTAGAGGTCTCTATTGATAAATCAAGTTGCTCCTGAACGAATACGATTACCACAAAAGAGATAGGCAATAACTCTACATGCTCTGAAAGTGTTGGCTCTTCAACATTAAGACGATGAAGTTCACACTTTCTATCTTGTTCTGCGTTGTTGAAACCATTTTCCTGTGTGTGATTATCGCGGTGAGAAGTTTCGCAACAGCGATTACTCACGTGCTCGTGTTTGTGATGTGATGCGTGAACGTCTTCGCAACTACTGGTTGTGAATATTCGTGAACCATGTTCTGCACACAAATTACAACAGTATTCGGTAACGTTAGTTCCGCAGCCAACTGTTAAAAAAAGGTAGGCTAATCCCAAACTAATAATATGTGATGTGAGGCGTTTCATTATTAATAGGACACAAAAGTAGTAGAAACAATTCAAATTAAAATGATTTATTAATCATTTTTAGCAAATATAATGTATATTTGTAGTCTCAATTATCCACATTCAATACCCCTGTTATGAAAACATTTAAAATTTCATTGGTCCTGTTGGCGACTATTTACATGCTGACATCTTGTGATTTTATTGAAAGAACAGCTTTTACATTTACTTCTTTGGAAGATAGTTTAATGGTTGCTTGCCCCCAAGGCGATGCTCTTTGTTTTGAAATGAAACTTAAGGTGGAGTTTCCAACAAAAGGTTCTGATGCAACAGCATTGAAGAATGTACAACGTACATTAACAACAGATTTATTTACTGAAAAGTATATTGATGTTTCTTCAGAAAGTCTATTGCCAACTTATATTGCATCTTGTTATGAAGATTACAATTTAGTGGAAACAGACATTAAAGGTAGTCCTGTTTTATATCAATATCAAGAATTTTTAACAGCTGTACCTTTGTATGAGTCTGATGATTTGTTGAGTTACGAAGCCACTCGTTATGTGTTTACTGGTGGTTCACATGGATTGGAAACAACTATGTGCTGGGTTTTTGATGTTACTACGGGACATCAGTTGACTGAAGATGATATTTTTATTGACAACTATAGTGATGAGTTGATTGCTCTTTTAACTCGTTTATTGGAAGCAGATGCCGCAAAACGTAATTTGACATTGAAAGATTTTTGGTTACAACAACTTACCCCTAATGGAAACTTTTCTGTTACGGAAGATGGCATATTCTATCACTTTAATCCTTATGATATAGCACCGTATTCTGTTGGAAGCACACGGTTGTTTATAGCTAAAAATGAACTTTTACCATTGCTTAAGAAAGAGACCCCTGTTTATGAACTTTTAAAATAGTAGTCATACTGTGCAATGGAATCATTAAAACGTTATTTTCCTGAACTTAATCAAACACAAATAGATCAGTTTACTGCTTTAGATGCTCTGTATCGCGATTGGAATGCAAAAATTAATGTTATTTCTCGTAAAGATATAGATAATTTGTATCAACACCACGTGTTACACTCTTTGGCTATAGCTAAAGTGTTGTCGTTTCAACCCGGAACAAAAGTGGTTGATGTTGGTACTGGCGGTGGTTTCCCCGGTATTCCTTTGGCGATATTATTTCCAGAAACATATTTTCATTTAGTTGATTCTATCGGTAAAAAAGTACGTGTAGCACACGAAATCGCTGATGCAATTGGCTTGAAAAATTGTTCCTTTCAACATGCACGTATGGAAGATGTAAAAGGTAAATATGATTTTGTAGTGAGTCGTGCTGTAATGCCTTTGAGCGATTTAGTAAAATTGGTCAAGAAAAATATTGCAAAGGAACAGAAAAACGCATTACCTAATGGGCTTATATGTTTAAAGGGAGGCGAGTTGGAAGCGGAAGTATTTCCTTACAGAAAGGTGGCTACACTTTATGCTGTCAGTGACTTTTTTACCGAAGAGTATTTTACAACCAAAAAAGCAGTTTACCTTCCTCTGTAATGATTTAATTTAGAATACGCTTTATGACGATAAAAATATTTCAATTTAATCCATTTCAAGAAAATACTTACGTGTTGTCGGACGATACGGGTGAGGCTGTAATTATTGATTGTGGTTGTTTGTTACCTGACGAAAATGAACGCTTACTCTCTTATCTAAAATCAGAAAAGTTGCAAGTACAACGTGTCTTAAATACACATCTTCACCTTGATCACGCATTTGGAAATTATATGCTTGCTCAGACGTTTGGTGTTTTACCTGAAGCTCATCAAGCTGACGAGTTTTTGATTGAACAAATGATGTCACAAGCTCAGCTGTTTGGCTTTCCTGGAGTTGTTCAGGAACAACCTCTAGGCGGTTATTTAAGTGATGGAGATGTGGTCTCTTTTGGACGCACTAAGTTGGAAGTTTTACACGTGCCTGGTCATTCGCCCGGTGGGATTTGTTTCCACTGTCGTGCTAAAAAAGTTGTTTTTGTCGGTGATGTTTTGTTCGCTGGTAGCATTGGGCGAACAGATTTACCCAAAGGTAATTATGCCGAGCTAATATCAGGAATACGGCGTAAACTATTGACCTTATCTGACGAAACTGTTGTTCATCCTGGGCATGGGCCAGCGACTACTATTGGCAATGAACGCCAATACAATCCATTTTTTTAGTTTCAGAAAAAAAGAAAATTGTTTTGCGTGTAACTCATAACTAATCGTTATCTTTGTCGCATATTTTTATAGATAATCAAATTATATTAAAAATGGAAGTTCAAGCAAACGAAGGAAAAAAGTTGGCTATTGAAATAGATGGCGTTAATTATTTACGTATTCCTGTGAAAACCCATGTGGTGATGCGTGAAGATAATTTGTTCGATGTAGTTGATAAATATACTAAAGAGCTACGTCAACCTGGTGATATTATTTTTGTGAGTGAAAAAATTGTAGCTATTACACAAGGTCGTGCATTTCCTATTTCGGAAATTAAACCAAGCTGCTTCGCTCGATTTTTAGTAAAATTTGTTTATAAATCGCCTTATGGCATTGGTTTAGGAAGCCCTTATACTATGCAATTAGCCATAGAAGATGTTGGTATTCCTCGTTTGTTATTAGGTTGTGCAGCAGCATTGGTTACTAAGCCATTTGGTATTCGCGGCGCATTTTATAAAGTTTGTGGACCTCGTGCTTATGCTATCGATGGGCCATGCGATTGTACTATACCACCTTATAATCGCTACGCTAAAATGGCTCCTAAAAACCCTGATAAAGTAGCACGAAAATTAAAGGAAAGACTTGGCAATGAGGCTTTTGTTCTTGATGCTAATGATTTGAATGTAGATATTTTGGGGAAATCAAGTAAGGATTTAGACGTGAAATTTCTAAAAGCATTGTTCAAAGACAATCCATTAGGACAAAGCTCCCAACAGACGCCAATCGCCATCGTTCGTAAAGCATAAAATAAAGTGATTACTTGTTCGATTTTATAAGCTTAAGATGATGAAAGCACGGTTTTTGCTTCCTTCCTTATTTATTTTCAATTACTTAATTTTTATTCGTTTATGTTACTCTCCATTATTTGGGATGCAGATCCCATTTTATTTTCCATAGGCTCCTTATCTGTACGTTGGTACGGTTTGTTGTATGCACTTGGCTTTTTTATCGGTATTTCTATTATTGGTAAAACGTTTAAACATGATGGTGCACCAGAAAGCTGGATTGATAAAGTGTTTATTTACTTTGTGTTAGCTGTTATTATTGGTGCGCGTTTGGGACATGTGTTTTTTTACGATTGGGAATATTACAAAGATAATTTGTGGGAAATACCAATGGTTTGGCATGGTGGCTTAGCAAGTCACGGTGGAGCTTTTGCTATGGTTTTAACAGCTTGGTTGTTGTCAAAATATATGACAAAATTAAGTATGTGGTGGTTGGGTGACCGTATGTTTATAGGTTCATCGTTGGTAGCAGGTATGATTCGTATTGGTAATCTGATGAATTCTGAAATTTATGGAACACCAACTGATTTGCCTTGGGGTTTTGTCTTTCTACGTGGACGTGAACAGTTTTGTGGTTCTGTTGACGATTATGTAGCTTGTCCAACACCTCACTTGTGCTGCCCGCCAACAGAGTGGTTGCCATGTCATCCAACTCAACTTTATGAGGCAGGTGCTTATTTTCTGTTGTTTATTCTGTTAATGTGGCTCTATTGGAAAAAGGACGCAGGAAAATATAATGGTTTGCTGACCGGTATTGGTTTTACAGGTGTATTTGTAGCTCGTCAGCTGATTGAATTCTTAAAAAATGATCAATCAGCTTTTGAGACAAATATGACGTTCAACATGGGACAATGGTTGAGTGTGCCATTTGTAATTTTTGGTATATATGTCATTATACGTGCTTTGCGAAAAGGCAAAGTGGAATATGTGATGCCACAGGAAGAACCGAAGAGAAAATAATCAATATAATTGAATTTTTCCGTGATACAACGTTCAGAATTAGTTTTAGTAGGCAAAACAGGTAAAACTCATGGTATTAAAGGTGAACTCATTTTTGAGTTTAGTGAGGATTTTAATATTGAAGTGTGTGAGTACTTTGTTTTGGAAATAGAGGCTATTTTTGTACCGTTTTTTATTTATTCCTACCGTTTTAAGAGTGACACTACGGCACTTATTCTACTCGAAGGTATTACTGACGAGCCTCGTGCACGAGAGTTAAGTGGAAAATTGGTGTATGTAAAACGTGAAATGTTAGTACAAGCGGCTGAAAACCTAACATTGTCATATTTCCTTGGATTTAGAGTACATGAGGAATCTCATGGTGTGCTTGGCGTGATAGATGAACTGGACGAATCTACCGCAAATGTCTTGTTTGTAGTAGGCGAACGACTTATTCCTGCAAGCGATGCTTATATAACGGAAATTGATCATGATAAGCGTATTTTATATGTGAGCTTACCTGAAGGTTTGTTGGATTTATAATAAAAAAAGGAGAACACGAGTTCTCCTTTTTTATTTAAAGTAGTATTATAATACGATTGCTTTTTTGCCATTGACGAGATATACGCCTTGCTGGAAACCGTAGAGCGTGGTAATTCCAGATTCGATATTTGCAGTACGCAATAAGCGTCCGTCGATACTATGAATGTGTAGCGTTGCAGCTTTAGGGCTACTAATAATTAACGTACCATTATGACTATAAATTACTAGCTTGTTTGCTGTTATGTTGTCAATATTTTGGAGAATGTCACAGTGTTCTGTTACGGTACTTGTACAGGCGATATTGCCTTTGTTTGTTCCTGAATACATACCATTTAATGTAAAGGCTAAATCTGCTGTTTGATTACCGCTACCATCGTTGAAAATAATTTGCCAAGTTCCATCTATAGCTGCGGCTTCTACAGGAATGGTGAATTTATAAGTGCTATTTCCCAATGCAGTCATCTTTTTACCAGGCCATGCTCCACATACTTGCGTCACAGAACCAGTAGTTTTATGCCAAATATAGGTGTAGATATTGTTTCCAAAATCATTTGATTTTGTAAAGAATACGGCACGTTCATCAGTGTTAATACAAGGCGTTATAATTTCACCAGTGCCACTGCCATCACCACTGCTTTCGCCATCTAACAAAACTTCTGTTGGATCGGGATAAGTACCTTGTGGAACTATTACAGATGAATTTGTGTAAATGTATTGTCCATCATTACCTATTTTACCAGGTGCAGCTGTTTTTACAGTCGACAGTACGTATGCACGCAAATTTCCCTTCCCACTACAGTTAGCTGTTAAAGTGTTGTTTGTTACAGTTTTTGTGTCGCCCGTTACAGCGTCGGTGTATGTACCGTTAGGAATGTTGCTAAATGTTGCTCCTCCAGAGATACAAACTAAGACATAGCTATCGGTTGTAGCATCGGTGTAGCGACGTTTAAAAGCGAATGAACCAGAACAATTGTCGGTGGAGTATTGTCCTTTGCGCAGTGCTGGTATTGCCATGCGAATTTTACTCAAACGTTGAATGTGTAATGCCAATGGATGTTTGAGTGTTACAGCTACATTACCTGTAGCGCTGTTGTATTCAGCAAATTCAGTGACGTTGAGCGAGCCTGTAATGTAATTGCCAAAATAGGCACGACCGCTTTCACGCAGAGGTATATTTGGACCTTTATCGATGATGTATCCTTTTTTGAATTCAATTTCTGAACCATAATAGACACAAGGAATTCCTCTAAACGTATAAATTAGTGATAAATTTTCAGCCCACGTAGCTTGATCTTTGGCAAACCGCTGGCTTTCAGGTGCGCCATCGGGTGCGTAGTCGTGCGAATCTACATAAGTCACATTGAACGTGGCATCGTTGTAACTCCAGTCGCCATTTAGTGCAACATTGTAGGCGCTTCCAGCATTTTCAAAATTCCAGTGCATGGGGAAGTCAATCACATTTAATCCTGAATGTTTCGACCAATCGGGTGTGTGATAATCGTTACCTATAAGTTTAGCGTTATTACTCGATGGTTGTCCGCCTTCGCTGCTATTGTCGTTGTAGTTTGCAATACACGAAGCTTGATTTACTGTATTTGTAAATCCTTCAGTGCCATTCATGATAACAATGTTTTCCCAAACTGTGGAGTCGTTAGACCAAGCATAATTTTTTGAATCTTTCCATGTGTAGAATGGTGTTGACATTGCAGGTGTATTGCGATACCAATAGTTGCGGTCACGTGTACAAATTTCGGCAAACATAAAGAAGTTTGGTTTACCCGAGGCTTGTGCTGCGGCATGAAAAGCGTCATTAAACACTTTGTTGAATACCAAACGTGAAATATGTCGTCCTGTATCGATACGAAAACCGTCCACGCCCATGCGGATGAACGATGAGTAAGCCCGGACAATGTAGTTATATACCGCTGGATTTTCTGTATTCAAGTCCACACAGTCGCCTGCGATTTGTGCCCATTGACTGGTGATGTCGTCCCAATTAAAATTACCATAGTGGTGCCAATAGTTTTTTGCATCGTGATTTTTTCCATCTGTATTTTTCATCAAAGCTAAACGCGCTTGATATTGTTCACTTGAACTCAAACTAGCATAATTAGCAGGTAATTTTGTGTTTTGATGAGGTGTTAGGCAGGCGCTGGACGATAAGTCGCCCGTTTTAGTAAACATTGGACACAAAAATTCTTCGCCAAAATTTCCCGTGTGATTAAATACAACGTCTAAAATAATTTTCATGCCTTTGGCATGTACGGCATCAATAAGATCTTGAAAGTTGCAATCTTCCGATTCGTAACGTGGATCAACTTTACTAAAGTTGATAGCATGATAACCGTGATAGTCGTAACCTGAACAGTTTTCTACTACAGGCGTAATCCAAATAGCAGTAAAACCTAATGCTTTGATGTAGTCCAGTTTTTCTATTAAACCTTTAAAATCGCCACGCCATGCAGGATCGCCTTGGTTGTATTGCGTGCCATCCCAGCATTGTACATTGTTAGTTAAGTCGCCGTCGTAGAAACGTGTGGTCATGAGGAAATAAATGGTTTCGTCACGAAAATCTGTACGTCCACCAATAAATGATGTTGCATGTATTGGTAAGGTAGTGTACCAAACAACCACTATCATTATGAATCGCCAAAAGGTGTGTCGTGCTTTCATAATTGTAATAATATAAGGAGGTTATGTTTAATTTTAGAGAATGGTCGCGAAACAAAGATATGTATTTTTTATGATAAAAAAATATCTCGTGTTATTCTTTTATTTTAAACTGTTTTTTCAACTAAAATGCTGGGTATCTTCACTAAAAAATTATAACTTTGCAGCGCTCGACCTAAAAATAAATAATGATGCTATCTCTGATGAATCAACTTTGTAATTTTAGGTCTGCTAAGCATTAGTCCATTTTAGCATACAAATACTTTCAATTTTATAATAAATACTTATTTTATGGCAGAAAAGAAATTAAATCTGTTAGCCGATTTTCCCGCAGTAACCACCGAAGAGTGGATGGCGAAAATTGAAGCTGACCTCAAAGGAGCGGATTTTACTAAAAAGCTCGTTTGGAGAACCAATGAAGGGTTTAACGTAATGCCTTTTTATCGTACGGAAGATGTGACGACTTTGAAAACTACTGAGTCGGCACCGGGCAAATTTCCTTATGTACGTGGCATTAAAACTGACAACAGTTGGTATGTGCGTCAAGATATTGATGTCAAAGATGCTAAAGTTGCTAATGCAAAAGCACTTGATGTGTTGAATAAAGGTGTGGATTCGTTAGGATTTAAACTGAACAAAGCGGAACTAGGTAGCGCTTACATTGCTACATTGCTCGACGGCATTGCTGCAGACTGCGTGGAACTCAATTTCACGGTTTGTATTCGTCGTTCAGCCGAGTTGGTAGGTTTGTTGGCCGACTACTTTAAATCAAAAGGTTACGATGTTGCCAAATTGAATGGCTCTATCAACTGCGATCCAATGAATCGTATGTTGTTAAAAGGCAAAAAACTTGACAAAACTGTAGTTGCCCAATTTGCTAAAGCCATGGTGGATGCTCAAAAACAACTTCCTGCTTATCGCGTACTTGGTGTTAACTCTATCAGTTTAAATAATGCTGGTGCTTATTGCGCACAAGAGTTGGGCTATGCTTTAGCTTGGGGTGCACAATATATCGAAATGCTTACCGATGCTGGTGTTTCAGCTGATGCAGCTGCGAATGCTATTAAATTTAACATGGGTGTTGGTGGTAACTATTTTATGGAAATCGCTAAAATCCGTGCGGCTCGTCTATTGTGGGCCATGGTGGTGAAAGCATTCAATCCTGCTACCGAAAGTGCATCAAAAATGCATATCCATGCTGAAACTTCTACTTTCAACAAAACCGTATACGATGCTCATGTAAATTTATTGCGTACGCAAACAGAAGCTATGAGCGCCACATTGGCTGGTGTCGAATCATTAACGGTGAATCCATTTGATGTAACGTTCAAAGAAGGCGATGATTTTTCAGAACGTATTGCACGTAATCAACAATTGTTGTTGAGAGAAGAATCACATTTCGATAAAGTGACTGACCCAAGTGCAGGTTCTTATTATATCGAAAACTTGACGGCTAGTATTGCCGAACAAGCTTGGAAACGTTTCTTGGATATTCAATCTAAAGGTGGTTTCTTTGCAGCTGTAGAAGCAGGTCAAGTACAAGCGGATATGGAAGCAACAGCAAATGCACGTTTGAAAGATGTTTCGGTACGTAAAGAAGTATTGCTTGGTACCAATCAGTTCCCAAATTTCAATGAACAAGCTGCTCAAAAAATAACCGACGAGGCTTGCGTGTGCAAATGTGGCTGCTCTACCGATAGTGGATTGGCCAAATTGCCACAAGTACGTGCGGCACAAGAGTTTGAAGTGTTGCGTTTAGCTACTGAAAAATCAGCAAAGCGTCCAAAAGCTTTTATGCTGACTATTGGTAATTTGGCTATGCGTTTAGCTCGTGCACAATTCTCGTGCAATTTCTTAGCGTGTGCAGGTTACGAAGTAATCGATAATCTTGGTTTCGATACCGTAGAAGCTGGTGTAGCTTCTGCTCAAAAAGCAGGTGCAGATATTATTGTGTTGTGTTCAAGCGACGATGAATATGCTGAATTTGCTCCAGCAGCATTTAAGGCTATTGACGGGAAACAGATTTTTATTGTAGCGGGTGCTCCTGCTTGTATGGAAGATTTGAAAGCACAAGGAATAGAAAACTTTATTCATGTGCGCTCAAATGTATTGGAAACTCTTAAATCGTTTAACGCTCAACTCCTTAAAAAATGAAACCAAATTTTAAAGATATTGATATAAAAAATGTTGTAGCTAGTAAGACTGACTGCAACGGCGAAAGCTGGTTAACTCCGGAACAAATTCCAGTCAAATCAGTTTATACAAAAGAAGACCTCGAAGGTCTTGAACATTTAGACTATGCTGCTGGTTTACCACCATTTTTGCGCGGTCCATATAGCGGTATGTATCCTATGCGTCCTTGGACTATTCGTCAGTATGCCGGCTTTTCTACTGCCGAAGAATCAAATGCATTTTATCGTCGTAATTTAGCTGCTGGTCAAAAAGGTTTGTCCGTAGCATTCGACTTAGCTACTCACCGTGGCTATGATGCTGACCACGAACGTGTTGTTGGTGACGTAGGTAAAGCAGGTGTGTCTATTTGTTCTGTAGAAGATATGAAAGTTTTATTCGATGGAATCCCGCTGAATAAAATGTCAGTTTCTATGACCATGAACGGTGCTGTATTGCCTATTTTAGCATTCTACATCAACGCAGGATTGGAACAAGGTGCCAAGTTAGAAGAGATGGCAGGAACTATTCAAAACGACATTTTGAAAGAGTTTATGGTGCGTAATACTTATATTTACCCACCAAAATTCTCGATGAAAATTATCGCCGACATTTTTGAATATACATCGAAAAATATGCCGAAGTTTAACTCGATTTCTATTTCGGGTTATCACATGCAAGAAGCTGGTGCTACTGCCGATATCGAATTGGCTTACACGTTGGCTGACGGTTTAGAATATTTGCGCGCTGGTGTAAATGCAGGAATGGATATCGATGCATTTGCGCCTCGTTTGTCATTCTTCTGGGCAATCGGAACCAATCATTTTATGGAAATTGCTAAGATGCGTGCAGCTCGTATGTTGTGGGCAAAAATTGTAAAACAATTCAATCCTAAAAATCCAAAATCATTGGCATTGCGTACACACTCACAAACATCGGGCTGGTCGCTCACAGAGCAAGACCCATTTAACAACGTGGGGCGTACTTGTATTGAAGCTATGGGTGCAGCGCTTGGACATACACAGTCGTTGCATACCAATGCGTTAGACGAAGCTATTGCGTTACCAACTGATTTTTCGGCACGTATTGCTCGTAATACACAAATCTTTATCCAAGAAGAAACCCATATTTGTAAATCAATTGACCCTTGGGCTGGTTCTTATTATGTTGAACGTTTAACTAATGAATTAGCAGAAAAAGCGTGGGCGTTGATTGAAGAGGTTGAAAAGCTTGGTGGTATGGCTGCTGCTATCGAAACCGGTTTACCAAAAATGCGTATAGAAGAGGCTGCTGCACGTACACAAGCGCGTATCGACTCAGGTCAGCAAACTATTGTAGGTGTTAATAAATACCGTTTAGAACAAGAGGATCCAATTGATATTTTGGAAGTGGATAACACAGCTGTACGTAAGCAACAAATCGAACGTTTACAACATTTGAAAGCTAATCGTGATAGCGTTGCTGTAAAAAAAGCGTTAGATGCGCTTACCGAATGTGTAAGAACAGGTAAGGGTAATTTACTTGAATTGGCTGTTGAAGCAGCTCGCGTACGTGCTACGTTAGGAGAAATTTCAGATGCTTGCGAAGTTGTCGTAGGCCGTTATAAAGCAACTATTAGAACTATTTCAGGAGTGTATAGCGCAGGAACAAAAAATGATGCAGCTTTCCAAAAAGCTTGTGAGTTGACCGCTGCTTTTGCTAAAAAAGAGGGGCGTCAACCACGTATTATGATTGCCAAAATGGGGCAAGATGGACACGACCGTGGTGCTAAAGTGGTAGCTACGGGTTATGCTGATTGCGGTTTCGATGTGGATATGGGACCATTGTTTCAAACACCAGCCGAAGCAGCTAAACAAGCCGTTGAAAATGATGTGCACGTTATGGGTATTTCGTCCTTGGCAGCAGGTCACAAAACTTTGGTACCTCAAGTGATTGACGAGTTGAAAAAACTCGGTCGCGAAGATATTATTGTGATTGCTGGTGGTGTTATTCCTGCACAAGATTACGATTTCTTGTACAAAGCAGGCGTAGCAGCTATCTTTGGTCCTGGCTCACCAGTGGCTAAAGCGGCTTGTACCATTATGGAGATTTTAATGGACGAAGAGTAATCCGTTTCGTGATATTGAACGAAGTTGTTCGATAACAAAAAATCCGCATTAACCGTGAGTTAGTGCGGATTTTGTATTTTAGTGAGTTCAGAGTTTTATTGAATAAATACTTTGGTAGTTTTATTATTGATTTTTACAATATAAATACCGCAGTGTAGATTGCCAGTAATAATTTGTGAATTGCTCAATGGTTGTGACAGAATGCGTGAACCTGTTAAATTGAAAAGTTCTACTTGAGTACCGTCATTGATACCGTTAACGGTTAATACGCCGTTGGCAGCTATGATTTCAACCAATTTGTTATCCGTGTTTTTTACTGGCGAAGAATCATCTACTGTAATTACGAGTTGTGTAAAGTCAAGTTGACCAGCTTCAGATTCGCCTTCTATGCCGTAAATGGCTCTGTCGCCAATGGTGAATGTTACTTCTGTTGCATCGCCAGTCCAAGTGGCGGTGTAATCGGGTGCACCAACCACTTCGCAAGTTCCATTAGTTGGTGTTAATGAGGTTAAATTGTATTTGCCTTTGCGCGAAATGATAAAGGCAATGTGTTTCATCTTTACGCCAGTCAAACTGGTAATGGTGTATGTGTTTTTAGCATAAAGACGAACATCAAGTGAATTTTCAGCACCATTGTACGATGGACCTGTAACCCCATCAGATTTTTTGCCTAAAGTTTGAAAGCGTCCGTCGGCTGTGGTGAATGATGGTTTCCCATAATCACTCATAATGTAGACGTATTCAGTAGCTTGCAAGATCCAAGCGCTACATATCAAAAGGATGAAAGCGACGATTTTTTTCATAAAGCTAACATGGTTTATAAGTGTTCGCAAAAGTAACAATTACTCAGAATATGCACAAATCAAATTTATTTTGCCATTTTTTTTGTTAGTTCTGGATAATAGACCTCTTTGACATATTTGAAATTAGGTGCCAAAGTGAGTATTTTTTGACAAACTAATTCTGCTTTTTGTACATTCCCTGTTTTTTCGTACGCTTGAGCCATCCATAGTAGAGTGGCCAGGTAGTTCCAATTGTGTGTGGTTTGATTCTGTTGCTCAAAGAGCTCTATGGCTTTTTCGTAATTATATAGCGCATTTTTTTTAGAACCACCCAAAAGTTTTGGACGAAAAAAATCGACGTTGCCTTTAAGACTTACGATTAAAGGATTTTGCGGATCGGTATGGTAGGCTAAGTCGGCATATTTCACGCTTCGTGCTCCTAACGATAGAATGTCCCACTTATTGAGTGAGATTTGAAATGCATCTAAAGCTGAACGGTACATATAGACTAAAGCTGGTTGGTATTGATGTCGCTCTAAAATAGTCAGTTGGCGATCCATAAGTTGCATTATACGCACTGCTTCGGCATTTTTATTTTCATCTAAACAGACACCAATGTACCCATACTCGTAGTTGATGATTTCTTCGATTTGCTTAATGGTCATTTTACTTTTTTGAGCTTCGTCAATACTCTTTTTCCACACCTGAAAATCTTGCGCTAAATAGGCATTATAGAGCGCTTCGTGATTAACTTGTGCTTGAACAAAGTATGATAACACTAATAAAATGGTCGTGAGAGTAGATTTCATAATAGAAATGTAAACAAAAGATTTACAATTCATTTTAAGCAATTTTTATGCCATAAATTTCTGTGTGTAGCGTTCTTACTACGTCAGAGAAGTGAGTTTGGGTTAAATGACCACCATATTCCATCAAATGCAAAGGAATGGATTCCAATCCTTTTTCGTAGGGCGGTTGTAGGTATGGCGTTTGACAAAGTGTGAAGTTTGCCCGTTCGTAAAATGCAATACGTCGAGCCGCCAGATTGGTAATAGGAAGTTCTACTTCTATGATAAATGGTTTTATAAGGTTCTCTACTATGTTTTGTAGAACTTGAGAACCTATTTTTTGTCCACGCATGGTGGCAGAAATGGCAAAATGTTCACCATAGTAAAAGGTATCCAAATCCCACCGAGTGAAGAATCCAACAAAGTTATCGTTATAAATGATAGCAACACAGCTAAAACGTGGCTCGTTTGCTATGAGTTGTACAAGTTTTTCTGTTTGTCGCCTTTCGCACACAGGAAATGCGCTTTCGTAAAGTGCTTTAAGTGGCGTTAGCAGAATGTCATCCGTATTAGTTATTGGTTGTAGCGTTATCATAAATATCTTAAAAAAAAGCCCACCACAGGTGAGCTTTTCATTTGAGTACGAATCAATTATTTTTCCATATAAGCAATAATATCACCCTTTTGCACTAACGTACCTTGGTCTGCAACTACATCTACAATGCGTCCAGGGAAAAGTGCAGGAACCACTTCTAAACCATGTCCGTTTGTTTGAATAGCGCATAAAATATCACCTTGTTCGTACATGGTGCCAATGGCTGGTTTTATAGAGTGATCTACAAAATCGAATTCCCACATAATGCGACCACTAACTGGAGCCGTTACAGGAATGCCGTCAGGGTTACAGAGTGCTTTTAATTCTGATATGTTAATCTCTTTGCCTGCTGTTTTAAACTCTTTTTCCATGGCTTCACGCAGTTCTGCATTAAAGCGTTTTTTAGCTTCGCCCGATTTGAAATCACGGTATTGTTTGTCGTGCATAGCAAACTCGAATAATTCCTCATCGTCTTGGCCTCTATCCCAACCTAACTCTTCCATCTCTTTGATATATTTTGGGAGTACATTAGGATAGTTATCTTGTGGATTTCCTTCAAAGAATTCAAGATTTTTTGATTTGGCTAACGCAATGATTTCTGGATCTAATTTACCAGGGAGTTTTCCTGCTTTGCCTAAAATCATATCCCACGTGTTGTTGTCAATCATAGTCCAGCGTTGATCGCCTTTGCTCATGGCAAATACGTTCATAAGGGCTACGTTTTTCACGTATTGACTAAATGGCGTCACTAATGGAGGATAACCAAGTTTTGGCCAAATGTATTTAACTTCGTCGAAGAGTTGAACTAACAGCTCGTCTTCGTTTAAAGTGGCTTTTCCTTGTGCTTTTAAGTTGTTGTTAATTGCCACATGAACACCTTTAAGGTCAGCCATTAACGAGCCCATCATACCACCAGGCAGTCCACAGCCAATCAAAAGTGAAGTCATATAGCGATTACGAGGATCGATGAAATAACCTAGGAAATCGTCCATAAAACTTTGTGTCAAACGGCGTGCTTCCATATAAGCGTTCATGTTGATGTCGGCTACTTGGAAACCTGCATCTTTCAACATAGCTTGAATGGTAATCACGTCAGGATGCACCATGCCCCACGATAGTGGCTCCATAGCTACGTCTAAAAAATCGATACCAGCTTTGGCTACTTCGAGCATTGATGCTACAGAAAAACCTGGTCCAGAATGACCGTGATATTGAATGGTAATGTCGGGATGATTAGTTTTAATTGATTTTACAATAGTTCCCAACATCGTTGGACGACCAATTCCTGCCATGTCTTTCAAGCAAATTTCTTGAGCGCCTTCAGCAATCAACTGTTCGGCCATATTGATGTAGTATTCCGCATTGTGCACAGGAGAATAGGTAATACACATAGTGGCTTGCGCTATCATTCCAGCCGATTTAGCCCATTTGATTGACGGTGCGATATTTCTTACGTCATTCAATCCGCAAAAAATACGAGTAATGTCTGTACCTTGTGCTTTTTTTACTTTGTACATCAACTCGCGCACGTCGGCTGGTACGGGATTCATGCGTAAACCGTTTAAGCCACGGTCGAGCATGTGTGTTTGGATACCTGCTTCGTTAAAAGGTTTTGTAAATGTGCGTACCGCATCGTTTGGATTTTCGCCATAGAGCAAATTGACTTGTTCTGATGCACCGCCATTGGTTTCGACACGTGCAAAGCAACCCATATCAATAATAACAGGTGCCACTTGGGCTAATTGGTCTTTACGAGGGACATATTTACCCGACGATTGCCACATGTCGCGGTAAACAAGACTAAATTTAATCTCTTTTTTCATCTCTATTGTGCGGTTTAGAAGTTTATTTTACAGGTTCTGATTCTTCTTTCACTGAAAAGTCGGTAATGCCATTTTTTATGAGTAGATTGTACCAAGCTATCAACTTTTTGATATCCGTTGGGTAAACGCGTTCACGGTCGAATGTTGGTAGAATTTCACCAAAATAGGCACGCAGTCTATCGGGCGTTTCTTTGGGGTCAATAGTTGCTTGTTGACCATTTTCTTTAGCACGTACTTTTTCTAAAACATAGTGTAGTGGCACTTCGCCTTCATCGGTAAACATGGCTATGTCTGAAAGTGCTACAACTTTGTCGTGCGAATAGGAGGGCATACGTTTGCCGTCGATAAGAGACTCTACAATAATCATATTTTTCGACTGTGAAACGAGCTTGTATAAACCCGATTTCCCGGAAATTGATAAAATTGTTTTCAACATAACTAATTTGGTATTAGTGATATAATGTTTTAATAAGTAATTTTAAAGCAAAGTTTCGGTGTAAACATGCCAACTTTTTTGACACATCTAAAACTTAAACTTTTTGGTTTGAGAGTGGCAAAGATACAAAAATCTTATGAAAACAAAACCGTGAAATTACAATTCAATTTGATGTTTTTTAGAAATAGTAGAAATTCCTTTTTTAGAGTTCTTTATTTAACCAAAAATAGTCGTATCTTTGTGCTGCGAAATTTTAGTGATTAATTAATATTATAAAGTTATGATTTACTCTCACGAAGTAGAACACATGTGTGTTGTAAAAAAAGGGCCAAATCACGGTCCTGCTCCAATTCCTGAAGAGGGAAAATGGGTGAAGGCCAAAGAGATCAAAGACATTTCGGGTTTGACTCACGGTGTTGGTTGGTGTGCACCACAACAAGGTGCATGTAAATTGACCTTGAACGTCAAAGATGGCATCATCGAAGAGGCTTTGATTGAAACTATTGGTTGTTCGGGTATGACGCACTCGGCTGCTATGGCTGCTGAAATTCTTCCAAGAAAAACTCTATTGGAAGCGTTGAATACCGACTTAGTTTGTGATGCTATAAACACTGCTATGCGCGAATTGTTTTTACAAATTGTTTATGGTCGCACGCAATCAGCGTTCTCAGAAGGAGGTTTGGTCGTAGGTGCAGGTTTGGAAGATTTGGGTAAAGGTTTGCGTTCGCAAATTGGGACTATGTTTTCAACCAAAGCTAAAGGTGTTCGTTATTTAGAAATGGCCGAAGGTTATGTTACCAAAATTGCTTTAGATGCAGATGACGAAGTGTGTGGTTACGAATTCGTGCGTGTTGGTCCTATGATGGATTTAATCAAAAAAGGAGTAGATGCAAACGAAGCGCTTAAAAAATCGACTGCAAACTATGGTCGTTTTACAAAAGAGCAAGGTGCTGTTAAATTTATTGACCCACGTATTGACTAATTAAATAGGAGGAATAAACAATGATAAGAGAAGTAAAATTTGAAAGCCAAAACCGTCGTGAGGCTTCAATCAAAAAAGTGTTGAACTCCTACGGTATCGCCTCTATTCAAGAAGCAAATCAAATTTGCCACGATTTGGGTGTTGATCCATACTTGGAGTGCGAACACACACAAAATATTAGTTTTGAAAACGCGAAATGGGCTTACGTGGTAGGCGCTGCTATCGCTATCAAAAAAGGTTGTAAAAACGCTGCTGATGCTGCAGAAGCTATTGGTGAAGGTTTACAAGCATTTTGTATTGCTGGCTCTGTAGCCGACGATCGTAAAGTGGGTATTGGTCATGGTAAGTTGGCGGCTATGTTGTTGCGCGAAGAGACTGAATGTTTTGCTTTCTTGGCAGGACATGAGTCGTTTGCTGCAGCCGAAGGTGCTATTAAAATTGCCGAAATGGCTAACAAAGTACGTACAAAACCTCTGCGTGTTATCTTGAACGGTCTTGGAAAAGATGCCGCTTTGATTATTTCACGTATCAATGGTTTTACTTATGTACAAACTGAATTCGACTACTTTACGGGCGAATTGAAAGTGGTTAAAACCAAAGCTTATTCAAACGGGCCACGTGCTAAAGTGAACTGTTACGGTGTTGACGATGTGCGTGAAGGTGTGGCGGTAATGTGGAAAGAGGGTGTTGACGTATCTATTACAGGTAATTCAACTAACCCTACTCGTTTCCAACATCCAGTAGCTGGAACGTACAAAAAGGAACGTATTTTAGCTGGTAAACGCTATTTTTCAGTAGCTTCTGGTGGTGGTACAGGTCGTACATTGCACCCAGACAATATGGCTGCTGGTCCTGCTTCTTATGGTATGACCGACACAATGGGTCGTATGCACTCTGACGCTCAATTTGCTGGTTCTTCATCGGTTCCTGCTCACGTAGAGATGATGGGATTCTTAGGTATGGGCAACAATCCAATGGTTGGTGCTACTGTGGCAGTAGCTGTTAGCGTAGCGCAAGCTTTGAACAAATAACAACCGTTTTCGGTGTAATTATAAAAAATCCCCACTGCAAATTGCAATGGGGATTTTTATTTGAATAATTTTTTAGTTATTGTAAGTGGTGGAAACTGTGTCGCCACCTTCCCCAGTCCAGTTGGTGTGGAAAAACTCGCCGCGCGGTTTGTCTATCCGTTCATACGTGTGTGCCCCAAAATAGTCGCGTTGTGCTTGTAGTAAATTAGCGGGCAATTGGTCGGTGCGCATAGAGTCGTAATAAGCCAATGCTGCGCTCATAGCTGGTACCGGAATTCCGTTGAGTGTCGCTGCAGCTACTACGTTACGTAATGATTCAATAGCTTCGGGCAACATCTGTTTGTAGAAGTTTGAAGCTAATAGCGTGTCGATAGTTTCATGTTCGTAAGCAGCTGCAATGTTATCCAAAAACATAGAGCGGATAATGCAACCGCCTCGCCAAATTTTGGCAATAGCGGCTAAGTTTATACCCCATTTTTTCTCTTTCGATTTCGTGTCGATAAGTTCAAAACCTTGCGCATACGAGATGAGTTTTGAGGCGTACATAGCACCTTCAATATCTTTCAGTTGACACTTTACAGCACTATTTACAGCTGGTTGTGGATATTTATCATGCAATAGTGTGCGTAACTCTTTTTGTGCTGAAATAAATCGTGCAAAAACCGATTCGGTAATTAAATTGAGCGGAATGCCTTCGTTCAAAGCGTTGATTGAAGTCCATTTACCGGTTCCTTTTTGTCCAGCACTATCTAAAATAAGGTCCACTACAGCTTTCCCGTTCTCTTCGTAACGCAGAATATCAACCGTAATTTCCATTAAGTAGCTTTGTAAGCGCTGTTCATTCCATTCTGCAAAGGCGTTAGCTATGATTTTATTATCCAATTGTAATAAGCGTTTTGCGACGTCGTAACCTTCGCCAATCACTTGCATATCGCCATATTCAATGCCGTTGTGTACCATTTTCACAAAATGGCCTGCGCCTCCACTGCCTACCCATGTAGAGCAAGGTTCTTGGTTTTTACCAACTTTGGCTGTAATGGCTTCAAATATCGGTTTGATGTGTGGCCACGCAGCTTGCGAACCTCCCGGCATAATTGAAGGGCCGTGCAATGCGCCAAGTTCGCCACCGGAAATGCCACTGCCTACAAAAAGAATTTTGTGTTCGGCTAATGTGGCTAAACGGCGTTCGGTATCTTCGTAGTTGCTGTTTCCGCCATCAATAATAATGTCATTTTCAGACAGGTGTGGCAGTAGCGCTTCAATAGTTTTATCTACCGCTTCGCCAGCTTTTACCATCAGTATTATTTTACGTGGAACACTCAGAGAATCGCAAAAGTCGGCTACGGTCAAAGCTCCGTGAAAACGTTTTCCAGCAGCTCGTCCCTCTATAAATTTAGTGGTTTTCTCAGCAGTGCGGTTGTACACTGATACACTATAACCTCGACGTTCTATGTTGAGTGCGAGGTTTTCGCCCATTACGGCGAGTCCTATAACTCCAATATCTTGTTTCATACTATTTATAATTTGGTGGCTGCTGCTTCATCTATAAACCATGTAATTTGTGGTTTGTTGACCAATGTAGCAGGCAAAGCCATGTTTTTTTGAATAATAACTTCGTTTATAATGTCACGTTTGCCTTCTCCTGTGGTGAGAAAATAGACTGCTTTTGCACTGTTTAGTGTGCTGCCAGTAAGCGTTATGCGTCTTTGTTGTCCGTTAGGATGCATCGTGATTTCTGCCATTTCAAGAGATGTAAATGACTCTAAATTATCGGGAAAAATGGAAGCGGTATGTCCATCTTCGCCAAGTCCTAAAATAATTAAGTCAAATTGTGGGAAACCGTTTTTAAAAGGTACTTTTTCTTGTAATTTAGCTTGATAATCTTTCAATGATTTTTCTTCATTACCGAAATAGGAAATTTGAAAAACTTGCTGTCTATCAATAAGTTCTGTGCTTACCAAGGTGCGAAAAAAGAAACCGTAGTTGCTTTCAGCGCTTTCAGGTGGTACCATGCGTTCATCGCCCCAAAAAAAGTTGAGTTTACTCCAATCCGTATCGCGGAATTGTTCAGCCATAATATTAAAAAGCAGTTTTGGAGTTTCTCCGCCCGAAAGTGCTACGTTCCCACCTGTTTTGGCTAATTTTACCAACCGATGGGTAACTTCTATGCAAGCATCGGAAGCCGTTTTGTATGTGTTGATTTTATTCATAGTGTTGTCATTTTATAATTCACAATAAACGCCATTGCTGGCTAAATTTTTACAAGGATAGCGCCACTCAAAGCCATCTTTAGCCAAGAGTTGGTCGGCACGTTCAGGTCCCCAAGTACCCGCAGGATAGCCGTACACGGGGAATTTTCGTGGATTATTTAAAGCGTTGATAATCGGTTGCACAAAATTCCATGTAGCTTCCACGGCATCATTACGTTGAAATAGTGTAGAATCGCCCTGAATGCAATCGCACAACAAACGTTCGTACGCTTGTGGAATGTAGTGGTTTGTGAGTGACGAGTAGTGGAAATCTAAACCAACTTTGTCCACTTGAAAACCAGCACCCGGTACTTTCATACCTACTTTGAGTACTAAACCTTCGTCGGGTTGAATGCGGATAATGAGCTGATTGCCAGCATCGGTTAAACCATCTTTTTGTGCAAAAATGCGGTGCGGATTTTCTTTGAAATGAATTACAATTTCTGTAACGCGTGTAGGCAAACGTTTTCCTGTACGTATGTAAAACGGAACACCACTCCAACGCCAGTTGTCAATATAACAAACCATGGCCATGTAAGTTTCCGTTTTTGAATTTGGAGCAATGCCATCTTCTTGACGGTAACCTTTGACTAATTCACCATGAATTTTGGATTCAGTGTATTGTCCACGTACAACGTATTGCGGCACCTCTTCTTCTTTTATAGGACGTAGTGAATGGAAAACTTTTACCATTTCGTCTCGAATAGCGTCTCCGTGTGCTTTAGCAGGCGGTTCCATAGCCACGATAGCCAAAAGTTGAAGTAGGTGATTTTGTACCATATCGCGCATAGCGCCCGTGGAGTCGTAGTAGCCCGCGCGCGACCCCACGCCTAAATCTTCAGATGACGTTATCTCTACATATTTGATATAGTTGTGATTCCAAAGCGGTTCAAAAATACTGTTCGAAAAACGAGTCACCAAAATATTTTGTACGGTTTCTTTGCCTAAATAGTGATCAATACGGTAAATCTGATCTTCAGCAAAGGCTTGCGACAACTCTTTGGTTAGCTCTACAGCACTAGCTAAATCGTGTCCGTATGGTTTTTCTATAATTACACGTTTCCAACCCGATTCCTGGCAAGTGAGGTTGTGCGCCTGCAAATGATGCGTAATAACAGTGTACATCGTAGGTGGCGTGGCGTAGTAAAATAGGTAGTTGGCGTCACAAACTAAACTCTCCGAAAGTTCTTTAAGACGCTCTTTGAGTCCTGCGTAATCATTGACATTACTCGTGTCCATACTGTGAAAATGTATGTTGGTGATGAATTTACGCACCTCGTCGTCGGAATATTGCTCTTTCGGGACAAATTGATTTAAGCCTTCCGCTGTTTTTTTACGAAAAGCATCATCATTTATTGTTTTACGTCCTACTCCGAGCATTTTAAAGGTTTCGGGCAGTAATTTTTGTTGATGTAATGTATAAAGTGCCGGCATCAGTTTACGCCAAGCTAAATCACCAGATGCGCCAAATATGACCAATATGAATTTTTCCATAGGAAATCCTAAAAAAATAGTTGCTTTTACAAAGATAAATAAAAAAAACGATTTTTAGATGAGAAGATTTATTTTTCGGGAAATATTGTTTACTTATTTTGGGAAATAGTTATCTTTGTAGTCGAAAGTTGATAATTTTACATGGCGAATTATGAATTTCACGTTTAATACAAAGTTAAAAGGTGTATTGCAATTAACTGATGAGTTGCATAGGAATATGGTGTTGCAAGATGATCAAACGCTATTCAAATTTATAATAGTGGAGCAAGGTGAGCTGTTGGTGGAAGTTGATCACGTTTTTATGGAATTGAAAGTTAATGATTTAATTACAATTTCACCGTTGCATGAGATGCGTTTTTTGGATGTACGTGGAAGCTACTTTTCTTTAGTGTTTAATAGTAATTTCTACTGTATTTATGGGCACGATAACGAAGTATCGTGTAACGGATTTTTATTCAATAGTGGTGCTTCTATCATGCATTTGCACCTCACAGACAGTCAAATTGCAGACTTTCGCAACATAGCAAAAGAGTTAAAAGCGGAATCTGTTATAAATGATCCCTTTCAGGAAGAAATGCTTAGATTGCATTTGAAACGATTTATTATTACAGCTACACGTTTGGGAAAAGAAAAATATGATCTGGACGAGCATAGTGAACATACGTTTAACTTAATACGGCACTACTTTTTATTGGTCGATGCACACTACAAGGAGAAAAAGCAGGTAAAAGATTATGCCGAACTATTGCATCGGTCACCTAAAACGTTGTCGCATATTTTTGCGGCGCACAACCTGCCGTCACCACTTCAAATTATTCACGAACGCATTTTGACAGAAGCTAAACGGTTGCTATTATATAGTTCCAAACCAGCTAAAGAGATTGCTTATATCTTGGGATTTGATAGCCCTTCGGTGTTTAGTCGTTTTTTTAAAAATACATCCAAAGAGAGTATTTCTCAATTTCAAAAACGTATGCGCGCTGTGGAGAAATGAACTATTGAAAAATTACAAACGTAATTTAAGTCCCGCAAAAATAGTATCAATTCTAAAGTTGAATACAGCATTCATTTCGCCAGCCATGCAGAGTCCACAGTCGTCGCAAATACCCAACTCTTCGCCTACGCAACCGCTACGTGTACCATCGGGATAGATAAAGTTAGTTACCCAGCAGTGGCGTTTGAATTTATTGTGTTTCATCAATTTTAAGCCGGAAACACTGTTCATTATCGGGTAGCCTGCTTTTTTCATTTCAATAACTTTGTCGATTACTGCCAAGCGTGTCTCATGGTCGATCATCAAATTTTCGGCTCCGGGGAATGGTGTATAGAAGTTGATAGAAATGCTTTCGATAGCAGGATTGTTTTTAGCGTATTTTATGGTTTCTTCTACACTGATGTAATTCAATGTATTAACCACCATATTCACGCTTAAATGTGGATGTTTTGATGAGGCAATGTTGGCTTCGAGGCGTTTAAAAGTACCTTCTCCACGAATCTCTTCGTGAAATTTGCCATAACCATCGAGGCTTACCCAGATGCTATCGGCGTGACTTCCAGCAAATGGTAGTTGTGCGTTGGTAGTAATAGTGACTGAAAAAAAACCAATCTCTTTGGCTAAATCAATCAAATCGTTGATACGATAATCTCCATCACGCCAAATCATCACTTCGCCTCCTTCTAAATCCACAAAACGCGAGCCTTGGTCGTAGGCATATTCCAGTTGTTGGCGCACTTGCTCGTAAGTAAATTGATGCGGATTGGTTTTGTTGTACACGCTACAGTGTTTGCATTCGAGGTTGCATTTGTCTGAAATGAATAATACGGTTTGTAACGGGCGTTTGCGTCCTAAGATGCGTGCATTAAAGAACCACCAGCCGAGGTATATAAATTGTTTGATTTTCATAGTGATGATAGTTTTAAATAAAGATAAGAATGATGTTGACAATGGCTAAAATCAGACAGAAAAAAGTGACTAAATTGCGCGCAATAAGCCAACGCAACATAAACCAATCGATGCTCGCTTCGCGGTATTTATCAAATTCTCCCATCGGTCCCATCCACGATTTTAATTTAATGTCTACGGTTTGTTGATTGATGAATTGATTGAGTGATTTCACCAAGTAGATACCCATAGGCAATAAGATAAAAATGCTCAAATAGGCGACATGTAACACGCCTAATATCACGCCAATAGCAATAATAACAAAGGGCATCAAATTGAAGATGGCAGAAAATAAAATCATCCACTTTGGTTTGGCAAGTAAGCGAGCAAAAGTCATTTTCCCTACCTTTTCATCAGGAATTGCGTCCATGATAGAGTGCGAATAGACAATATTGGTCACTAATAATCCTACCGGAACGCTAACTAAAATAATGTTTGCATCAAAAACGCCGGCAGCTGCATATTGCATTCCAATCATAAGTAGTGGACCAAACATTACTCCTATAACGAGTTCGCCGTAGCCATGATAACACAAACGAAACGGCCAACCAGAATAGGAAATCCCTAAAAAACCGCCAATTAATGTTAAATAGAGAATGTTGATGCCTCTAAAATAGAAAATCACAGCACCACACATACAGGCAATGAGTAGAAAAACAAAAATGGCACCGACAAGTTGTTTTACTGTGGCCTGTCCTGACGTGAGGTAAGGATATTTTGCAATTCGAGCACGTATACCTTCGGCTGCCATTTCATTGCGATTTTCGCCACTTTTTACTTTGTAGTCGAAGTAGTCGTCAGCTAAATTCATGCCTAAATGTGCACAGATAATTCCGAATAGAGCAATGATCCCCAACCACCACGAAAAATCAGAATGTGTAGCAGCCATAGTGAATGCTAGTAGGGCAGGAAGTACGCTTTGTGGTAGTGCAATATGGCGTGCGTTATTGATCCAAAAACCTATTTTATTCATCGTGTTTATTGTTTTAATTTGTTTGTTTACAAAAGTAGTTGATTTCGGTTGAATGGACAATATTTTTAGGAACTGGTTTTCAGGTTTTGTCTTTTCTGAAAAATACCTTACCTTTGTGAGTTGATTAACACTGAATTAAAGTGCATTTGTTTCACACAAATGTCATGATATAATCGTTTACATAGTACTTTGATGAAAAATAAATTGTTTATTTACAACACATTAACACGTAAAAAAGAGGAGTTTAAACCATTGCATGAACCCAATGTGGGTTTGTATGTTTGTGGTCCAACTGTGTACGGCGACGCCCATTTGGGACATGCACGTCCAGCCATTACGTTTGACGTGTTATTTCGTTACCTTACCCATTTGGGTTATAAAGTGCGTTATGTGCGTAACATAACTGATGTTGGGCATTTGGAGCATGACGCTGACGAGGGCGAAGATAAAATTGCTAAAAAAGCACGTCTCGAAAAGTTGGAACCGATGGAAGTGGTGCAATACTATTTGTTGCGTTATCACAAAGCTATGGAACAACTCAACGTCTTGCCACCAAGCATTGAGCCACACGCTTCGGGACATATTATTGAGCAGATTGAATTTGTGAAAAAAATTCTTGATGCGGGATATGCTTACGAAAGTGAAGGTTCTATCTATTTCGATGTCGAAAAATATAATAAAAACTTTCACTACGGAAAACTTTCAGGGCGCAATATCGATGAATTGTTAGAAACTACGCGCGAGCTGGACGGACAGAGCGAAAAACGTCGTAGTGTTGATTTCGCTTTGTGGAAAAAAGCGTCACCAGAACATATTATGCGTTGGCCAAGCCCATGGGGTGAAGGTTTTCCCGGTTGGCATCTTGAATGCTCAGCGATGGGCACTAAATATTTAGGTGAAGAGTTTGATATTCACGGTGGTGGTATGGATTTAATGTTTCCTCACCACGAGTGTGAAATTGCACAAAATAGTGCGGCTTTAGGCAAAGAAACTGTTAAGTATTGGATGCACAATAATATGATTACTATCAATGGGCAAAAGATGGGGAAGTCGTTGGGTAACTTTATTACACTTGACGAGTTTTTTTCAGGCAGGCATTCGCTTTTGTCGCAACCATTTACGCCTATGACTATTCGTTTCTTTATTCTCCAAGCACACTATCGCAGTACGGTCGATTTTAGTAGTGATGCGTTAGAGGCAAGTGAGAAAGGGTTGGCGCGCTTAATGGAAGCTTATATGCGTTTACAGAAGTTGATGCCCTCGGCAACTTCGACTGTGGAAATTGTTGGTTTACGTGACAAGTGCGAAGCAGCTATGTGCGATGACTTGAATACACCGATTGTTATTTCTCATCTTTTTGATGTAGCCAAAGCGATAAATACAGTGCACGACGGGAAAGGAGCAATTTCTGAAACAGATTTGACTGAGCTAAAGGATGTGTTCGATGTTTTTGTTAAAGATATTCTTGGTTTACAAACCGAAGACGTCGCTGGCGAAAGCAACGAAGCATACAAAAAGGCTATCGATTTATTATTGCAAATGCGTTTGGAAGCTAAACAAAATAAAGATTGGGCTACGTCGGATAAAATTCGCAATGAGTTAACGGCTTTGGGGTTCTCTATTAAAGATACCAAAGATGGTTTTGAATGGAGTTTATAAGTGGTAATGTTGAAAAAAATAGTTACATACATTTTTTTATGCTGCACAATTCCGTTGTGGGCACAAATTCCTGCAGGCTATTACAGCACAACAGAAGGTAAAAATAAAGGGGAGTTAAAAACGGCTTTGTACGAAATCATTCGTTCAGCTAATGTGTTGGCTTACGGTAGTGGCATTGGTGCTACGTGGTCTGCTTTTCCTGTAACTGATGTTCGCCCTGATGGTTCTGTATGGGATATGTACTCTAAGCAAGTGTACCAATTTGATGGTGTAAACTCTGTAAGTGGAATAAATATTGAGCATTCGCTTCCGAAGAGTTGGTGGGGTGGAACTCAAAATCAGGCGTACAAGGATTTGCATCATCTCAATCCTGCCGATGCAGTAGCCAATAATCAAAAAAGTAATTGGACAATGGGTGTTGTGGATGGCGATGTGTTGTTTGATAACGGCGTGATTAAGCGTGGACGTTCATTTTTACGTGATCCGATTAATTCTATTATGGTTTGGGAACCAGCTGATGAATACAAAGGGGATTTTGCCCGAATTTACATGTATATGGTGACGTGTTACGAATACTTTTCTCCGAATGATATATGGAATTCAGATGCGTCAATGCAGTTAAATGTTAATAATCACGATACTTATCCATTATTCCAAGATTGGACAACCAACATGTTATTGGCTTGGCACAGAGCTGACCCTGTAAGTGCTAAAGAATTACATCGGAATGAGGAAGTTTATAAAATTCAGGGAAATAGAAATCCATTTATTGATTGTCCTGCTTTGGCAGAGTATATTTGGGGCGATAAGAAGGAAGAGCCTTTTTCACGAGCCATTATTACGGGACAACCGTATTTAAAAACCCCTATCAATGGCAAATCGTTTGCCTTTACACCAGATACGATAGGTTTTGCGCAACATTTGACGCTTCCTATTCAAGGTAAAAGTATTACTAAACCATTGAGTGTAAAAATAGTTGGTCATAACACTTCTAGATTTGCACTTTCACGCACGTTATTTGCGGCGAATGAAGTTTTGTCCGGAACTTCGTTAGTTATTACTTACAATTCTGAGTTTATAGCTTGTGATACGGTAGAGTTACAGTTATTTAGCGATGAAGTAGATACCGTACATGTACAATTAACGGCACAGGCGTTTGACTCATTTTCGTTGCTTAAACCAGCCATCAATAGTGATCGTTTTACCATAAAATGGACAGCCTCGGTTGATGCTTCGTCTTATGAAGTATCAGTGTTTACGATGGGGGATGCTGGCGAAACGTTGTGGACAAATCAATTCAACGAGGATTTTGTAAGTACGCCAAATCTTCCATCAGGTTGGACTTCTACTGGTTATATTGTAACAAATCAATTGAGTGAGGTAAGATTGGCATCGAGTGGTACGGCAGGTTCAATAATTGCGCCTTCTATAGCGGTTGATGCAGATAGTGTTCAGTTATTGGTGCGTGCTAAACAGTACGGTAGCGATAATGGTGCAAAATTAACCGTTCTTTGTAATGATGTAACGGTAACAACATTTACAACGGGTGTAAATTATCAAACATTTATGTTTAAAATGTCGGCTGCGGATTACTCGACAATGAAATTTAAGTTTAGTGCTGTTATTGGTAAACGTGTGATTATTGACGCTATACAGCTTGATGTTTTAAAATCGGTAGAGTCGGCGATGTTGTTGCCTGATTATCCTCAACAAGAGACGTTGTTGTTTCACGAAGTAGTGAATCTCATAGAAGGAGAAACGTATTATTACACAGTGCAACCCCAAGGAGGTACAAACAACGCTGTTTATGGTCCCGTAAAAGTGGTGACAGAAAATATAATAGGTGTGTACACACCGTCTGAATTGCCAATACAATATACTACAACATCCAATGGGTTTGTGTTGGAAAATTTAGAACCTAATGCTCACATTTCGATGTTTGATGCGGTAGGACGCGTTTGTTACAGAACGTTGCATACATCGGGTAGTACCTTACATATTCCTTGGTTGGCTAAAGGTGTTTGTTTTTTGCGTGTAAATAATCATTTGCCAATAAAAATGATTAAATGAGGATAAAATAATACACTCATATTGCATTTGGCTTTTTCTTACTACTTTTTGTAGCTTGTGAACTACCGCAAAGTTTCAGGTGCATTCTTCTACAACGGTGCTATTTATACACTCAAAAGTGTCCGCTTGAAACGTTATAAAAGTACCATAAAAACAGAATTTACTACTGTTTCTTTACTGGTGTCACATAATAAACACGAACAAAATATTTATTTATATGAGAAGGTTTAGCAGAACTAACAAGCGTAGCATGAAGATGCTGTGGTCTATAACCGCGATGTTGCTGGGTGATTTTAACAGGATAGACATAAGATAATGAATTAACAAACTATGCACACAAGAGTTGAACAATTAGAATCGTTTTCGCGCCTACTCGACGTGATGAGTGAATTGCGCGAAAAATGTCCTTGGGATAAAAAACAAACCTTTGAATCTTTACGCTCCAATACTATTGAAGAGGTTTACGAACTGGCAGATGCTATCTCTAATAGAGATCTTAAAAATATAAAAAAAGAGCTTGGCGATGTGTTACTGCACGTTGTGTTTTATGCACAAATGGGAAGTGAAACCGGCGATTTTGATATCAAAGATGTGTGTGATGTATTGGTTGAAAAGCTTATTTACCGCCATCCACATATTTATGGAACAACCGAAGCCAATACGCCTGAAGCTGTAAAGCAAAACTGGGAACAACTGAAACTTAAAGAAAAAGGTGGCAATGCCAGTGTGTTAAGTGGTGTGCCTACGGCTTTACCCGCCTTAATAAAAGCGCATCGTATTCAAGATAAAGCACGCAGTGTCGGTTTCGATTGGGCACAACGAGAACAAGTTTGGGATAAAGTAAAAGAAGAGATTGCTGAATTTGAGGTGGAAGCTCTTAAGGAGGAGTCTGATAATTTAGAAGGCGAATTTGGCGATTTGCTATTTAGCTTGATAAATGCTGCTCGTTTGTATAAAATCAATCCTGAAAATGCCTTAGAAAAAACTAATAAAAAGTTTATTCGTCGCTTTAATTATCTCGAAGAGCGCACTATAAAACAAGGCAGAGATTTACGACAGATGAGTCTCGAAGAGATGGATGTTTTTTGGGACGAAGCTAAATCTTTGGGTTTATGAGAACAATAAAAAAAGGAGAATGTGAATTCTCCTTTTTTGGTGCTGCTTTTGTCTATTTAGCGGATAGTACGTACAATTTGAGTTTGTCCATTATATGCTAATTTGATGTTGTATACGCCTTGTACGGGCAACGTGACGTTTAATATTTCAGACTGTGTGCGAGCTGTGTAAACCACTCTACCGATAGCATCGCTAATTTGAATCGAAGCCCCAATTGGTAAATTTTGAAGTTTTAATATTCCTCCTGTCGACATTAGAGCAATAGGCTGTTGTCCATTAGTCGTTGGCTTAATAGTAGTAGCTATACGTTGTTCTACACTGATAGCAAAACGGGTTTCGGTTAATCCTTTATTTGCTTCAAAACGGTATGGTGTTTGTGCTAAATTGGTTGTTTCCCCTGTAATGTTATCAATCAAATAGACACCGTATTCGCTATTATTAGTGGCATCAATAGTGTATGTGCCTGTAACTGGTGCATAAAAACCCAGTGGAATATAAAAGGCATCGCTTATAGGTAATGCATTAAAAGCCAATCTATAACCGTTCATTTTAGAATAAACTTGAGGGATGGTGGCAGCTGCATACATTTTTTCTAAATCGTGTCCAATCGTATAATCTGTGGTTTGGTTATCTCCTAAAATAATTTCAGTGTAGTCACTACCATTTTTACCAGTTACCGTCAATCTAATTTCGTTGCTAATGCGTGTAGCAGCAGCTTTGCGAGGCGCCTCAATAACTCCATTTGTAGCGAAGTTGAGGTTCCCGGTGGTATTTACTTGTACAAAGAAACAACGGAATGGATCAAATGTATATTCATTTACCTTTTTTTGTTTATACGTTCTACCATCATCATTCGGTGCTGTGATGTATTGTATATTATTACCATTTACTGTTATTGTGCTATTGCTGTATAATGAGCTGATAGATGGTATCCCTATTAAATTCCAGCCTTTATTGTTGGGTTTGATTGCATCGTATTCAGGTTCACAGCCATAAGCAGTCACTTGGTAAGTACTTTCTATTAATTGGTCGGTTGATCGTAAGTATCCAGGGAATTGTATTTCACACTCCACGTTATTACCGAGTGCAATGATATAACCTTTACCAGCTATCAGGCTATCCGTAATAGCTAGTGATCGCCAATTATTAGTTTGTGGCGCGGTTCCTCGTTGTAAGCCGTTATATTCTCTGATTATCCAATCAGTACCATAAATGCCTATGGGTTTGCCGTTGCTCAGTTTAATATCTTGCATAGCGCAAACGTATGGTAAGGAGAAGAAGAAATATCGGCTATTATTTGTAATGCGTTTGATATGAATAATTTGTTGAGAACAACTAATTTTTCCTTTATGACTTGTTAAATAAGCAGAACTTATGCTGTCATCAATAGATTGGAGGTAAAAATTGCGAACTTTGAGCTCCTTGTTTTCAGGGATACGGATACTTGCTCCAGATGTAACATATACATCACGGAATGTTTTGGTGTCGCTTCCTTTGCTTAAGACAGCTGCACTTAATGTTGTAATGTCACATGTAGTACATGAGTCGGTATCGATATTTATTTCGCCCGTAGTAGAATCCCTTGAAATAATTATTGGAACTTTGTATGGTCACTCATCAAGTAGTGCATTGGTGTTATCTTTTACCGTGATTTTAATCTCTTTGCACGACAAATTTGATAAAGCATCAGGCTGTGTGAAACGTATCTCGTGATTGTTTAAAACAGATGTAATTGCCGTTGGAATAAGTACTCCGTGTTCATCGTACACGTAGATAGAACCATTAATTGGGGTGTTGCTTAAAAGTAGAGTTGATTCAGATTTAACCTGAGGTTTTTCGATCGTGCTAACAGTTGCGTTTCCGTTTAAAATAATAGTACGTGATGTGTTATCAGTATCACTGGTAACTGTAAGCGTTGCCGTATGAGATCCTGCCGTTGTAGGAGCAAAGGTGATTGCAATATCACCACCACTACTGCTTAATATTGTTTTGTTCAGCGTGAATGTGTTATTGTTGTTGTTTGATAACGTTGCCGTAATAGTTCCTGTTAGACCGCTACTTGTCAGCGAAATCAATTGTGTCATACTCCAACCAACAGCTGTTCTAAATAACTCGAGTGAAGATATGTAAATGGCTTTCGTTGTTATACTGTCAATAGCCGATGTACAACCGTAATGATCATTTAGTTGGAAATAATAGGTTGTTGCAGGTGTTAAATCATAACAAGTATAATCTGTGCCATTTACTGCTACTTCTGATAAGTTGGTTACTGTTGTAGCACTTCCTATCCAATAATGTAAAATTCCATTACTTGCTAAAGTGTTATTCCAATTGATAGTGGTTGAGTTGTCTGAAGTATTTGTAAAATGTGTGATGACGTACGATTGGCAATCAAATACTACAAAGGTCTTACTTGCAATTTCACTAGGTTTATAATGGATTAAATTATTGGGTATTGCTATAGCGGTTACAGTGGTTGTTGTGGTAATTTCAAATGGAACACTATAAATAAGTGACTCTGTAGTTGGTATAGAGCCGTTGGTTGTATAGTAGATGGTGTGTGGTGTAGCATCGTTACAAGCAATGGAGACGAATTTGTTGGCATCAGAGCGCACGCTATCGTTGTAGGTAGTACCGGTGATGCTGATTATAGGGGTTGCTAATGCAACAGGTTTGATAACTGTGATTGTTTTTGTCACATTGGTAGCAGCTTCATATATTCCATTACCTGCTTGCGAAGCTGTAATGCTCACATTTCCACTGTTTACTAGCACCAATTGTCCATTGTCAATAGTTGCTATGGCGGGATTGGATGACGTATAACTCACAGGCAAGCCGCTGCTAGCTGTAGCCATAAGCGTGAGTGGTGAGTTTTCTATGTTGATATTGATATCTTGATTCCACGTAATATTTTGTGGGTGTTTTGTGACGTTTGCGGTAACAGTCAATTGAGTCGAATTGGTACCATCCGAAAACGTTATAATATCTTCATAATTCCCTCCAATAGGAGCGTTGAGAGCGACATTAAAGGTTTGTGTACCTTTATCGCCACAGCCATTACCAAGTGTAGATACAGAAGGTGAAAAACTGAACGCATTTGAGCTGTGGTTGACCATGAGTACATCATTCAAGTTAGAGTAGTTTACTGTAAATGAATTGGACGCTGAAGCACCAGCTTGCATATCAAAATTGATCGTAGATTTATTGACTTCTACATATTTAGCTAAGGTAACTTTGATGTCACGGAAGTATTTATATCCCGTAGCTCCTGTGACTGTGTAAAATTTCAGTTTAGTAGCTTGTCTGTTTAGTTGAAATGGACCGTAATGTGTATATGTATCTTTTGTAGGACATTGTGAAAATACATCTATCCACGATCCATTTACATATTGTGCAACTTTCAAATCACCTCCCCAAAACAACAATAAATCAACGCATTTAGCGTCAAACGTAAGAGATCCAGGCTCTCCAGCTAAGGTGTATTCTTTACTATCAATGGTTAATATGCTACTTTCACCAGCGTCTAAAACGAGTGGATTACACGTTTGTCTACTAGCAGCCAAAACGCGAGCGTTTAAGTGGTAAGTAGCTGCAGCGTAATTAGTATTACCTACTTGATGTGCTGTTATAATAACTTCTCCTTCAGCATTAGCTGTGAGTTGAGTGCCGTTCAGGGTAACAATTCCAGTAGTAGAAATGCTGTATGTAATTGGTAATCAGGTAGCTAACCCAGTAACGTTGTCAACAGCATAAGCCGATAATGTAGCTATGTCACCAACACGTAAGCGTGATAAGTCATCATTCCAAACAATACGTTGTACAACTTTTTGGGTAACCTCGATGGTCTTTGTAGAGGTAACCGATTCCCAGATGTCGTTACCAGCTTGTGTGGCGGTGATGGTAGCTGTTCCTGTTGTTTTGGCAACCAATTTTCCGTTTATAACTTCAATAATTGCAGAATTACTGGACGAGTAGGTTATCGGTAAATTAGTAGAAGTCGAGGCGGCTTCTATCACTTCGTCGCCCACCGACATAACATCAATACCTGATTTCCAACTGAGTGTTTGGGTGTATTTTTTTACATTTATTGATATAGCAACAGGAGCTGTTTGTGTAGTAGGATTAGCGTTAGTTGCGATTAGTGTCGCGTTGGTGACGCCCGTGGCTGGTGAACTGCTACTATAGCCAACAGAAATTATCTGTGCTCCATTGGTTTGTGCATTGGCATGAACCGATGTAGGAGAAAATGTAACATAAGGATTTGAGCATGTGAGATTGTAGGTGGTGGCTGTAGCGGCGCTATTGGAATAGTGCAGTGTAAAAGTCTTTGTGTTAGGTTCATTACCAACGAAAACATCACCTAAATTTAACGATGTAGGATTTACGGAAAGTGCCTTGGTAACGGAAAAATTGAGATTGCACTTGAGGTTACTTGACCAACACTTAGTAAAATTAAATCTCAAATATCTGACATTAGGGTTTAAATATATAATGGCAGATGTATTAAAACGTGTATATGAAGCGAGTTCTGAGAAGTTTTGACCATCTGTAGAAGCAAAAATTTTAAAAGAGGATTTACATAAGGCATTATAAGTCCCACTTTCGCTCATGGAATAGATTAACATGCCAGGAATACCATTAATTGGAACATCGTAATTCTCATTACTTGAAAATGTACGAGTTTGATTTTGAATAAAATACTCTTCAGCATGTATGTTTACACTTATACATACAAGTGCCAAAAGGAGTAATCCTTTGGTAATGAAAAGATGTTTTTTCATATGTCTTAAAAACCTAAATTTATACTGCTTTGATGTTCTCTGAGAAAAACGGCACAAAAATAGGTATAAATGTGCAATTATTTTACTCTGTAACAAATTTTAACCTAATTGGAGTTCTTATTTATTATGCGTTAATTATTGTTTTAAATACTTCTTAAAGCTTGTTTTATAATACTTTAGCTTCCATAAAGTTGTTTTGTTGATTTGTTTAAGAAGAGGTTGTTTTATCCGAAAATTCTTTTACTTATTTCCTTGATTATCTGATATTTATTGCTCAAAATTTGTTAAAATGTGCATTTTTATACATAAATGTGCACAGAATTAAAAAAAATGAGTAATTTTGTCACCGAATTTTATGTATAATTTATTGATTATTCGAAAATGATAAAAGAAAATTTTATTCGTCTATTTGAAAGCAGTATTAGAGATAATTGGGAACTTCCTGCTTTTACTGACTATATTGAAGAACATACGCTCACGTATGGAGAAGTGGGTACAGAAGTTGCCAAATTGCATCTACTATTCGATACTATTGGTATTGACCAAGGCGCAAAAATTTCATTGATTGGCAAAAACGGTACAAGTTGGTGTGTGACTTACATCGCTGCTGTAACGTATGGTGCTGTGATTGTGCCTATTCTTCAAGACTTTAATCCAAATGATGTTCATCACATTGTTAATCACTCTGATTCTACTTTATTGTTTGTCAGCGATAACATTTGGGAAACGCTTGAAGAAGAAAAAATGGACGAATTGCGTGCTGTTTTTTCGTTGAACGACTTCCGTTGTTTACATCAGAAAGATGGTGAAACAATACAGAAAGTAACAAAAGCATTGCCTAAAACATTTGAAAAACGTTATCCTGATGGTTTTACTGCAGCTGAAGTATTATATCCAACCATTCCTAATTCAGAATTAGTTTGTATTAGTTATACGTCGGGAACCACAGGTTTTAGTAAGGGCGTAATGCTTACAGCTAACAACTTGGCGGGAAATATCTCTTTTGGTATTACTACTGAGTTACTTCGCAAGGGTGATCGTGCGTTAGCATTTTTACCATTGGCTCACGCTTATGGTTGTGCGTTCGATTTTTTAACTTCATTTTGTGTAGGTGCCCATACCACGTATTTGGGAAAAATTCCATCTCCTAAAATTTTATTAAAAGCATTTGCCGAAGTAAAACCAACAGTAATTTTTACAGTACCGTTGATTATCGAAAAAATATATCGTAAACAGATTCAACCTTTGCTTAATAGTCGTTCTATGCGCTGGGCATTGAGTGTTCCTGTGATTGATAATACGATATTAGGCACTATTCGTAAAAAATTAAGCACTGCATTTGGTGGCGAATTTAAAGAAGTTATTATTGGTGGTGCGCCATTAAATCCAGAAGTAGAAGAGTTTTTCCATCGTATAGGGTTTAAATTTACTGTCGGTTATGGTATGACGGAGTGTGCTCCACTAATTAGTTACGCACCTTGGGATCAATTCAAATTAACTTCTGTAGGTAAGATTTTGCCAGTTATGGATGTGAAAATTATGTCAAACGATCCTTATACAGAAGTGGGCGAAATTATGATTCGTGGTGAACACGTGATGAAAGGTTACTACAAAAATGAGGAAGCTACAAAAGCTGTGCTTGAAGAGGATGGCTGGATGCATACCGGCGATATGGGAACCATTGATAAAGATGGTTACATTTATATTCGTGGTCGTAACAAGAGTATGCTCTTAGGTCCATCAGGACAAAATATTTATCCTGAAGAAATAGAAGCTAAGCTAAACAATATGCCATTTGTAATGGAGAGTTTGATTATTGAAAATGCTGATAATAAGTTGGTGGCTTTTGTTTATCCTGATTATGATGCTGTGGACGAAGCGAGTATTTCAGAGACTGAACTGCAACTCATTATGGAGGAAAACCGTAAAAACCTAAATAAAATAGTGGCTGCTTACGAAAACGTAGTGGCTGTGCAGTTATATCCTAACGAGTTTGAAAAAACTCCAAAGAAAAGTATTAAGCGCTACTTGTATAGTAATCTACTTAAATAAGTTCTATATTATTAAAAATATTGAACAAGGGGTACAAAAAAAGGTTGCTAACACGGTTAGCAACCTTTTTTTATGTATTAGTTTACGTGATTTAACAAGAGTTGATCAAATTCTTTCCCCTGATTCTTTAAAATCTTAACGTTAATAGCTACCGTATAGAAGAATGGTTTTATCGCAGTATTCAAGTATGGATTATGCAATAGGCGTGATGCATCTTTCTCTGTTGTAATAATGAGTTTTGGTTCTGGCAGCTTATCAAATATTTCATGTATTACAGTTAAATCTTTTTTCGTAAAGTTATGATGATCAGCAAACGAAAGTTTGTGTAAAGTCTCTGCAAATGGCGTGATGTAATCATACAAATCTGTGGCAGAAACAACACCTGTTACTATCAAAATATGAGATTTTTGTATTTGAGTTTTCTTCCAATTGAGTAATGAGCTATTAAATAATGGTTTAGGAGCTTCATATTCAAATGTTGAGAAAAAGATCCGTTGATGCTGCGATAGCTGCAAGGCATTTCGCCAAGTTATCTCATCTAAATCCGCAAGTTTGGGACATTTGGTAACAATTACACATTGTGCACGCTGAATGCCTTTTGTTGATTCCCTTAAGCGTCCTAAAGGTAAAAACGTGTCGCTCTGAATTGGGCGATTATAATCTACTAACACAATCGAAAAACTCGGTGTTATGTGGCGGTGTTGAAAGGCATCATCGAGTAAAACTACTTCTGGTGGTACGGGTAGCGTGAGTAATTGTTCAATTCCATGTACACGTTTTTCATCAACAGCAACAGTAATGTCAGGAAATTTCTGTAGAATTTGAAATGGTTCATCGCCGATAGTTTGAGCTGTAGCATTGCTGTCAGCCAAAATAAATCCAGATGTTTTTCGCTTATAGCCTCGACTTAATACGGCAAGTTGCTTTTTATTCGACAATAAACGAATGATATATTCTGTATGTGGCGTTTTCCCTGTGCCTCCCACTGAAATATTGCCAATAGAAACAACATGAATGTCAAATCGTTTTGTTTTTAGTAAATTACAATCAAACGCTTTGTTGCGTAAACAAGTAATCCACCCAAAGAGTTGTGATGGTATATAGAGTAAAAAGTGTTTCCAAAGTGGTAATTGATCCATAAACAGCAAAAAATTGTTAAATTTTACTTTTTAGTTGCTTGATGAACAGTAAGTTGGTTGAGTGGGAATGTAATACCTTCCTTATTAAATGTGTTGTAAATAGCTTTATTGATATCGAAATAGACATCCCAATACTCGGCTACATCAACCCAACCGCGTACGGTTATTTTCAACCCATGATCACCTAATGCGCCTAAAGCAATCAAAGTAGTGGGTTCTTTTAAAATACGTTTATCACTATTTAAAATAGTTTCAATACAGGCTTTCGCTTTCTCGTAATCTTCGCCATACTCTATGCCTACAATCCATTCAACCCGGCGGGTAGTTTGCTTGTTGTAGTTAGTTAATACGCCATTGCTTAGAGCCCCATTGGGAATATAATTAACACGATTATCAGGTGTGGTGAGTATGGTATGAAAAATTTGAATCTCTTTGACAGTTCCTGTTAATCCCTGTGCTTCTATAAAATCGCCGACTTTGAAAGGTTTGATTAGCAGAATAATTAATCCTCCAGCAAAATTTTGAAGATTCCCGCTTAATGCCATACTAATAGCCACACCTGCCGAAGCCAATAAAGCAGCAAATGATGTGGTTTCAACACCTAATGCACCAATTACGGCAACAATTAAGAATGTTGTTAACGTAATATTTACCAAACTACGCAAGAAAGAACGTACCGAAAGCTCTAAGTCACGTTTATCAAGTAAGCGCGCCACTAATTTGTTTACACCTTTTATGACGTAGCGCCCAATAATATAAATGGCTAATGCTGTTAAAATACTTTTTCCTAATTCAATGCCCGATGCCAGCAATTGATCTAAAGTTTTGTCGATAGAATCCATAATGAGATGATTTAATGTGATTTTTATTGATTTTGACCACAAAAATAGTTTTTTTTTAAATACTAACGAAGAAATGTTTATCAGAGTGTGATTTTTTTGTATTTTTGCAGCCATAATTTTATACTGCTGTTATCTCACACTGAGATAAATCGTGTGCTTGGTCAACCACGTAAAAAACAAGAAATATGAAACAAAAAGTATCTGTTCCTTTCATGCTGTTGGGCATTTTATTTAACGTTTGCCTTATCACAGCAAACTTGCTCGAAACCAAAGTAATTTCAGTTTTTGGAATTTCTATGACTGCCGGCTTATTAGTTTTTCCCATTTCGTACATCATCAATGACTGTGTTGCCGAAGTGTGGGGTTTTAAAAAAGCACGTCTTATCATTTGGAGCGGTTTTGCTATGAATTTTTTTGTAGTAGTTATGGGGCAAATTGCTGTTTTGCTACCTGCAGCTCCATTTTGGGAAGGCGAAGCTGAATTTAACTTTGTATTTGGTTTGGCGCCCCGTATTGTTATGGCTTCGTTAGCAGCCTTTTTAGTAGGTTCATTTCTTAACGCATTTGTGATGAGTAAAATGAAATTGCTTCACGCAGGCAAATATTTTTCGCTCCGTGCAGTGTTGAGTACGCTTGTGGGCGAAACCGCCGATTCTATTATCTTTTTCCCTATTGCGTTTGGTGGGATTATTCCATTTGTCGAACTACTCAAGCTGATAGCAGTGCAAATTGTGCTTAAATCGCTTTACGAAATCGTAGTGTTGCCCGTAACTATTCGTGTGGTAAAAGCTATTAAAAAGATAGAAGGCAGCGACACCTTCGATGAGGGAATATCTTATAATCCTTTGAATATTAAAGATATTTGATTACGTTTATTTAGTATGGAATTAAATGATCAATTAAGTTTACTTGGTCGCAAAACCGAGTACCAACAAACTTATGCGCCCGAAGTGCTTGAAGCGTTCGATAACAAACATCCCGAAAACGACTATTGGGTACGGTTCAACTGTCCCGAGTTTACCAGCTTGTGCCCCATTACAGGACAGCCCGATTTTGCTGAAATTCGCATCAGTTATTTGCCAGCAGTGAAAATGGTAGAGAGTAAAAGTTTGAAACTCTACTTGTTTAGTTTTCGCAACCATGGTGCATTTCACGAAGATTGTGTCAATATCATTATGAAAGATCTTATCGCTCTGATGCAACCCAAATATATCGAAGTAACAGGTGTTTTTACGCCTCGTGGTGGTATTTCTATCTATCCGTTTGCCAATTACGGACAGCCTGGTACCAAATATGAAACTATGGCTGAGCAGCGCCTTGCTAATTACCAATTAATAAATAAACCCCTGTAATTAATAGCAGCACTTGATTTATCTCGGGTTTGCTGAAAATGTTTTATAAATTCAATAAAACTCTAACCTCATCAGGTTTAGCTACGATGTAATCAGGTTCAAAGGTGCGCAACTCATCTTCTGTTCGAAATCCCCACGTAACACCAACGGCGGTAATATGTGCTCGTTTTGCGGTGAGCATATCTACGCCTGAATCGCCAACAAATAGCGTGTTTTCTTTATTTAATTTTGCCAAGTTTAGAATATCTTTGATTACTGTTGGATCAGGCTTTATGGGGACATGTTCACGCTGCCCAAATACGGCTACAAACGGGATGTCGGGGAAATAATACTTCACCATGTGTTCTGTTGCAAGTTGATATTTATTGGAGGCAACCGCAAGTTGTATGTTGTTTTTTGTAAGTGATCTTAAAAGTTCAGGTATGCCGTCGTATGGGCATGTAAGGTCAAGTTTGTGAGCTTCATAAAAGGGCAAAAATGAAGTTCGTATGCGTAAAATGTTTTCAGGCGTACGTGCTTCTTCGGGTAAAGCGCGCTCAAATAGCTTATTGATACCGTTTCCTACAAATAGATTATATGCTTCTACAGGATGTGCGGGGTATCCATGTTCAGTTAGAGCGTGATTGGTGGCAGCGGCTAAGTCATCAATAGTGTTCAACAAAGTGCCATCGAGATCAAAAATAATTAGTTTCTTCATCATGCTACAAAGATAGCTAATTTGATACAAAAATGGAAATACAAATAAAATTCCTGTAATATTAAATAGATTAACGTTATCACAAGAGATATTACAAATAAGATTATGATGTATATCATACATAAAAAGTATTTTGCTTTACAGCAGGTACAAACAATATTTTAAATATCAAATATTTGACAGATAAAATAGAATAAGAAGCGTCTCTCTGTATGTTTTTTCTATATGAGTTCATTTTCAATTTAGTAAAGTATAAGTTTTCTGCAAAATAATTGTTTGCCCCCTTGTTAGTTTCAAAAAAAGTTGTACCTTTGCAGCCCCAAATAGTGGGAAGAATTAAAAGTTTTAAGTATTAAAAATCAGAAAAAATGCCTACAATTCAGCAATTAGTTAGAAAAGGAAGGGTTACTCTGGAAGAAAACAGCAAGTCGCCAGCGTTAGGCTCGTGCCCACAGCGTCGTGGTGTTTGTGTGCGTGTTTATACGACTACGCCTAAAAAACCAAACTCGGCTATGCGTAAAGTTGCACGTGTTCGTTTGACAAACTCAAAAGAGGTCAATGCCTATATTCCAGGCGAAGGTCACAACTTGCAAGAGCACTCTATTGTTTTGGTGCGTGGTGGTCGTGTTAAAGACTTACCAGGTGTACGTTATCACATCGTTCGCGGTACATTAGATACTGCTGGTGTTTCATCACGCACACAACGTCGCTCAAAATATGGCGCAAAACGTCCTAAAAAGTAATTAAACCATTTCTATTCACAGAGTTTTAAAACCTGTTTTTGATTTTTGGCTATCGATGAAGGTTGAGTAAATGCATCCAGAGGGATACGTTGAAGACAAGCAAAACAACCAAAACAAAAACGAAATTTTACAAAAAAAATGAGAAAATCTACACCTAAAAAGCGGGTTATTTTACCAGACCCAATTTTTAACGAAGTAATGGTTACTAAATTTGTAAACCATTTGATGTATGATGGCAAAAAGAACACCTCTTTCGAAATCTTCTACGGTGCTCTTGATGCAGTAAAAGCAAAACTTCCTAATGAAGAACTTGCTCCTCTCGAAATCTGGAAAAAAGCGTTAGAAAACGTTACACCACAAGTTGAGGTTAAATCTCGTCGTGTTGGTGGTGCTACTTTCCAAGTTCCTACCGAAATTCGCGCAGATAGAAAAGAATCTATCTCGATGAAAAACCTTATATTATATTCACGTAAAAGAGTTGGTCGTTCTATGGCTGAGAAATTGGCTGCAGAAATCGTTGATGCTTATAACAGCCAAGGCGGTGCTTTTAAGCGTAAAGAAGAAATTCACCGTATGGCGGAAGCTAACCGTGCGTTCGCTCATTTCCGTTTTTAACTAACTAAGGTAAAAAAGATTTTAAACAAATGGCAAAAAAAGATTTGCACTATACTAGAAATATCGGTATCATGGCTCACATTGATGCCGGTAAAACTACTACCTCTGAACGTATTTTGTTCTATACCGGTTTAACTCACAAAATTGGTGAGACGCATGATGGTACTGCTACCATGGACTGGATGGCACAAGAACAAGAGCGTGGTATCACTATTACGTCAGCAGCTACAACAACTAGCTGGATTTATGATGGTAATAAATACAAAATGAATTTGATTGACACTCCGGGGCACGTTGACTTTACCGTTGAGGTAGAACGTTCGTTACGTGTACTTGATGGTGCTATCGCTACATTTTGTGCGGTTGGTGGTGTTGAGCCTCAATCAGAAACAGTGTGGCGTCAAGCAGATAAATATAATGTTCCTCGTGTTTGTTATGTGAACAAAATGGACCGTTCTGGTGCTAACTTCTTTGAAGTAGTAACTCAGATTAAAACTGTTCTTGGCGCACATCCTTGTCCTATTCAAATTCCGATTGGTGCCGAAGAAAACTTCTTAGGTGTAGTTGATTTGGTTCGTATGAAAGCTCTTGTTTGGCGTAATGAGGCTATGGGAGCTTCGTATGAAGTTGAAGAAATTCCAGCTGATTTACAAGCAGAAGCGGAAGAGTGGAGAGATAAAATGCTTGAAACACTTGCAGGCTTAGATGATACGTTGATGGAAAAATATTTTGATAATCCATCTACCATCACAGAAGCAGAAATTCATGCTGCAATCCGTAAAGGCACTTGTGCTATGGAAATTAACCCAGTTATTTTGGGTTCATCATTTAAAAATAAAGGTGTTCAACCTTTGCTTGACGCAGTTTGCGCCTATTTGCCTTCTCCACTTGACACACCAAGTATTGATGGTACAGATCCTCGTGATCCTGAAAAGAAATTGATACGCACACCAAGCGAAGACGAACCGTTGGCTGCTCTGGCATTCAAAATTGCTACAGACCCTTATGTTGGTCGTTTGTGCTTCTTCCGTGTCTATTCAGGGCATTTGGATGCAGGTTCTTATGTGTACAATCCTCGTACTGATAAAAAAGAACGTATTTCACGTATCTTCCAAATGCACTCAAATAAGCAAAATCCAGTTGAAGTTATTGGCGCAGGTGATATTGGTGCAGGAGTTGGTTTTAAGGATATTCGTACAGGAGATACCTTGTGTGATGAAAAATCACCAATTGTATTGGAATCAATGGACTTCCCGGCTCCAGTTATTGGTATCTCTGTTGAGCCTAAATCGCAAGCCGATATTGATAAATTAGGTATCGGTCTTAGCAAGTTGGCTGAAGAAGATCCTACGTTTACCGTTCATACTGACGAACAATCAGGTCAAACGGTAATCGAAGGTATGGGTGAGCTTCACTTGGAAATTATTATAGACCGTTTAAAGCGTGAATTTAAAGTGGAATGTAATCAAGGTCGTCCTCAAGTGGCTTATAAAGAAACTATCACGCAAACTGTTACGTTGCGCGAGGTTTACAAGAAACAAACCGGTGGTCGTGGTAAATTTGCTGATATCATTGTACAAGTTGGTCCGAAAGACGAAAACTTTGAAGGAAGCTTACAGTTTGTAGACGAAGTGAAAGGTGGTAACATTCCAAAAGAGTATATTCCATCAGTACAAAAAGGTTTCAGTGTAGCCATGAAAAATGGTGTGTTAGCAGGTTACCCTGTCGATTCAATGAAAGTTGTGTTGGTTGATGGATCATACCACCCAGTAGACTCAGACCAATTGTCGTTTGAGATTTGTGCTCAAATTGCGTTTAAAAATGCTTGTGCTAAAGCGCGTCCAGCACTATTGGAGCCTATTATGAAATTGGAAGTTGTAACTCCAGAAGAAAGTATGGGTGACGTAATTGGTGACTTGAACAAACGTCGTGGTCAAGTAGAAGGCATGGAATCGAGCCGTACTGGTGCACGTATTGTAAAAGCTAAAGTACCTTTGTCAGAAATGTTTGGCTATGTAACAGCTTTGCGTACGATTTCATCAGGTCGTGCTACGTCATCAATGGAATTCTCGCATTACGCAGAGGTTTCTAATGCAATTGCTAAAGAAGTTGTTGCAGAAGCTAAAGGTCACGTAGAATTATTGTAACAAAAACTAAATAATATGCGCATTAGCGAATGACTCTTAATGCGTATATTATTCGTTATAAAACTAACTATTTATATTATAAACAAAAACAGACATGAGTCAAAAAATTAGAATCAAACTCAAATCTTACGATCACAACTTGGTTGACAAATCAGCTGAAAAAATCGTAAAAACAGTGAAAGCTACTGGTGCAGTAGTGAGCGGTCCAATTCCACTACCTACTCACAAACGTATTTTCACCGTAAACCGTTCTACTTTCGTTAACAAAAAAGCACGCGAGCAGTTCGAATTATCTTCTTACAAACGCTTGATCGACATTTATAGCTCAACAGCTCAAACCGTAGATGCTTTGATGAAACTTGAATTACCTTCAGGTGTAGAAGTGGAAATTAAAGTGTAATTCTAAACTTTAAAAAAGAGAAAAACACGGGCAATCCCGTAAATTTTAACTAATAATAATTTAATTGAAATGCCAGGATTAATTGGAAAAAAAATCGGAATGACATCCGTTTTCAGTGCTGAGGGTAAAAATTTACCATGCACTGTTCTCGAAGTTGGTCCCTGTGTAGTTACACAAGTTAAAACTGTCGAAACTGACGGTTATGAGGCTGTTCAATTAGGCTTTGAAGACAAGAAAGAAAAACATGCCAACAAAGCTGAAATGGGACACTTTAAACTTGCTGGTGTAGCTCCAAAGAGACACTTGGTTGAGTTCAAAGGATTCGAAGGAGAATTCAAATTAGGCGACGCTTTAACCGTAGAGTTGTTTGAAGAAAACGACTGGGTTGACGTTGTAGGAACCTCAAAAGGAAAAGGACACCAAGGCGTTGTTAAACGTCATGGATTTGGTGGGGTAGGACAAACATCGCACGGGCAACATAACCGCTTGCGTGCTCCAGGTTCGCTTGGTGCGTCTTCTTATCCATCAAAAGTATTTAAAGGTATGCGTATGGCTGGTCGCACAGGTGGCGATCGTGTAACCGTACATAACTTACAAGTAATTAAAGTAATTCCAGAACACAATCTTTTGTTACTCAAAGGATCAGTTCCTGGAGCTAAAGGTTCAATCGTAATAATTGAGAAATAATGGAATTGAGTGTATATAACATCAAAGGAGAAGACACCGGAAGAAAAGTTACATTAAACGATTCTATTTTCGGTATTGAGCCTAACGACCACGCTATTTATTTGGACGTTAAACAGTATTTGGCTAACCAACGCCAAGGCACACACAAAACTAAACAACGTAGCGAAATGACCGGTTCAACTCGCAAATTAGGACGCCAAAAAGGCGGTGGTGGTGCTCGTCGTGGTGATATCAACTCACCTGTTTTGGTTGGCGGTGCTCGCGTATTTGGACCAGTTCCACGCGATTACGGCTTTAAATTGAATAAAAAACTAAAACAATTGGCTCGCAAATCTGCATTGTCGTATAAAGCAGCTAAGGGTGAAATTGTTGTAGTAGATACAATCAATTTTGAAGCTCCCAAAACTAAGGATTTTGTAGCAATGACAAATAATTTGAAAATATCTGATAAAAAGTCACTTATAATTTTATCAGAACCAAATAAAAACGTATATTTGTCAGCTCGTAATTTGCCAAAGGCAAAAGTTTCAAACGTTTCAGAATTAAGTACTTACGGGATTCTGAATTGTTCGGCTTTGGTGCTTGTTGAGTCAGCAATCGCCGAAATTGAACAACATTTTAACGCATAAGGAGGTAAAAACATGTCAATTATCATCAAACCGATCGTTACAGAGAAGATGAATCAAATCGGCGAAAAATTTAATCGTGTTGGATTTCAGGTAGTACCTAGTGCCAACAAATTAGAGATTAAACAAGCCGTTGAAGCTCTCTATAACGTAACCGTAGTAAGTGTAAATACCTCTAATGTAAAAGGTAAACTAAAAAGTCGCTATACAAAAGGCGGCGTAATCAATGGTCGTTCATCTTCTTACAAAAAAGCTGTTGTAACTTTGAAAGATGGAGACACAATAGATTTTTATAGCAATATTTAATAATTAAAAATGGCTGTACGTAAATTAAACCCCACAACACCGGGGCAAAGAAACAAGATTATTGGTGCATTCGACACAATTACTGCCAGTGCACCAGAGAAATCTCTTGTAGGTGGTTTTAGTAAAACCGGCGGTCGTAATAACACCGGTAAGATGACCATGCGCTACATTGGTGGCGGTCACAAGAGAAGATATAGAGTAATTGATTTTCGACGTAACAAAGATGGCGTTCCTGCAACAGTAAAAAGTATTGAGTACGATCCGAATCGTTCGGCTCGTATTGCATTGTTGTATTACGCTGACGGTGAAAAAAGTTACATTCTTGCACCAGATGGATTGCAAGTAGGTCAAAAAGTAATTTCAGGTGCACAAGCTGCTCCTGAAGTTGGAAATACACTTCCAATGGAAAACATTCCGCTTGGTACGGTTGTTCATAACATTGAACTTCGTCCAGGTCAAGGTGCTGCGCTTGTTCGTTCAGCAGGAACTTTTGCTCAAATCACTTCTCGTGAAGATAAATACGTAGTTGTAAAATTACCTTCAGGTGAAACACGCAAAATTCTTGCTACTTGCAAAGCTACAGTAGGAAGTGTAGGAAATGCTGACCATGCCCTCGAAAGATCAGGTAAAGCAGGTCGTAGCCGCTGGCTTGGACGTCGTCCTCGCGTTCGCGGTGTAGCAATGAACCCAGTCGATCACCCAATGGGTGGTGGCGAAGGACGTGCATCAGGTGGTCACCCACGTTCACGCAAAGGCTTATTGGCTAAGGGTAAGAAAACCCGTGCTCCTAAAAAGCATTCAAGCCAGTATATTATTGAAAGAAAGAAAAAATAACGCTTAAAGAACAGTAAATAATATGAGTCGTTCATTAAAAAAAGGACCTTACATCAACTTGAAACTCGAAAAGAAAGTGCTAGAAATGAATGAAAGTGGTAAAAAAACCGTTATCAAAACATGGGCACGCGCTTCGATGATTTCGCCTGATTTCGTAGGTCATACAATTGCAGTTCACAACGGTAATAAATTTATTCCTGTGTATGTAACAGAAAATATGGTAGGTCACAAATTCGGTGAATTTGCTCCTACACGTACTTTCCGTGGACACGGTGGTAAAAAGAAATAATCCGTTGCACATTAAATTTGTAAAATAAAAAAACAGAAATAAACATGGGTGCAAGAAAAAGAAAATCTGCCGAAGAAAGAAAAGAAGCCCTGAAATCAATTTACTTCGCGAAATTGAACGATGTGCCAACTTCGCCTCGTAAGATGCGTTTGGTCGCCGATATGATTCGCGGTATGGAAGTAAATAAAGCACTTAGCGTGTTGAAATTTTCAACTAAAGAAGCTTCAGGGAAAATGGAAAAATTACTTCGTTCTGCTATTTCTAATTGGGAACAAAAAACTAAGCAAAAAGCAGAAAACGGTAATTTATATGTTAGTGGAGTGTATGTAGACTCTGCTCGCATGCTCAAAAGATTACGTACTGCTCCACAAGGACGCGGCTATCGTATTCGTAAACGTTCAAATCACGTAACGTTATTTGTAGACACTAAGAATACTAACGATAATCAAAATTAAGCTAGATGGGACAGAAAACAAATCCAATTAGTAACCGCCTTGGTATTATTCGCGGTTGGGATTCAAACTGGTACGGTGGAAACAATTATGGTGACACTTTACTTGAAGACAGCAAAATCAGAAAATATCTCAATGCCCGTCTTGCTAAAGCCAGTTTATCAAGAATCATTATAGAATGTACACTGAAACTTGTAACTATCACAGTCTGCACTGCTCGCCCCGGTATGATCATCGGAAAGGGTGGACAAGAAGTTGACAAGTTGAAGGAAGAACTGAAGAAAATTACTGACAAAGATGTACAAATCAACATCTTCGAAGTAAAACGTCCAGATTTGGACGCTGTAATTGTTGCTAACAATATCGCTCGTCAGGTGGAAGGTAAAATTGCTTACCGTCGCGCTGTGAAAATGGCTATCGCATCAACAATGCGTATGGGTGCTGAAGGTATTAAAGTTCAAGTATCTGGCCGTTTAAATGGTGCTGAAATGGCTCGTTCTGAAATGTATAAAGAAGGACGTACACCATTACACACTTTCCGTTCTGATATTGACTACTGTCATGCAGAGGCATTGACGAAAGTAGGTCTTATTGGTATCAAAGTTTGGATTTGCCGTGGTGAAATCTATGGCAAGAAAGACTTAACACCACAATTTACTTCTACTAAAGAAAGTGGTCGTGGTGCAGCCAATAATGAAAGAGGCAATACAGGAAAAGGCTTCAGAAAGAGAAAAAAATAATTATCGAACGAATTTGAATTATACAAATTATGTTACAACCTAAAAAGACAAAATACAGAAGACAGCAAGATGGCCATCCAAAAGGCATCGCTCAACGAGGAAATCAGCTGGCGTTCGGTTCTTTTGGTATCAAATCGTTAGGAACGATATGGATTACAGGTCGTCAGATTGAAGCAGCTCGTGTGGCAGTAACTCGTTACATGCAACGTCAAGGTCAAATCTGGATCCGCATTTTTCCAGACAAACCAATTACAAGAAAACCTGCTGACGTACGTATGGGTAAGGGTAAAGGTGCTCCAGAAGGTTTCGTGGCACCAGTTAGCCCTGGCCGTATGCTTATTGAAGTAGAAGGTGTACCTTTTGAAGTTGCAAAAGAAGCTTTACGCCTCGCAGCTCAAAAATTACCAATTGCTACTAAGTTCGTCGTAAGACGTGATTATGACCCAACTCAAAACGTTTAAGGATTATGAAAACAAGAGAAATAAAAGAATTAACAACAAAAGAAATTCAGGAGCGTTTAGACGCAGAAAAAGAACACTTATCTCGTCTTACTCTGAATCACGCCATTTCTCCAATTGACAATCCTGCTCAAATAAGAGAATCTCGTAAAACCATTGCGCGTTTTGCGACAGAATTGCGTCAACGTGAACTTCAACAACAATAATGATTATCCAAATGGAAACAAGAAATTTAAGAAAAGAAAGAATCGGTGTTGTTTTCAGCAATAAAATGGATAAGTCCATTACCGTTGCAGTAAAATGGAAAGAAAAACACCCTATCTATGGTAAATTCGTTAATAAAACGAAAAAATACCACGTACACGACGAAAACAATGAATGCAATATTGGTGATACCGTAAGCATCATGGAAACTCGTCCGTTGAGTAAAACCAAAAGATGGAGATTAGTAGAAATTATCGAAAGAGCTAAGTAATTATGATACAACAAGAATCCAGACTTAGAGTAGCCGATAACAGCGGTGCAAAAGAAGTTTTGTGTATCCGCGTATTGGGTGGAACAGGAAAACGTTACGCAACCATTGGTGACGTAATTGTAGTAACTGTGAAGAGTGCAATCCCATCGGGTGATGTGAAAAAAGGTAGTGTAACAAAAGCTGTTGTTGTGCGCACGAAGAAAGAAGTTCGTCGTCCTGATGGCTCTTATATTCGTTTTGACGACAACGCTTGTGTGCTATTGAGTAACAGTGGTGAAATGCGCGGTAGCCGTATTTTTGGCCCTGTAGCTCGTGAATTACGCGCTACCAATATGAAAATTATTTCACTTGCACCAGAAGTGCTTTAACAAATTGTAAAACAGTAAAATAATGAGTAAGTTACACATAAAAAAAGGCGACACAGTGTATGTAAATGCCGGTGAAGACAAAGGCAAGACTGGTCGTGTCTTGAAAGTGCTCGTCGACAAACAGCGCGCTATTGTGGAAGGCATTAATATGGTATCTAAAAGCACCAAACCTAATGCGAAAAACCCACAAGGTGGAATTGTAAAACAAGAATCTGCTTTGCATATTTCGAACTTGAATGTGGTGGATCCTAAAACAGGAAAACCAACTCGCATTGGCCGTCGTAAAAATGCTGAAGGCAAATTAGTTCGTTATTCAAAAAAATCAGGAGAGGAGATTAAATAATGACAACAGATAGCTTAAAAAAAGATTACGTGGAACGCATCGTTCCTGCTTTGGTTAAGGAGTTTGGTTACAAGTCCGTAATGGAAGTTCCTCGCCTTGAAAAAATAGTGTTAAACCAAGGTTTAGGTATGGCCGTTGCTGATAAAAAAATTATCGATACCGCCATTGCAGAAATGACTGCTATTACTGGTCAAAAAGCCGTACAAACAGTGTCTAAAAAAGACATTTCGAACTTCAAATTACGTAAAAAAATGCCTATTGGAGTTCGTGTAACCTTGAGAGACAAAAAAATGTATGAATTCTTGGAACGTTTAGTGAGAGTAGCTTTGCCTCGTATTCGTGACTTCAAAGGTATTGAATCAAAACTTGATGGTCGTGGTAATTACACATTGGGTATTACCGAGCAGATTATCTTTCCAGAAATCAATATCGATGGAATTTCTAAAATACTAGGTATGAACATCACTTTCGTAACAACAGCAAAAACAGACGAAGAAGGTTTTGCACTGTTAAGAGAATTTGGGTTACCATTTAAGAAAAACTAATAAAGAAAGGATAAAAAATGGCACAAGAATCAATGAAAGCTCGCGAGGTACATCGAGCTATAATGGTAGATACATATGCTGAAAAGCGTAAAGCTTTATTGGCTGCTGGCGACTATGAAGGCTTGCAACTTTTACCTAAAAACGCATCGTATGTACGTTTACACAACCGTTGTAAAATCACTGGTCGTCCCAAAGGTTACATGCGTCAATTTGGGATTTCGCGTATTCAGTTTCGTGAAATGGCTTCGGCCGGCTTGATCCCAGGTGTAAAGAAAGCTAGTTGGTAGTATTTATAACATAGAATTACTCTTTTATTTTGAAGGAGTAATTTGTTGTTTCAATATCAGATAGAGATATTAACTAAATATTGTCCCGATTATCGGGATCAATTTAATTTTAATTTTATGACAGATCCAATTGCAGATTATTTAACCAGATTGCGAAACGCCATTCAAGCTAATCATAGAGTGGTGGAAATTCCCGCATCTAATTTGAAAAAAGAAATTACAAAAGTTCTTTTTGACAAAGGCTATATCTTAAACTACAAGTTTATAGAAGAAGGCCATCAAGGTACAATTAAAATAGCCTTGAAGTATGATCCGGTTAACAAAGTTAACGCGGTGAAGAAATTGATTCGAGTATCAACTCCTGGTTTACGTAAATACGTTGGTTACAAAGACATGCCACGCGTATTGAACGGTTTAGGTATTGCTATTCTTTCTACATCGAAAGGTGTAATGACTGATAAAGAAGCTCGCGAACAAAAAATTGGCGGCGAAGTTTTATGTTACATCTATTAATGAAGGAGGAATAATAATGTCAAGAATAGGAAAATTACCAATCGAAATACCTGCTGGTGTTACAGTTACCGTAAATAACAGTGAAGTAACCGTAAAAGGTCCTAAAGGGGAGCTAAAACAAGTTGTTAACCCAGCTATTACCATCACAGTAGAAGATGGTGTATGTCACGTAGCTCGTCCAAATGATGAAAAAGAAAATCGTGCTATGCATGGTTTGTATCGTTCTTTAATCAACAATATGGTTGTTGGTGTTTCAGAAGGTTACAAAAAAACATTAGAACTTGTGGGTGTGGGTTTCCGTGCCTCAAGCAATGGACAACTTTTGGAACTTTCTCTTGGTTATACTCACAACATCTTTTTAGGTTTACCTAACGAAATAAAAGTTCAAACAATTTCTGAACGCAACCAAAATCCATTAATTGTGCTCGAAAGTGCTGATAAACAATTAATAGGACAGGTTTGCGCTAAAATTCGTTCGTTCCGTAAACCAGAACCTTACAAAGGTAAAGGTGTTAAATTCCAAGGCGAAGTTGTTCGTAGAAAAGCTGGTAAAACAGCAGGTAAATAATTTACGTAAACTAGTAAGATTATGAATGGAAAAATAAAAAGAAGATTAAAGATAAAAGCACACATTCGTCATCGCGTGAGTGGAACTGCAGAATTACCTCGTTTAACGGTATTCCGTAGTAACACACAAATCTATGCACAGGTTATTGACGATGTTGCAGGTAAAACTTTGGCTGCTGCTTCTTCATTGGGTATCAAAGAAAAAATGACCAAAAAAGAACAAGCTGCTAAAGTGGGTGAACTTGTAGCTAAAAAAGCACAAGAAAGTGGTGTAACCGCAGTGGTTTTTGACCGTAATGGTTATTTGTATCACGGCAGAGTGAAAGAATTGGCAGATGCTGCTCGTAAAGGTGGACTTAAATTTTAATAAACAACTATGTCAGAAAATAATAATAGAGTAAAAACAACGAGTGACATTGAATTAAAAGATCGCTTGGTAGCCATTAATCGTGTTACAAAGGTTACAAAAGGGGGACGTGCATTTAGTTTCTCTGCCATTGTAGTGGTTGGTAATGAGAATGGCATTGTTGGTTGGGGTCTAGGTAAAGCTGGTGAAGTAACTGCTGCTATCGCTAAAGGCGTTGAAGCTGCAAAGAAAAACTTAATTCGTGTTCCAGTTCACAAAGGTACAATTCCTCACGAACAAGTGGCTCGTTATGGTGGTGCCGAAGTATTTATTCATCCAGCATCTCAAGGTACTGGAGTAAAAGCGGGTGGTGCTATGCGTGCTGTTTTTGAAAGTGTTGGTATTACAGACGTTTTGGCTAAGTCAAAAGGTTCTTCTAATCCTCACAACTTAGTAAAAGCGACATTTACCGCTTTGAGCGAATTACGTGATGCTTATACTGTGGCACAAAATAGAGGTATTTCTATGGAAAAAGTGTTTAAAGGTTAAATTATAGATGATTATGGCAAAAATAAAAATTCAACAAGTACGAAGCAGAATCAACTGTCCTAAAGATCAAAAGATTACTTTAGATGCACTTGGTTTAAAAAAGATGAATGCCGT